>DASSNL010000177.1:0-17182 GCA_035688075.1 Gemmatimonadaceae bacterium
GCCCGCTCGAAATCAAAGACCTGACCCCGTCGTCGACCCCAGAACGCTCTTCGCGATCATCATGTGGACGCCCACGTTCCCGTCCACCAGCTCGGTGATGCGGAGGTTGCCGGCGATGCTCGCCAGGCGGTACGCCTCCACTCGTGGGAGATTCTTCTTCCTCATGAGGAAGTTCACCATCTGCTGCACGCAGATCTGCGTCGCCTTCGTCAGGTCGCGGTCCATCCCCATGACTATGTAGTCGGTGGGCGTCTCGGCGATCGGCCACTCGAGATGCATGTCCTTGCGAACGATGAGCTGCACGGTACCGGAGAGCGAAGTCTCGATCGCCGTCTGATCGACTTCGCCGTCGCCCTGCGCGGCGTGACCATCGCCGATCTCGAGGCGCGCGCCGGGCGCCCACACCGGGACGTAGAGAGTCGTCCCAGCAACCAGCTCCTTGTTGTCCATGTTCCCCGCGTGGATGCTCGGCGGGTTGCTGGATACGCGGCCCGAGTCGCGCGGCGGTGCGACGCCCATGCTGCCGAAGAAGGGGTGGAGCGGGACGACGATGCCGTCGCCAAGGTCGGCGACCATCCGCGTGGTGTCGAGGCGGATGATGCGCGTGCGGGGATCGCCGCAGTTGTCGCGGAGGAAGCCGCTGCAGCCGTTGTAGGCGTACGGGATCGCGAGGTGAACGTCGAGGATGCGCACCTCGAGCACGTCGCCGGAGTCGGCGCCCTCCACGTAGATCGGCCCGGTGAGGATGTGCCCGCCCGGCCCCTTGTCCTTCACCTGGTCGTAGACGTCGCGGAGCGACTGCTGCACGTCCGCGCTCGGGAGCCCCGCGCGCTCGAGCCCGCGCGGAGAGTTGGTGAGCAGAGTCTCGACGTCCACCGTGTCGCCCGATGCTACGCGGAGCACCGGCTTCGCCTCGGCGCTGTAGTATCCCCACGCAACGGTGGCCGGAGTGGCGGGGAGGTGGTGGCGGTGGGCGGAGGACTGGGCGGCGAGGACGGGTGAGGCTGCGGCGAGGAGGAGAGCCGGGAGGGGGAGTCGGGTGAACATGGAGGGAGGGGAGAAGGGAGCAGAAAGCAGGAAGCAGGAAGCAGAAAGCAGGGAACTGCAAGAGACAGGAAACAGGGAACAGGAAACAGGTACCGGCACACCGTCTGCGGTCATCACCGTCTCCCCCATCATCCCCGCGCAAGCGGGGACCCATGTTCGGTCGAGTAACATGGGTCCCCGCTTGCGCGGGGATGACGGGTGGAGTGATTGCGCCTCGCTACTGGTTGGCCTGGAATTCCTTCGCGACTGCGGCGGGGTCGCTGCTGCGGGTGAGCTCGAGCATGAGGAGTATGCGGGCCTTCTGGACGTTCAGTGTGCCGGCACCGATGGTGGACGGTTGCGTGGCATCAGAGCTGGTATCGCGTCGCATGGGATGACGTGATACATCGGCAGTCGATGCATCGGGTCGCGCACGATCAACGGATACATCGGCCGTCGATGTGTCGCGGCCGGAGCCGTTGCCTCTTACGCCATTTCCCACCTCCACGCTCCCCGAGCCGGCGCGGCTTCCTACCACCACTATCACTCCCTTCGCCATTGCACGTCTGAGCGCCTGGCGCTGGTTCGGCGGGACGTCGCCGCGACCGGTGGCTGCCACGACTATTCCGCGCGCTCCGGCGGCGACGGCGGCGTCGACGCCTGCTCCGTCGGCGCCTACGTACGAGTACACGATGTCTACGCGGGGGAGGGAATCGAGACGCGAAATGTCGAACACCGTCCCGCGGTGCGGCTCGCGGAAGAAGCGGATCTCCTCCGGGTCGGCCGCGCCGAGGTCGCCGCGCACGGGAGAGGCGAAGGCATCGGGGCGGACCGTGTTCGACTTGGTGACGTCGCGTGCCGCGAAGATCTCGTCGTTCATGACGACCATTGTGCCGCGGTCGCGGGCCGATGGCGACGCGGCCACGCGCACCGCGTCGCGCAGATTCGCGGGGCCGTCGATGCCGATACCGTCCGAAGGTCGCATCGCGCCGGTCACCACCACCGGTCGCGGATCGGCGACGGTGAGGTCGAGGAAGTATGCGGTCTCCTCCATCGTGTCGGTGCCGTGGGTGACGACGACGCCCGCGAGGTCCGGGCGGGTGCGGAGGGTGTCGGCGATTCCGCGAGAGAGATCGAGCCACATCGCCGGCGTCATCGCTCCTGAGGCGATGTTGGAGAACTGCTGCGCGGAGATCGTGGCGATGGTATCGAGCCCGGGCACGGCGTGCAGCAGCTGCCCCACGCCGATCTTGCCGGGATCGTCCGAGTAGTAGTTGGTCGACGCGATAGTCCCGCCGGTTGCCACGATGTGCACGGCAGGCGCGGCGGAGCGCGCCGTAGCGGAAGTGGACTGCGCGGCGGTGCGAGAGAGGGGAACGAGGCCGACGGCGGCTGTCGAGAGAATCACCGCTGCGCGGCGGGTCGCGGGTACACGGCACGACGCGTGCGCTCGTCCTGCACGACCGCGGGGGAAACGTGTGCCGGCAGCACCGTGGAGGGATGGCAACGGGAGGATTGGCATGGGCGGGAAGCTAGCGCGATGTGTGCGGTATCGTTAGAAGCTTCGGAGGCCGGGCGAAGGTCCGCGAAGCGGCCGGGAGGGCGGCCGTTCCACCAGTCAACCTGGAGACCCTGAGATGGCACTGATAAGCGAGACGATGAACGCACAGATGAACGAGCAGATCGGCCACGAAATGGGCGCTTCGCTGCAGTACGTCAACATGGCCGCGTACTTCGATAACGCGGGACTCCCCGTGCTGACGCAGCACTTCTTCCGCCAGGCGGACGAGGAGCGCCAGCACGGCATGAAGTTCGTGCGCTACATCCTCGATGCCGATGGGACGGTCAGGATCCCGGCCATCCCCGCGCCGAAATCGGAGTTCGGCTCCGCGGAGGAAGCGGTCGCGCTGGCGCTCGAATGGGAGTACACCGTCACGAAGCAGATCAACGGCCTCCTCGACCTCGCGTCCAAGGAGCGCGACTACGTGGCGCACGACTTCCTGGAATGGTTCGCCCGGGAGCAGCTCGAGGAGTGCTCGAGCATGGACACCCTGCTCAAGATGATCCGCCGTACCGGCGAGTCGGGGCTCATGCTGGTCGAGAACGCGCTGGCCTCGGGGCAGGCGCTGTCACTCGGCACGACGGGGCGGGGCGAGGCCAGATAATGCTCTCGGATGGAACGCGCAGGAGAGTCCCATGAAGGTCAGCCCACTCGCGGGGAAGGCGCCCCCGGCCTCCGAGCTGCTCGACGTCGCGAAGCTCATCACGGCGTACTACACCGGGATCCCCGACCCGTCGGTCCCCGCGCAGCGCGTCTCCTTCGGCACGTCCGGTCACCGCGGTTCTGCCTTCGACTGCACCTTCAACGAGCGGCACGTGCTCGCCATCACGGAGGCGATCTGCCGCTTCCGCAAGCGACGTGGGATCGACGGCCCGCTCTTCCTCGGCATCGACACGCACGCGCTCTCGGTTCCGGCACGCGCCAGCGCACTCGAGGTGCTCGCCGCGCATGGCGTGGAGGTCATGCTCGCGAAGGACGACGCTTACACGCCCACGCCGGTCGTGTCGCACGCCATCATCTGCCACAACCGCGGCCGGGTCACTGGCGGCGCGACAGGCGTCAGCGGTGCGTCAGCGTCGAGAGCGCTCGCCGATGGGATCGTCATCACTCCGTCACACAACCCGCCGGCCGACGGCGGCTTCAAGTACAACCCGCCCAACGGAGGCCCGGCCGACACGGAGATCACCCGCTGGATCGGCGCCGAGGCGAACGAGCTGCTCGAAACCAACCTCGCGAGCGTGCGGCGCATCCCCTACGAGCGCGCGCTGCACGCACCCACCACGCACGCGCACGATTACATCGACTCGTACGTTGGCGACCTCGGGAACGTCATCGACATGGATGCGATACGCGCTGCCGGTCTCCACCTCGGCGTGGATCCGCTGGGCGGTGCCGGCGTGCACTACTGGGGGCCGATCGCGGAGCGGTACGGGCTCGATCTCACCGTGGTGAGCGATGTGGTGGACGAGACCTTCCGCTTCATGACGCTCGACTGGGATGGGCAGATCAGGATGGACCCGTCGTCGCCGTACGCCATGCAGCGGCTCCTCGCGCTGAAGGATCGCTTCGACATCGCCTTCGCGTGCGACACCGATCACGACCGTCACGGCATCGTCACGCGGAGCAGCGGGCTGCTCCCGCCGAATCATTACCTCTCGGCCGCGATCCACCACGTATTCCGGCATCGCCCCGAGTGGGGGAGCGATGTGGGTGTGGGGAAGACGGTGGTGAGCAGCTCGATGATCGATCGCGTAACTGCGAAGCTCGGGCGCCGGCTGTACGAGGTGCCGGTGGGCTTCAAGTGGTTCGTGGACGGACTATCCGATGGATCGCTCGGCTTCTGCGGCGAGGAGAGCGCGGGCGCGTCGCTGCTGCGGCGTGATGGCACCGCGTGGTGCACCGACAAGGATGGAATCGCGCTGGCGCTGCTCTCCGCCGAGATCGCGGCGAAGGCGGGGCGTGATCCGGGGGAGATCTACCGCGACCTCACGAGCGAGCTGGGGGATCCTGTGTACGATCGCGTGGAGGCGCCCGCCACGCTGGAGCAGAAGAAGCGGCTCGCGTCGTTGTCAGCGAACGACCTGCGCGTCAGCGAGCTGGCGGGAGAGAAGATCGAGAGCGTCATCACCGAGGCGCCGGGTAACGGCGCGCCGCTCGGCGGCGTGAAGGTCAGCTCCGCCACCGGCTGGTTCGCCGCGCGCCCGAGCGGGACGGAGGAGATCTACAAGATCTACGCAGAGAGCTTCCGTGGGAGGGAGGCGCTGGCGAAGATCCTCGAGGAAGCGCAGGCGATGGTGGACGCGGCGCTGGGGTAGGTGGCGGGCCTCTCCACCTGGCGGGCTGAGGGAGAGAATTTCGATCATCATGTAGCGGGTACGATCGATCGCTCCATTGCCTACGCCACGAGGGGGTACCGACATGTCGCCTCGCCGAACGCTCTTCGCGGTGCTCACCGCGGTCATGCTCGCGCCTCTCGTGCCCCTCGCGCTCTTCGCGCAGCTCCAGCCCACTCGATGGGAGACGACGGTCAGTGGCGATCGGTTGGCGGGGCGCATCACGCTTTCCGACTCGATCACCCACCAGGTCCCGTTACAGGCGATCTCGGTCGTCTCGCCACGATTCGCCTTCGTGAGTCTCGGTGTTCCGAATTCAGGGGGGCAGATGTCCAGCCTGCGCGATCCTGCGTCGGTGGCGAGTGCAGACTCGGTGGCGTTCGAGCCCCGCTCGGCGTCCACGGCTTTCGTCCTCTCGTTCCTCATCGCTGGCGGCGGGCAGCTCTACGCCGGGGAAACGAAGAAGGGAGTGCTGTTGATGCTCGCCGAGCTGGGAGGCGCGGGACTGATCATCCACGATCTGGCGACATGCGACGAGCTGCTGAGCGTCGGCTGCAACGAGACGAAGCAGGTGACCGGCGCAGTACTGATGCTCGGGAGCTGGATCTACTCGGTGGTCGACGCGCCAGGTGCGGCACGCAGGTACAACGAGAAGTACGGTCGTGCGCAGCCGATCGTGGGCATCGACCCGGCGCGCGAGGCCCGATTCGGGGTGAGGGTAGCGCTGGGGAGGTGAGTAGCGTCTCAGGCCGAGTGCGAAGGTACTGTCGCGCGGCGCGAGTCAGCACCTGGACAGGCGGTTCGATCTCTGGCAGTCATGGAAGTTGCACTATGACCTCGAGGCAGCAGCATGCCGCGATCTCCACGCCTGGAATTCGCTCGGGAGAAGGCGATATCGCGCAAGGTTGCCTTCGTGGAGTCCCAGAAGCAGATCGAGAGCTCGATTTGCGAAACCCTCCGCATCACCAGGCTGTACTCCATGTAATTCCGCCCACTGTCGCAGCTCCGTGCGCTCAGGCGCTCGGCCGGCACGCACTGTCTCGCTTACCACCTCACGCAATTCCGCCCTGTACTGCAACCTCAGTGGATCCGGCTGTCCCATCGCATCGCTCACGACCCTGTACTGCTTCACCGAGCGGTCGTACGCCCAGACGAACACATCCCGGAGCAACTCGATTCGGTTGAACTCGTAGATGGCGAGCAGGCCTTCGATGTATGCCTGCTTCGGTACATCGACGAATGAGAGAGGGAAGAGGTTGGCGCGGATGAGCGGGATGTTCGCGGCGATTCGTGACGTGCGCTTGTTGACGTCTGCGAATGGCTGCAAGTACGGGAGCTGCACCATGACGAAGAACGCCTGCTCGAACGGGTCCGGGATGGCGGCGGCTTTCTCCAGGGAGAGATCGAACCACTCCTGGATCTTCTGCGGAACACCGGGAGGCGTGTATGCGGATCCCTCGATGCCGACGAGCCGCTGTCGCAACCCGCCTTCGTCACCCGGGTCGTCGAGAAGATTCTCCGAGAGAAGCGCATGCAGATTCAGGAACGTGTAGCGATTGAAGCCGATGTGTTCTGCCTGCTCCACGAGCAACTCGATCGCGGCGCGGTGGTTGAGGATCATCTGGGCTTCCCATGCGTCCTTGCCCTCCGCGCGCTGTCCGAACTCGATCAGGTTTTTCGTATCCAGTCTACTATATGTGTTGCCTTCCAGACGACTGGATCCCCATGACAGGTCGATGAGTAGTCTACCGAGGATCTCTCTCGCGTAAGTGCCTGCCGGACGGGGACCATCGGGTGTGCGGCCCGTGTCGTTCAGATGCGCTCGGAGAGCGGTAGTCAGGTACCAGGTCGTTCCGGGCAGGTAGCTCTCCAGGAATGCCGGATTGTAGCCTACCGGGTTCCTGACACTCAGCGGCTGGCGCACCAGTGAACGTACCTCGACCGCGGATTTCGTCAGAGGGGGGTACTCATCGCGGCCCTCTTCCACATGCTCCTTGCCGGGCGTTCCCGTATCGCCGGCCGTGACTGGGGTGGAGGGCTGTCCGGTCGGCAACTCGGACTCCGCGGCGGTTGCAACATACCGAGTGTTCCTTCCAGCGTTGTGAACGCGTATACGGTCCGCTCGAACGAGGCGATCCAGTCGCCTGGCCAACGTGCGTTGGGGCAAAGTGTGGCCTGCCACTCTTCGGTACTCCACTTCCAGCAGGGATCGAGACAACCCGTCCGGGTGCGCCACGACGATCTGCTCGAGTATGCGTAGTTGGTCAGTTATTCGGGCTTCACTAATCCTGGCCATCGTCGGCGCTCTAGTGGAGATCAGAGCCGCATGAGACGAGTCGGCCGTATTATATGTCTAGAAACGACTATACCAGACATATAATGCGGTCTATTTGTCTAGAAGCGGTTAGTCTTGACATATAATAGCCATTATATGTCTAGGGACAAGGTCCTAAATGGTAAGAGAGCCGGTGACCTGCGCATTGACAAACATTCCATAGTTTTCCATATTGCCGTTACAATATTACATGGAGGATTGGATGATGCCCGTCATTCGAGTGGATGACCAAGTTTGGGGTTGGTTGAAGAGCTTGGCGCGGCCCTTGGAGGACACCCCGAATTCGGTACTGAGACGAGTAGCCAATCTGGACGAGGAGTCGCACCGGTTCCGCAATGAGGATGCTGGAGCGAAGCGGCACGTGCGGAACGCGGGCAGCGAGACACAGGAGGACTTGCTCGAAAAGTTTCTCAGCGAGCTTCGGGGTCGGGCTCGCGACAACGGATTGCAGGTCCGGATCTGGGAGGGTGGGCATCGGAGGAGCCGCAACGCTTTGGAGCTAGCGGGACCCGACGGCAGCTCTCTCCTGTACATCAAAACAAGAAGCGAGTCGGGAGGATTCTGGGGGCTGAGGACGACATTTCTCCGCTCCTTTGACGAAAGCGGACTGCGCTGGCACATCGTGTTGCTCATCGGTCCTGGCGAGAAGGGATACCTCCTCTCTGCTGATGATGTGCACGAAGCCGAGCGCGCTGGACGCTGGAGCACCAGTGTCAATCGGCTCGACTACAAGCTGCACGAGGGACCAGAGTTGAGAGGCGCGGAGGATTTCAACACCTACTCGGAGCTGGCGGATGCACTGGTCCGCTAGTTCGTACCGAGCGTAGGCGACTGCGAGGACGCGCTAAGGAGGAGCAGAGGGCTCGTTCCGCTCACGCCTACCAGGAGCGCCCCGAGCACCTTTTCGATCCCCGGCGCGAACAACACGCCGATCAGCGTGCCCGCGGCCGCAAGTACGAATCCATCGAGCATCACCAGCCGCATGATATCACCGTAGCGCGCGCCGGAGAGTACGGAGGGCGAAGCGGGGGTGGGTGGAGAGGGCTTGCATTCGGGATCGTCCGGTCGGAGGGGATGGGGTATTGTACGAAATCGAGTCGTGACGTCAATTGTTGGTGGCAACCACCACGAGGAGCTCCGATGGCAACCACTGCACGACCGGAGGCGCGGGATGCGCTCTTCCGGATGATCAGCGGTTATCAGCTTGCGCAGCTCGTTCATGTAGTGGCAGTACTTCGAATCGCCGACCTGCTCGTACTGGGACCGCGGAGCGTGGACGATCTCGCGGCGCAGACCGGTGCCAACGCCGATCGACTCTACCGTGTGCTCCGCGCGCTCGGCGCTGTGGGCGTGCTCGAGGAGCTCGAAGGACATAGCTTCGCGCTCACGCCACTGTCCGACCTGCTCCGCTCCGATCACCCGGAGTCGCTCAGGCCGATGTCGATCTTCCTCGGCGGCGTGTCGTACAGGACGTGGGGTGAGCTGCTCTACGGCGTGATGAGCGGCGAGACGCCCGCCGAGAAGGTGCTCGGCATGCCCGGCTTCGCCTACCTGCGCAGGGACAGCGAGGCGGGCGAGGCGTTCGATGCCACCATGACCGTGATCTCGCGCAGGCACGTGCAGAGCATCGTCGAGGGGTACGACTTCTCCGATGCGCTCACGGTGGTGGATGTGGGCGGGGGGCAGGGGATGCTCCTCGCCGGAGTGTTGAAGGCGAATCCGCATCTGCACGGCATCCTCTTCGACCAGCCGAGCGTGGTGGCCGCGGCGAAGCGCACGTTAGAGGGAGCCGGCGTGTCCGAGCGCTGCGAGCTGGTGGGCGGCGACTTCTTCCGGGCCGTGCCGCCTGGCGGCGACATCTACATGCTGCGCAGCATCATCCACGACTGGGACGACATGCCGGCCACCACCATCCTGGCCAACTGCGAGCGCGCGATGGCGGAGGACGGGAGGCTGCTCGTGATGGAAAGCGTGATCGACGCGGGCGAGAAGTCGGTGGCGGCGAAGTTTCTCGACGTGCAGATGCTCGTGACGACCGGGGGACGCGAGCGGACGGTGGAGGAGTTCGAGCAGCTCTTCGCGGCGGCCGGGCTCGAGGTGGGGCGGGTGATCCCCGTCGGCGTGGACGGCCGGATCGTCGAGGGGGTCAGGTAACGGCGGGGTCAGGTCTTGCATCGTGCATCGGCCAGCCGTCGGCTGGCTGTACCCAACACCGTCATCCCCGCGAAAGCGGGGACCCATGTTGCCTAGCCGAACATGGGTCCCCGCTTTCGCGGGGATGACAGCGGGTAGGACGCAAGACCTGACCCCGTCGTTACGTCGTTACCCCTACCGCGATGCTCGCGGCTCCCCGCATGTCGAGCCAGATCCGCGTCGGCGTGCGAGCGGCACGCAGCACCACGCAGTCGCAGGCGGGGCAGCGCACCACGATCCCCATCCCGTGTGCATACGCGAGCAGCGCGCCGACCGGACGCCCGGCGCCGCAACCGGCGCAGGTCGCGCGCGCCGACGTCAGGTCGGGGAGAAAGATTTCACTGAGGATCCCTGCGGCCGCATTCCCATCGAGTCGCAGTGCATCGGCGAGCTCCTCGCCGGCCATGGGCCGATCGTGTGGAACTTCCCGCGTCACATCCGTTCCATTGCTCATGGCTCCCTCCTCGCATCGATCCAGGTTCCAGAATTGATGTACAGCCCGTCACCCCCGACCGCCCGTGGGGCCGAAGCGCTCGGTCTTCACACGCGCAGGATCGTGTCCCAGCTGTACCAGCGCCGCGGCCGCGCTCTCCACCAGCGGGGTCGGGCCGCACACGAAGACGTGCGGTCGCTCGGGGGGCGGCCAGGTGACTTCCGCGAGCATCATGCGATCGATCCGCCTGCGGAAACCGGTCCATCCCTCTGGCGGCTCGCGCGTGATCGTGAACGTCACCTCGAGCGTGGGGTCGCGCTCGGCCATTCGCTGCAGCGTGTCGCGATAGATGACGTCATCCCAGCGGCGGGATGAATAGAGAAGCCGAGCCGGAATGCCGTACCGGGCATTATCGTCGGCGTTGGCAAGCGCGAGCTCGCGATGCCGGAGCATCGCCATGAGCGGTACGATCCCCGAGCCGCCCGCTACGAGGAGCAGCGGCCCTCCCTGCGCCACACTCCACACGAAGTAGCCGCCGATGGGTCCGCGCAGCTCGAGCCGGTCGCCGGCGCGGAGCTCGTCGGTCAGGTAGGGCGAGACCTCGCCATCGTCGAGCCGCTCCACCGTGAGGGCGACGTGTGCATCCTCGGGCGGAGAGGCTATGGAGTAGCTGCGCTCCGTTCGATAGCCATCCTCGGCGGTGAGGCGCACATCCACGTGCTGGCCGGCGCGGTGTCCGGGCCACTCCGGCACATCGAGGACGAGCGTCCGCGTCGCGGGTGTCTCCTGCACTACGTCGAGCACCGTCGAAATTCGCCAGCGGATCTGCGGTATCGCGCGAGCCGGTGCCGCTCGCGAGCCAACGTCCACGGTCGTCACGCCGCTGCTCTCACTCATCGCCCGCGTAGCGCTGTTCGCGCCACGGGTCTCCGTAGTTGTGGTAGCCGAACGACTCCCAGAAGCCGCGCTGGTCCTGCTCCATCACACGGAGCTGCCGCACCCACTTGGCGCTCTTCCAGAAGTAGAGATGCGGGACAAGGAGTCGCGCGGGGCCGCCGTGCTCGGGCGGCAGCGGCTGGCCGTCGTAACGCAACGCCACCCACGCCTTCCCGCCCATCACATCCGCGAGCGGGAGATTCGTGGTGTAGCCGCCGTCGCACACGGCGAGCACGTACGGCGCGAGCTCGATTCCGGCACGCGTGGCCGCATCGGCGAACAGCGCGTCGAGCGACACGCCCTCCCACACCGTGTCGAGCTTCGACCACTTCGTGACGCAGTGGATGTCCGTCTTCACCTCCTCCATCGGCAGCTTCCCGAACTCCTCCCACGTCCAGGTCGCGGTGCGCGATCCGGCATCGCGTACGATGAAGTTCCACGTCTCGAGCGGCGTGTGCGGTGTCGGTCCCGCCGAGAGTACCGGGAAGTCGTGTGTCTCGTACTGGCCGGGCGGGATGCGTCGGGCCGATTCGGCCGACTGCCGCCTGCCGCGGAAGCCGCGCGAGATGAATGACTCACTCATGATTCCTAACCTCCTTCGTAAGGTGCGATAGGGTCAGGTCTGGTATCGTGAATCGATACAGCCGCTACGCCGGGCGTTTCCACAATCGTCATCCCCGCGAAAGCGGGGACCCATGTTCCGGTTGGTCAACATGGGTCCCCGCTTTCGCGGGGATGACATGGCGCACAATCCCAGACCTGACCCAGTTGTCATGCGAGAACTCGATGTACACTCGACACGGCGACCGATCCCTCGCCGACCGCCGACGCCGCGCGCTTCACGCTCCCCGCGCGCACGTCGCCCACGGCGAACACGCCGGGGAGGCTCGTCTCCAGCGGATACGGCTGCCGCGCGAGCGGCCACTGCATCGTGTCGAGATCGTCCGCCGACAGCTCCTGCCCAGTCTTGACGAAGCCGCTCGCGTCGAGCGCGAGGCAGCCTCCCAGCCACTGCGTGCTCGGCACCGCGCCGGTCATGGCGAAGACGTAGCGCACCTCGTGGCTCTCGGTGCGGCCGGTTGACCTGTCCACGCAGTGCACGCGCTCGAGATTCATCTCGCCCTCGAGACTCACGATCTCCGTGCGCAGCCGGAGCGAGATGTTCGGCGTCTGCTCGATGCGCCGGATCAGGTAGCGCGACATGCTCTTCGCCAGACACTCCCCGCGGACCAGCATCTGCACGCTCTTCGCGTTCTGCGCGAGGAACACCGCGGCCTGGCCGGCAGAATTGCCGGCGCCCACCACCATCACCTCGTCGCCGCCGCAGAGCTGCGACTCCATGTACGTCGCCGCGTAGTACACGCCCGCGCCCTCGAATCGCGAAAGGTTCTCGATCGGCAAACGGCGGTACTCGGCGCCGGTGGCGATTATCACGGTGCGCGCGGGGATGCGCGTGCCGTCTTCCACCTCGACGATGTACGGCCTGCGATCGCAGGTGAGTCGCGTGGCGCCGCGCGCTATCAGCACCTGTGCGCCGAACTTCTGCGCCTGCGTGTAGGCGCGCGATGCGAGCTCCTGTCCCGAGATCCCCATGGGGAAGCCGAGGTAGTTCTCGATGCGCGAGCTGGTGCCGGCCTGGCCGCCCGGCGCGCTCGTCTCGAGCACGAGGACGTCGAGACCTTCGGACGCGCCGTAGACGGCGGCCGCGAGCCCCGCCGGTCCCGCACCGATCACCACGAGATCGCGCAGCTGCGTCTCATCCACCGCGTCGTTGAAGCCGAGGCAGTCGGCGATCTGCTGGTTGGTCGGATTGCGGAGCACCACCTCGCCGCGGCAGATCACCACCGGGATGTCATCCAGTGCCACGTGGAATTGGTCTAGCAGATCCTGCACGCACGAGTCGCCGTCGAGATCCACGGAGCAGTACGGGTGACCATTTCGTGTGAGGAACTCCCGGATGCGGAGCGTGCCCGAGCAGTGACTCGAGCCGATCACCACGGCGTCGCCGAAACCGCTGGCGATGAGCTCGAGACGACGCAGCACGAAGGATCGGAGAAGGATCTCACTCAGCTCGCCGTCCGTCTGCACGAGCTCGAGGAGACGGTCGCGCTCCAGCTCTATCACTTCGCCCCCATCGCGCGCCTCGATGCGCGCCAGGCCGCGGCGGCCTGACAAGAGGCTCGCCTCGCCGGTGAACTTCCCCGGCTGGAAGCTGGCGATCAGCCGGTCGCCTCGCACGGAGGGGAGGATCGCGTCGAGGCGCCCCTCGAGCACGACGAAGAATCTGGCGTTGCTGGTGCCGGGCTCGGTCAGGATATCGCCTGTCTGTACGCTGCGTCTGCGCCCGTGCGCGGCTATGCGAGCTATCTGCGCCGGCGTGAGCGTCGGATGCAGCTGCTCGGCGCGGGGCGCGGGCGTAGGTGGGGCAGCAAGTGTCGATGACATCACTGTTTCTCGTTGGATGGTCGTGGGCTTCGCGTGCGGTCGTGTCCCGTGGACTGCAGCAGATGCTCCACGGCGATCGGGAGCTCGCGCGCCCTGTATCCGGTAGCGTTGAACACGGCGTTCGCTATCGCAGCCGCCGCGCCTACCTGGCCAATCTCTCCTACTCCCTTCACGCCGAGCGGGTTCACAACATCGTCGCGCACCTCGACGAGCTCGACGTCCACGTCGGGGGCGTCGGCGTTCACGGGTACCAGGTAGTCGCCCAGACTCGTGTTCGTCCACCGGCCATAGCGGCTGTCCATCCGCGTTCCCTCCAGCAGCGCCTGTCCGAGCCCCCAGAGCATCCCACCCATGAGCTGGCTGCGAGCGGTCCTTGGATTCAGCACGCGGCCCGGAGCGAATGCGCCGACCATGCGCCGCACTCGCACGAGTCCCAGATCGGAGTCCACGGCCACCACCGCGAATTGCGCACCGAAGGTGGTTTGCGCGTAGCCGCTGTCCATCCCCACGGGGGTCCAGCTCCCCGATGCGTCTACCTCCTCCAGGAAGTTCCGCTTCAGGAGCTCACCGTACGCCTCGCCTCTGTCGGGCTCGTCGCGCAGTGACATCCGCCCGTCGCTCACGACCACCGAGCGCGCATCGGCACCGTGCAGTGGAGACTTCTCGTCGGTGATCGCCCGCGCAATCAACTGCTCGCGCAGTTGCGTGGCCGCGGCGTGAACCGCGGAGCCGAGCAGACCCGCGCCCGCCGAGCCGACGGCTGACGATGTGTTGGGCAGCTCGGTGTCGCCGTACTCGAAGCGGATGCTTCCTGTCGCGACGCCGAGCGCGTCGGCGGCCACCTGGGTCATCGCGGTCGCCACGCCGGTTCCGAACTCCTGAGTGCCGCACTGTATCTCGACGCTCCCGTCCGCGTACAGCCGCGCGAGCGCGCGCTGCGGCTGCAGCCCCGGGAACGCAGGGACCGGGTAGCCGGCCGTGGCCATCCCGTAGCCGATGAGCCAATTCCCTTCGCGTTGCGAGCGCGGTTTCGCGCTTCGCCGCTCCCAGCCGATGCGCTCGGCGCCGCGCTGGTAGCACTCCTTCAATCCCTTGCTCGACCACGGCTGACCGCTCACCGGGTCGACGTCGGCGTGATTACGCAGCCGGAGCTCGATCGGGTCGATCCCGAGCTCGTGCGCCAGCTCATCCATCGCGCACTCCAGGGCGAACATCCCCGTGGACTCGCCCGGAGCGCGCGTGAAGGTCGGCGTCATGGTGTTGGTGCGAACGAGCCGGTAGACGCCTTCGTGGTTCGGATACGCGTACGCCTGCGCCGCGACGTTCAGCGATGGCTCGGCCCAATCGTCGAAGGGCGATGTGGCGGAGAGCTTGTGATGCCGGAGCGTGGTGACGTTGCCGTCGCGGGTGGCGCCGAGCACGATGCGCTGCTCCTGCTCCTCGCGGTGACCGCAGGAGCTGAACATCTGCGCGCGCGTCAGAGCGAGCTTGACCGGGCGTCCCACGCGCCGAGCGGCCATCGCGGCGAGGGTCGAGTGGGGCCAGACCATCGCCTTGCACCCGAAGGCGCCGCCCACGTAGCGCGTGATCACGCGGACCCGCGTGGGAGAGAGGCCAAGCAGCGCGGCTACCGTCAGGCGCGTGGCGGTGATCCCCTGGTTGGAGTCGTAGAGGGTGAGCTCATCGCCGTTCCACGCCGCCATCGTGGCGGAGGGCTCGATCGGGTTGTGGTGGTTCGCGGCGAACTCGTAGGTGGAGTCGACCTGCACCTCCGCGCTCGACAGGGCGGCGTCGACATCGCCGCGCGCCATCCGCCCGGGCACCAACCCGGCGAAGATGCGCTCCGGCTCGTACGCGCTCCCGCGCCCTTCATCGAGTGTGGTGGTGGAAGGCGCGGCTACGTAGTCGATGTGCAGCAGCGTGGCGGCGTGCTGGGCGCGCTCGAGCGTGTCGGCCACCACCAGCGCTACCGGTTGGCCGGCGTAATGGACGACCTCGTCCTGCATCGGGAAGAACGTCTCTCCCGGAGCGGCGTGACCGAAGAGCGAGGGGAAGAGCGGGGGCTGCGCCGCAATTCGGTCGACGTTCCGGTGCGTGAGGACGGCCAGCACGCCCGGTGCGCGCTCGGCGTCGTTCGTGTCGATGGAGGCGATCCGTCCGCTCGCTATGCTCGCGCCTACCACCACTGCGTGGGTTACGTGCGGCAGAGCGATCTCCGCCGAATAGCGCGCGCCGCCCGTGACCTTGGCGCGACCGTCCACTCGCTCGAGCGGCTGTCCGATTGCCGTGGTCATACTACACCTCCCATCTCGTCGCCATGTCCAGCGCCCGGCAGATGGCGCGCTGCGCGAGCTCTACCTTGAACGCGTTCATCCCGCGCGGCGTCGCAGGTGCGAGCTCCTCGGCTGCGGCTCTGGCGAAGGTGTCCTCCGCAGCCGATGCGCCTATCACGACTCGCTCCGCCCGCCTGGCGCGCCATGGCTTCGTGGCGACACCGCCGAGCGCCAGGCGGGCGTCGACGATGACGCTGTCGGCAACGTCGAGCGCGAGGGCCACCGAGACGAGTGCGAACTCGTACGACTCGCGGTTGCGCACCTTGAGGTAGAGCGATCGCCGGGCGAAGGGGAGCGGGGGGATCTCGATGGCAACGATGAGCTCGCCGTGCGAGAGCGGGTGCTCGATCTGCGGAGTGTCGCCGGGGAGGAGGAAGAAGTCGTCGATCGCGATGGCGCGCTCGCCCGAGGGGCCCTCGGTGCGTACCACGGCATCGAGCGCTACGAGCGCGACCGCCAGGTCAGAGGGATGCGTGGCGATGCACTTTTCGCTCGTGCCGAGTATGGCGTGGCCGCGGTTCACGCCCTCGAGCGCCGAGCAGCCGGTGCCCGGCTCGCGCTTGTTGCACGGCGAGATCGCGTCGCGGAAGTAGCTGCAGCGCACGCGTTGGAGGAGGTTCCCGCCCATCGTTGCCATGTTGCGCAGTTGCGGAGATGCGCCCTGCTCGAGCGCCTGCGCCACGAGCGGGAAGCGCTCGCGAACGAGGGGAGACTCGGCCACGTCGCTCATCCGCGCGAGCGCGCCGATGCGAAGGCCGCCGCCGGGGAGCTCTTCCACATCGGCGAGCGGGAGCGCGTTGATGTCCACGAGGGTGGCGGGCTGCACCACGTTCTGCCGGAGGAGATCGATCTCGGTGGTGCCACCGGCCAGGAACGCGCTCTCCGGGTTGTCGATCATCGTAGCAATGGCCTCGGCCACGTCGTGCGCGCGCGCGTAGCTAAGGGGCCGCATCGAGGGAGCCTCGCGAAGAGTCGCGCACCTCGGCTATGGCGGCGCGGATGTTGGGATACGCCGCGCAGCGGCAGAGATTGCCGCTCATCCACTCGCGAATCTCGGCGTCGCTCGATGCATGGCCTTCCTTCAGGAGAGCGACGGCGGACATGAGCTGGCCGGGCGTGCAGTAGCCGCACTGGAAAGCGTCGTGGCGGACGAAGGCGCGCTGCATCGGGTGCAGCTCCTCGCCGTGCGCCAGACCTTCTATGGTGGTCACCTCATGCTCCTCGCAGGAGAGCGCGAGCGTGAGGCACGAGAGGATGCGCCGGCCATCCATCCAGACGGTGCAAGCGCCGCAGGTGCCCTGGTCGCAACCCTTCTTCGTGCCTGTGAGGTCGAGATGCTCGCGAAGAAGGTCGAGCAGACTCACCCGCGGCTCCGCCATCAGTACGTGTCGTTCGCCGTTGACCGAGAGCTCGATGCTCACCTCGTCGGGTCCGCGGAGCGAGAGCGGCGCGGCGAGAGTCGCCGTTCCACCGGGTATGCTCGCGCGTGTCCTGGCTCCTGTCATGGTCGGACTCCTCCTTCCCGCATACTGCCGGGTGTGCTTCGTCAGGAGAGATCGCGGACGTCGCGGTGGTCCGCGATCGGAG
>DASSNL010000165.1:0-8932 GCA_035688075.1 Gemmatimonadaceae bacterium
CCGATGCACGATGCAAGACCTGACCCCGTCGTTTCCGTCGTTAGAACGTCACCCCCACCACCAGCGGCACGAAGTTCGTCCGATCGGGCTCGGTCGCGACCGAGTAGTAGCGCGCTTCGGCAAAGATGGCGGTGGTGCCGAGCGACAGTCGCAGCCCCACGCCGCCGTTGTAGCCGACGTCGGTCGCCTTGTGGCGCAGGTCGTTGAACTCGGTGATCGTCCCGCTCACATCCTGTTTGACTCTACTGCGGAAGACACCCACGCCGCCCACGATGTACGGCTGCACCAGCCCGTGCGTGCGGCCGAGTGTGAGGTCGAGCGAGCCACCCACGAGATCGACATTGCCGGCCACATCGAGGTTCGGGTCGTCGGGGAGAGTCACGCCCCCGCTCTTCCGGATGAGCGGATTGTCTATGTCGCTCCGACTCCAGAAGAGCGTGCCGCGCACGCCCAGTGGACCGCCAGTGCGCAGCTCGACGAAGCCGTTGAGCACGAGACCGGTCTTCGCGGCGTCGGCGAAGTCCTCCGTCGGCACGTTGGCCCCGGCGGCGATGCCGAAGCCGATTCCGGGGAGCTGGGCGAGCGTCGAGGCCGGAGTGGTGGCGAGAAGCGCGACACCGGCGAGAGCAGTGAAGACAGTGAGGCGGCGCATCGTGAAACCTCGATAGGGAAGTTACGGCTGCCGGAACCCATGGTCCGCGGCTGCGCGGACGGGCGGAGATATACCCCACCCGGCTCGCGGTGAGCCGGACATCGGACCATCCGCGCGCAGGCGGCGGAGTCCTCGCACGGATCGGGCCGCCACGCGCGCCGGTATATCATTCACCACTATCCACCGCCAAACAGGAACGAGAGCCATGCCCCGCTATGCCGCCTTCCTTCGTGGCGTGATGCCGACGAACGCGAAGATGCCCGAGCTGAAGAAGTGCTTCGAGGAGGCAGGATTCGGCGACGTGAGGACGATTCTCTCGAGTGGCAACGTGATATTCGACGCGAAGAAGACGTCGGAAGCCGCACTCGAGCGCAGGGCCGAGGCCGCAATGGAGAAGCGACTGGGACGCGCGTTCTACACGATCGTGCGTCCGGTGAGCCGACTGAGCGAGATCATCGAGGCCGATCCATTCGCGCGATTCCGACTCCCCGCCAACGCGAAGCGGGTCATCACCTTTCTCCGCGAGCCGCACGGAGCCAGGCTCTCACTCCCGATCGAGGTGGACGGTGCGCGCGTCCTCGCGATGGACGGTCGCGAGATCTTCACCGCCTATGTTCCGAACGCCCGCGGTCCGGTGTTCATGACGCTGATCCAGAAGACCTTCGGCGAGAACGTGACCACCCGCACCTGGGACACCGTGAGGAAGTGCAGCTCGGCGTGAGCCATGGCCGCGGCGAGGCGCACGACGCATCTTCACCCAGCTTCTCAGCTTCCGGAGCCGATCGGCGGTAGCCGCGACATCGCTCCGACTCCACCGCGCACACTCACAATCGAAGGCCGCCATGAAAGACCGGCGTCAATTCCTCATCGAGTCGCAGCTCGCGCTCCTCGCGCTCACCCTCGGATGCCGCGGCTCGGGCAACGCACCCGCGGTTCAGTCACAGGGGGCACCCGCCGCCGGCGCGCCACCCACCTTCGGCACGGCACCGGGCTCCGGTCCACCAGTGAGTGCAGAAACATTCGCCGAGGCGGAGAAGCTCGTGCAGGTCACCATGACGCCGGCGCAGCGGGAGCAGGCGGCCGCATCGTGGCGCCAGTCCATGGCGGCGTATCTGGAGCGCAGGACCGGCCCTCGCAAGCTAACTCTCGCTCCGACCGACACTCCGGCCACGCTCTGGAACCCGATGCTCCCCGGCGTCGTCACCGGCAACGAAGCTACGCGCGACCGCTTCGTGCGGAGCGGCGGCGATGGCGCACCGCTGCCGTCGAGCGACGATGCGATAGCCTTCGCACCGGTCACGCAGCTCTCGCGCTGGATAGAGCGACGCCAGCTCACCTCCGGGCGGCTCACCAGGATCTACCTCGACCGCATCGAGAAGCTGAATCCGAAGATCAACGCGATAATCACCCTCACGAAGGATCACGCCCTCGCGCGCGCCGCGCAGGCCGACCGCGAGATCGCGTCGGGGAAGTATCGCGGACCGTTGCACGGGATTCCGTACGGCGTGAAGGATCTTCTCGACACCGCGGGTATCGCCACCACCTACGGCGCCGAGCCGTTCCGCGATCGCGTTCCGAAGGAAGATTCGGTGGTCGTGCGCCGACTCGACCAGGCGGGCGCGGTGCTCATCGCCAAGCTATCGCTGGGCGCGTTCGCGTTGAATGACATCTGGTTCGGCGGGCAGACGATGAATCCGTGGCTCCCCGAGGAAGGCGCATCCGGATCCAGCGCGGGCCCGGGCGCGGCGACGGCCGCGGGGCTCGTCGGCTTCTCGATCGGCAGCGAGACCGGCGGGAGCATCGTGAGTCCCGCCATGCGCTGCGGGATCACCGGATTCCGTCCCACCTTCGGGCGCGTCGCGCGCACCGGCGCGATGACACTCTGCTGGTCGCTCGACAAGCTCGGGCCGATGACGCGGACCGTGGAAGATGCGATGCTGGTGCTCCAGGCAATCAACGGTCCGGACGCCGGCGATCCATCCAGCCTACCGAGCCGGCTCGACTTCGATGCGAGCGCTCCGGTGGCGGGGTTGAAGGTGGGCTACATCCCAGCGTGGATGCAGGACGCTCCCGCAACCGATGTCGATCGCGCTGCGCTCGAGACCATCAGGTCGTTGAAGATGGTGCCGACGGAAGTGTCGCTCCCCGACTGGCCGTACGATTCCATGATGCCCATCCTCTTCGCCGAGGGCGCTGCAGCGTTCGAGGAGCTCACGCTCGACGGCCGGATGGATCAGCTGCGGATGCAGGTGAAGGACGCCTGGCCCAACCTCTTCCGCCAGGCACGGTTCCTTTCGGCGGTAGACATGGTGCAGGCCGACCGGATGCGGCGGCGCGTGGCGCTGGAGATGGCGCGGATCTTCAATGAAGTGGATCTGTTGCTCGTGCCGTCGCTGCGCGGGGAGCAGTTGACCATCACCAACTTCACCGGTCACCCATCGCTCACCATGCGCGCCGGGTTCGTCCACGTGTCGGAAGCGCGGAGCGACTGGGCGCCCGATCCGGAGCACCCGCTCCCCCACTTCGATCCGCCGCGCCGCGTGCCGCACGGGATCACGCTCGTAGGACGACTCTTCGACGACGCGACCATCGGACGGGTGGGAGTCGCGCTGGAGCGCGCGTTCGGAGTGGTTGGCGAGCGGCCGCCCGGGTTCTAGGCGCCCCGTGTCTCTCGCCAAAGCGACCCCGGAGCGCCTGAGCGCGTTCTCTGACGGTGTGTTCGCTCTGCTAGGGCGCGCAGAGCTGCATACCGAAGCGCTGGAACACCGGTCCGACGGCCTTGGGGGTTTCCTCACGATCGTACGGTCCCGACCAGGCTGCCGCGAGCGCGCGAAAGAAGTGCTCGAACTCGGGCAGACCTACCGTGAGCATCCGCGATGGACCCTCTCCGGCGCCGGCGAACCGATGCCTCACTCCGGGCGGCACCGTGATCGTTTCGCCACGGGTGGCCAACCATGTGACGAGCTGGCCATCTCGCTCCACGGTCCACTCGACCTCGCCCTCGAGTACGTGGAACGTCTCGAGCCATCGGTCCGTGTGCAACGCGGTCGCCCCTCCGCCCGGCTGGATGATCAACTCCATGACGCAGAACTTGTCACCCGCCTCATCGCTGGACACGAGGACGTTGATCTCGTTATTGCCCAGAAAGTGGATGACACGGTCGTTCCTCACCGCAGGCATCATCGTCCGCCTCCGTTTCGAGTCGCATGATCGCCTTCGCGCAATCGCGCGAGCAGCGTTTCGATCGCCCACACCACGGCTTCCTGGGCGCTCGATGCACCGAGACCCAACTCGTCCTGGATCGTGATCCAGGCGCTCGAGCTGCACAGGAACGCGAGGACCGCGGCGGCCCGCTCCATTTGCCGGCGCGACAGGCCGGGCGCCTCGCGACGGAGCGCCCTGCGGATCGCCTTCACCCGCTCATCGCGGTAGCCGCCGCGCACCGCGCGTCCGGTCTGTGTTCGAAGAAGGGCGCGGGCGAGTCGCGGGTGTCGCTGCAGCCGCGCGGCGGCCGCGCGGAAGCTCTCGGCGATCCCCTCCTCACCGATGTCGACCGGGAGTTGGAGCGCCTCGACGCGAATCCAATCGCCCGCCGCGGCGAGCAGGTCGGCGCGGCTCGGGAAGTAGCGGTACAGCGTCCTCCGCGAGACGCCCGCCTCGCGCGCGAGAGCCTCCATCGGAATCTCGTCGACGTCACCGGCCTCGAGATGGCGGACGAGCGCCTCGAAGATGGCCTGTCTGGCGAGCGCGGCCTGCCTGCCGCGCAGCGTCGTGGCGGTCATGTCACAATCGTATCCTAATGGCACAAATGTGTCAATATAAGAGTAGGTGCCCGGCACTCACGTTGGCGGCTCTCCACCGAGCGCCTCCCTCGTGCGCACAGCGAGACAGCCATCGCGGCGGAACGCGACTAGCTTGGAAGGCACTTTCTCGTCGGTAGGCCTATGAAAGCCCATCTACTCACGACACGCACTCTGCTCGCGCTGGCACTGGGGGCCGTCCTCCCGGCCGCACTGGCCGCGCAACGCGCGAGCTCCCTCTTCCCCGGCGGTGAGAATCCAGACGGCTCGCTCCGCCCCTCCGCCCGGCTCACGCGGCTCTTCACCCAGGACGCGTACACCGAGTACACCCTCCTCGAGCCGGGCTCCGACAAGTTCCGCATCCGCTACTTCACGGAAGAGCGCCGGCCCGGCGCGACGGATCTCGTCAACGGCACGCGCGGCGGTAGCGAAGGGACGGATATCGAGGTGTACGATCCGCGCACCGGCAAGCCGCTCCCGTTCACGTACGAGGCGCAAGACGGTGGTCACGCAATTCACGCGCGGCTGCCACGCCCGGTGCCCGAGGGCGGCATCGGCCGCGTGCTCATCTACAAGACGTACGAAGACGCGCGCACCTACCGGCGATACGACAAATCCGACGCGCGCCTCGACATCCGGCCTGGCGACATCACCTGGGTGCGGAGCCTCGCGGGCTACCGGCTCGGAGTGATCCTTCCGAAGGGTTACGCTTTTCTCTCATCCAACGTCGCAGCGCAGGTGAGCACCACGAGCACCGGCCAGCTCGAGCTGCACTTCGCAAATCCGAGCGGGTTGAGCAACCCGCTCACCATCCACGCGCGCCCCACCACCGCTGCGTTCACGCCCACGCAGTACACTGACGTCTTCTTCGACGACGTGAAGACGCTCTACGACCTCGGCGCACCGGAGTCGCACACGATTCGCGTCGACCAGATTTACAGCGAATACAGGAAGGGGAGCACGCCCACCCTTCCCCTCCTCGGCTACGCGCCGCTGAACGACCTGCGCGTGATCGACCTCGATACCGCCAGGCCGCTGGAGACTTCCGGGAGCGGAGCGGCGACCACCGTGGCGCTCGAGGTCCCGATAGTGAACGACCGGCAGAGCGCGCACATCGAGGTAACCGGAACACTGAGAGATCCGACCTACGTCGTCACCGACAGTACGCTGAAGTTCGATCGCACGGTGAAAGGCCTGCGGAACACCATCCTGCTCCCTGAAGGATGGGAGGTAGCGTCGGTCTCGCAGGCGGCGACCATCGGTGTGCACGAGGGGCGGGTGTTCGTCGCGCTGATCAACCTGCATGCGGAGAACGAGTACCGCGTCGTGGTGACCGCCAAGCGGCGGAACTGAGGAGCACTATCCCGGGCTCTGCTCTTTGGCATCTCTGCTCCGGCTGCGTCCGGGTGCCGCCGAAGCGGCGCCGTTCGGGCACTTTCCGAGTAGTCCCGTCGTTTGATGAGGATAGCTAGTCGGGATCAACTTCAACCAATCGATGCGAGAAGGGCGATGACGCTCGACTCGATCGACAGGTGCCACACTAGATGCCACACTCGCTTCATGTCGCCCTCGTAGGCGACTACGACCCGGCAGTGACGGCCCACCAGGCGATCCCCCGCGCCCTGGCCCTCGCCGCCGAGTCGCTCGGCGTCGACGTCGAGCCGCACTGGTTGCCGACCGACGCCGTCGATGTTGACGACCCGCTCGCCGGCGCTGACGCTGTCTGGTGCGTGCCAGCGAGCCCGTACCGCAGCGCGGATGGTGCGCTCCGCGCCATCCGCGCCGCCCGCGAGTCGGGGCGCCCTTTTCTCGGAACCTGCGCTGGTTTCCAGCACGCGATCCTGGAGTACGCGCGCTCGGTACTCGGGTGGGGCGACGCCGAGCATGCAGAGACGGCACCCGAAGCGGCGCGGCCGGTCATCACACCGCTCGCCTGCGAGCTGGTGGAGGCTACCGACGTCGTGCGCTTCGCGCCCGGCTCGCGCCTGGCGGCCGCGTATGGAGCGCTCGAGAGCCGCGAGGGGTACCGCTGCCGCTACGGGCTGAATCCCGCGATCGCGCGCGAGCTGACGGCGGGCCCGCTGCGTGCGACCGCCACCGACACCACGGGAGAGGTTCGCGCAGTGGAGCTGGACGCGCACCCGTTCTTCATCGCTACGCTCTTCCAGCCGGCGAGGGCAGCGCTTGCTGGCAAGGTGCCGCCACTCGCCGTGGCGCTGCTGCGTGCAGCGGCGACCGCGGGCGCAACCGCGGGCGCGGCCGCGGGCGCGGCACGGCTAACCTGAAACGGAGGGTCGGGGGACGAGCCTCCGACCGCTTGGCCGAGCTCAGACTGTGCTACTGCCTTACTCTTCCAGGCGGTATACGGACACGTGGAAACCGCTCGTTGCGCCAAACGCCTCGCGCTGCCAGTTCGCCCAGCGGTGCGCCGGTGTCAAATCGGCGAGGCGGGCCATGAGGTCGAGCTCGGAAGGCCAGGCGTACCGCAGCCGGACCGGGTACAGCTCTAGCCCTCCCGATGACAAGCGGATGAGCTGCGAGTCCACTCGCTGAGCCACTGCATCGTGCCGTGAGAGCTCCAGCATCGCCGAATCGGTATCGATGCTTCGCACGGAGGCGCGTTGACCCAGATCGAAGCGCGTGAGATCCGGCACGAATGCCTCGATCAGGAAGCAGCCACCGGGTCGCAGATGCCTGGCCACCGTTCGGAAACACTGAATCTGATCTTCCTGACTTTGCAGGGCGAAGATCGTGTTGAAGGCCAGGAAGATCAGCGCGAACTTCTCGGCGAGATCGAACTCCCGGAAATCCGCAATGGTCACCGGAATGTCCTTTCCCCCGGGCTTGGCGCGCAGTCGCGCGACCATTGCTTCCGAAGCGTCCACGCCCTGCATCTTCAGCCCGCGAGCCGCAAGCGGCAGCGCGATTCGCCCGGTGCCTATTCCGAGCTCGAGCACAGGTCCGCCGGCTGCCAGGTCATGGAGCAAATCGATGGCAGCCTGATCGATCGCCGGATGCATGGCGTCGTACTGGTCAGCGATCTGGTCGCCGTACGTCGAGGGGAGGTACTCCGTCATCGATCACCAGAGTAAGTCCTGAAGTGCCCTGACGCGCCCGGGTCGAGCGACGAGCGGTCAGATTATTTGCGGCGCAGCAGCCGCGCTCAGTGGCGCAATCATAGCGGCTGCTCGACGATCTTCCAATGTGGGACGGCCACGGCCGCTACATTGTTTCATGCCGAATGATTCCAGAAGCGCCGCTGCGACTCCGCGCGAGGTGTGGGAGCAGGCGCACCAGCATGTGCGGGCGTACGACCTCGATGCCTTCGCCGATATGTTCGCCCCCGACGGCGTGCTCGAGTTGCCGTTCGCTCCGCCGGGTATTCCCAGGCGGTTGAACGGTCGAGAGGCGATTCGTGAATTTCTCGCTCCCGCTGGCGAAGCCGCGCGAAGCGCCGGGCGGAGAATCAAGGGATACAGCTCCGTCGTGGTGCACGAGGCGACCGATCCGGAAGTGGTCATCGTGGAGTTCGACCTCGACGGAGAGATCGTGGCCACGGGAGAGACGTATCAGCTCTCGTATATCCAGGTTCTTAGGGTCCGGAACAGCCGGATCGTCTGGATGCGCGACTACATGGATCCGCGAGTGTTCGCGCGCAGCGGTGACTCATGATCAGACAGGAGATCGCATGGCTGGTTCGCTGACGGGTAAAGTCGCGGTGGTGACGGGCGCGAGCGCCGGAATAGGCACGGCGAGCGCGCGGGCGCTCGCGGGTGCAGGTGCACGGGTGGTGCTGACGGCTCGGCGCGGGGATAGGCTGGAGGTGCTAGCGGAAGAGCTACGAGCGCTGGGGACAGAGCCGCTGGTCGTGGTGGGCGATGCGCGCGAGGAGGCGACCGCGCGCGGAGTAGTGGACGCCGCCATTAGCGCCGCCGGCCGGATCGACATCCTGCTCAACAACGCGGGGATGGGGATATACAAAAATCTCGTCGACACCAGCGCCGAGGACTACGACGAGATGATGGACACCAACATGCGCTCCACCTTTCTCTTCACCCGTCATGTCGCGCCGGTTATGATCGCGCAGAAGAGCGGGACGATCCTGATGCTCTCGTCGATGGCCGGCAAGTACGGCTTCCCGGGCGAGGCGGCCTACTGCTCCACGAAGTTCGCGCAGGTTGGCTTCGCGCAGGCACTCGACAAGGAGCTGCGTCCGCACGGCATCAAGGTGGGTGCGATCTGCCCGGGCGGGGTGAAGACGGAGTTCGCACTCGGCAGAGGTCGCACGGAGGAGGGCGTTGCCCAGTCGCAGATGCTCGAGCCGAGGGACGTCGCGGCTGCGGTACTGCTGGCGTGCACGCAATCGGCGGGATCGCGGATCATCGAGATCCAGATGCGCCCGATGGTGGAGGCGCTGACATAGCGCATCGGCGAGTCGTCCGGCTCGTACGGGTTACGCTTCGCACTCGCCTCCCGCCTC
>DASSNL010000195.1:0-8965 GCA_035688075.1 Gemmatimonadaceae bacterium
CCCCCGCGACTCGAAATTAAAGACCTGACCCCGTCGGCCGTGGGTAGAGCCCTCACCCCCGAGGCAGTTACCTGTTTCCTGTTCCCTGCTTCCTGTTTCCTTCTCCCTCTGAACCCTGAACCCTGAACCCTGCTTCAAATACTCCCTCGCCGCCTCCACCACCCGCTCCCTCACTTCATCGAGATCGCCCTGGATCAGGGCGCCCGAGGCCTTCGCGTGGCCGCCGCCGCCGAAGGTGCGGGCGAAGCGGTTCACGTCGACCTCGCCGGTGCTGCGGAAGGAAACTTTTACCTTGCCGTGGCCGAGGTCGCGGAAGAAGATCGCCATGCGCGTGCCAGCTACCGAACGAGGGTGCTCAGCGAGGCCGTCGAGCTCCTCGGCGCGGACGCCGTAGCGCTCCAGGGCGCCGGCGGGGAGCGCGATCCATGAGACGCCGTGCTCGCCGTCCACCTCGAGGGTAGCCAGGGCATCGCGGAGGAGCTGCAGGCGGCCTACGGAGACCGAGGCGTATATGCGGCGGTACATCTCCTCGGGGTCCACGCCCGCGGCGAGCAGCTGGCCCGCTATCGCGTGGCAGCGCGGAGAAGTGTTGCTGAAGCGGAAGCCGCCGGTGTCGGTTAGGATCGCCGTGTAGAGCGAGCGCGCGATGAGCGGCGTGATCTCGAGGCCGAGGACGCGCGCGAAGTCGAAGACCAGCTCGCCCGTGGCACACGCGGCGATGTCGCTGACGATCAGCTCCCCCGGCGGCTCGTCGGATGCCACATGGTGGTCTATCACCATGCGCGGCACTTCGAGCGCGCGCACGGTATCCGTGAGCGCACCGAGGCGTTTCACGTCGCTGATGTCGAGGACGATGAGCAGGTCGGCTCCCTCGAAGGCCTGCGCGCCATCGGCGCTGCGCTCCTCGATCCCCTCGAGGAGAAAATCGAACATCGCCGGCCAGGGCGTGGGATTCACTATGCGCGCGTGCACGCCGCGCTGCTCGAGGAGGCGCGCCAGCGCGGTCTCGGAGCCGCAGCCGTCACCGTCGGCGTTGATATGCGTCGAGAGGACCGCCGTGCGCCCGGGCACGAGCTCGGCGGCGAGACTCTCGATTGCCTCGCGACGGTGCGGGGCGATGGCGAGCAGGTCGGGAAGGTTGGGTGACATGGTGGTATTCAATTAGAAGCGGCGTCCGCGCATGCGCGGACGCCGCTTCAGAAAGATAATCGTTGCGCGAGCCGGGGCTCGCTTCACTCGTCAGTCGCGGCCGGTGCGCTGGGTGATCCCGTCCTCGCTCAGAGAGGGGATTTCGCTCGACGTAACGCCGCGGGCGAGGTTCGAGTGATTCTTGCCGTACAGGAAGTAGATCAGGAGCCCGATCGCCATCCAGATGATCAGTCGCAGCCAGGTATCCTTCGGGAGCGAAGCCATCAGGAGACCGCAGGTGATGATGCCGAGAATCGGAACGATCGGCACGAACGGCGTCCGGAAGGGACGCGGCATGTCGGGCCGGGTGCGGCGAAGCACTATGATCCCGGCGCAGACGATCACGAACGCCAGAAGCGTTCCGATGCTCACCAGCTCACCGAGGAGCGCGATCGGGAAGAGCGCGGCCACCACCGCCGCAACGATGCCGGTGGCGATCGTGGTGATGTACGGTGTGCGGAACTTCGGATGCACCTTGGAGAAGACCGGCGGGAGGAGCCCGTCGCGCGACATCGAGTAGAAGATTCGCGGCTGCGCCATGAGCATCACCAGCACCACCGATGCAAGACCCGCGATGGCGCCGATGTTCACGATCGGCCGGAGCCAGGCGAGGCCGGGGCCGCCAGCGGCCACCGCCACGAACACCGGGTGCGGTACGTTGAGCTCCGTGTAGGGCGCGAGGCCGGTCATGACGAGCGACATCAGGATGTAGAGAATCGTGCAGATAAGCAACGATCCCAGAATTCCGATGGGCATGTCACGTTGCGGATTCTTCGCCTCCTGCGCGGTGGTGGATACGGCGTCGAATCCGATGTAGGCGAAGAAGATCACGCCGGCCGCGCGGAAGATCCCGCTGATTCCGAACTGGCCGGAAGTGCCCGTGTTGGGCGGGATGAATGGGTGCCAGTTGTCCGGCTTGACGAACATGAAGCCGAAGCCGATCACCAGGAACACGATCGCCAGCTTGATGAAGACGATCAGGTTGTTGAAGCGGGCCGACTCCCTGATGCCGATCACCAGGAGTACGGTCATGAAGAGCACGAGGAAGGCGGCCGGCAGATTCACCAGCGCACCCGTGCGCACCAGGTGGTGCGTCCCCTCGACGTCGAATGGAGCGTTGGAGAGTGCGGGCGGTATGTGGATCCCGATCTCCCCCATGAAGGCGGTGAAGTAACCCGACCAGCCCACCGCCACCGTGGCTGCACCGAAGAGGTACTCGAGGATCAGGTCCCACCCGATGATCCAGGCGATGAACTCACCGAGCGTGGCGTAGCCGTAGGCGTACGCGCTCCCAGAGATGGGGATCATCGACGCGAACTCCGCGTAGCAGAGCCCCGCGAAGAGACAGCCGATACCGGCGACGACGAAGGAAAGGGCGATAGCGGGACCAGCATACTGCGCCGCGGCGGTACCGGTGAGAACGAAGATGCCCGCCCCGATGATGGCCCCGATTCCCAGCGTGACGAGATTGACGGCGCCGAGCGATCGGCGCAGCGTGTTCTCTTCGCCCGCCTCCGCCTGGAGTACGGCCATACTCTTGGTCGCGAACAGACTCATGCGATTCTCCGATTAGGTACGGATGTGGTGGGAGACGACGAGGGACAGGGTGCCGCGGAGGTGTTTGGTAGGATGCGCGTTACTGGCCCCAAGCCGGAATACGTTCTTAGTGGGACAGCCCTTTGTCAAGGGATGCGAGCGCGGCAGTACGTAACGCGCTCACGAATCCCGTGATGTGGTCGGGCGCCGGGGGCGGAGCAACCAGAAAGGGATCCATCACCGTCGAGCGGAGCACCACCAGTCCGTCCGCGCCGCTCGCCTCCCATTCCGCCACGTCGCACACCCCCAACCGCTCCAGGAGCGGCTCCACGGCGCCCCGGTACATCGGCGCCTGGAGACGAGTACGCGTGATGATGTACGGAGGCGTCGCCCCCGGTACGCCGAGACTCATCCGTGCGTAGATACTCTCGTTGAACGCATTCACGGCGGCCAACGTTGAGAGCGACGGGTGGTGCATGACGTAGCACACAATGTTGACGTCGGGGGCCGGGAGAAGCACGATCCGCATCTCACCGAGATCCGCCGCCTCCAGCGCCGCGTGCATCCTCCGCGCGCCCACCATCGTGCGCTCTATGAGGTAGCCGTACCCGCGCTCGTCCAGCGGAAGCACCTTGTGGCTGAGCCATACGGCCGCCGCGGCCGCACCCGGCTTCGAGCCCTCGAATATGAAGCGCCCCAGGAAAAGGTCCTGCGCGGAGTCCAGCCCCTGCGTGGGAAGGAGGTACGGAGGATCCACCGCCACCAGCTCGCGCGCGCGACGATCGCGCAGTAGCAGTGCACCCGCGGGATAGGGAACGTAGCCGAGCTTGTGCGGATCTATGGTGACGGAGTCGGCCCGCTCCAGCGCTGCAAGCGCGCGAACCCATCCTTCATCCGGCCACTTCTCGCCGCTCTCCAGCCCCATCGATGCGCGGATCTCGGCCGCCGAGCGGCGGGAGCCGTCGGAGCGGCGCGTGACGGCGGCCACATAGCCGCCGTAGCATGCATCGGAGTGGATGTGAAAGGTCACCCCGAGCTCACGCTCCGCGCGCTCGCGTACGGCGAGCACTTCGTCCAGACGGTCGATCGCACTCTCCTCGGTCGAACCGCAGACGCTCACGCACGCCATGATCGGCGTGCGGCGCTCCGTGAGCTCACGAACCGTGCGCCACAACGCATCCGGATCCATGCGATAGTGGCCATCCACCGGGACGAAGACGAGCTGGTTGGAGCCGATCCCCAGCGCGCGCACGATCTTCTCCCACGAGTAGTGAGCGGTCGCGGCTACGAGGACCACGCTCGCCGGAAGAGTGTCGCCATACGCACTCGCGAGGCGCCGCGCGTAGTCCTGATAGCCCACGGTCGACAGCGAATGCTCGCTCAGCGCGCGGTACACCTCGGCGCGCGGCGCCACGCTCCAGAGCCGCTCCCAGAGATCCATCACCGCCCGGTCGCGCACGTTGACCAGCTCCCAGAGCGACAGCTCGCCGAGCGGGGCGAGCGTGCCGTCCAGCCGCTCGACTTCGATGCTCACCCTCAGCTCGTCGGCCGCGCCGGCGGCGGCGAGCGGCAGGTAGATCACGTTGCGCGCGATCCAGAGCGCCTCGAAGTTGGCCACCGTCCCGCCCGAGGTGAGGTGCCCCCACGATGCGGCTTCGTCGTAGCCGATCATGGCCGCGAGCTGCGCCGCCAGCTCGAGCTCGAGCCGCGTGGTGACGGGCGACGCTTCGATCGAAACGTTGTTGGGGTTGTAGAGCATCGCCGCGAAGTAGCCGATCTGCGACGCGATCGTCTGCTCGAAGCTCATGTGCCCCTTGTAGCGACCGCTGAAGAAAGGCACTCCACGCTTGAGCTCCGCCAGGAGCCCCATCAGCTCCTGCGTGAGCGTCGCTACCGCGTCCTCGTACTCCTCGCTGCGCTTCTCCGTCTCACGGATCGTGAACCCGTCCTCTGGATGGTAGTTGCGTCTCCAGAAAACGTGATCCCGCAGCGCCTCCGTGACGAGCCGCTCCAGCAGCTCCGCATTCTCCCCCCGTGGGCCGAGGAACCAGGCCGCGAGGGCGTGGTGACGGGATGGAGGGGAGGTCATGCGTCGGAGAGGGAGAAAGCAGAAAGCAGACAGCAGAAAGCAGCGAACTGCTCAGGGGTCGGGGGTCCTCTCCTTGCGAGCCGTTGCTGCTTTCTGCTGTCTGCTTTCTGCTTTCTCTCACCAGGAGTAATTGGGAGCCTCCCGGGTGATTGTTACATCGTGCGGATGCGACTCCCGGAGACCGGCGGAGGAGATCTGGACGAACTGGGTGCGAGTGCGGAGCTCGTCGATGTTGGCGCAGCCCACGTAGCCCATGCCGCTGCGGAGACCGCCCACCATCTGGTAGAGGACGTCGCCCACCGGACCCTTGTAGGGAACGCGTCCCTCGATCCCTTCTGGGACGAGCTTGCGCGGCGAGAGCTCGCCCTCCTGAAAGTAGCGGTCGGCGCTTCCATCCTGCATGGCGGAGAGACTCCCCATGCCGCGGATCATCTTGAAGCGGCGTCCCTCGAGGAGGAACGACTCGCCAGGACTCTCCTCCGTCCCCGCGAGCATCGATCCCATCATCACACTCGAGGCGCCCGCAGCGAGTGCCTTCACGGCGTCGCCGGAGTACTTGATCCCGCCGTCGGCGATCACCGGGACGTCGCCCGCTCCCTCCACCGCATCGAAGATCGCGGTGAGCTGCGGGACTCCTACGCCAGTGACCACACGCGTGGTGCAGATCGACCCGGGCCCGACGCCCACCTTCACCGCGTCGACGCCGCGCTCCACGAGCGCGGTGGCGCCCTCTCGAGTCGCGATGTTCCCCGCGATGAGCTGCACTTCGGGGAATCGTTCGCGCACGCGCGCGGTGGCTCTCAGCACGCCCTCGCTGTGGCCGTGCGCCGTGTCTACCACCAGCGCGTCCACTCCCGCGGACACGAGTGCAGCGGCCCGATCGAGGAAGTCGCCGGCCGCACCGATCGCGGCCGCCACACGGAGTCGCCCGTGCTCATCCTTGTTGGCGTCGGGATACTGCCTGCGCTTGTGAATGTCCTTCACGGTGATGAGCCCGCGCAGCTTCCCGCTCTGGTCCACCACGGGAAGCTTCTCGATCCGATGCTGGCCCAGGATCCGCTCCGCTTCGTCGAGCGTCGTACCCACCGCGGCAGTCACCAGCTTGTCGCGCGTCATCACCTGCTCGAGCGGACGGTCGAGATCGCGCTCGAACTGGAGATCGCGATTGGTGATGATCCCGACGAGCTTCCCTTCCCGGTCCACGATCGGCACGCCGGAGATCTTGAAGCGCATCATGAGCGCGTTCGCCTCGCGCAGCGTGGCGTCGGGTGCGAGCGTGATCGGGTTGAGGATCATCCCGCTCTCGGAGCGCTTCACCCTGTCCACCTCGGCCGACTGCCGGTCGATGGACATGTTCTTGTGGATGACCCCGATCCCGCCCGCGCGCGCGAGCGCGATCGCCATCTCCGACTCGGTCACAGTATCCATCGCCGCCGAGACGAAGGGAACGTTGAGGGTGATCCCGGCAGTGAATCGCGAGCTTATGCGCACGTCCTTTGGATGCGTCGTCGAATGGCTCGGCGACAGCAGGACATCATCGAATGTCAAACCGCTCTCTGCGCGCACCCGCGAGGCCCCGTTCCCCCTCTCCTCACCGATACGCGAAGGCCCGCCATCCACTTCCGTGGACACAGCGGGCCGCGTCTTCGTTCGTGTACTGGTAGCCATGGCGAAAGCTAGGCTTTAGGGAAAGTGGGGGCAAGAGAAGGGGGAGAGAAAGCAGAGAGCAGAGAGCAGTGAGAACCGCAGGGTTCAGGAGGCAGGGTTCAGGGTTCAGGAACTGCATACCATGCACAGTCATCCCCGCTTGCGCGGGGGATGACGGCCTTATGCGCCGTTCCTGAACCCTGAACCCTGAACCCTGAACCCTCGGCAGCTCCTGCTTTCTGCTCTCTGCTTTCTCTCCCCCTTCATCCCCTCCTCAACCTCCTCCTGATCCCCCTCGGCAGGAAGAGAGAGGCGGCGAGGAGGACGGCGCGGAGGCGGCCGGGGGTGAGGTCGGAGATGTCGCCTGACCAGTGGGCGCTCAGGATCGGGAGGCCGGCGTGGGAGATCAGGCGGTTGAGCGAGAGGACCAGCAGGTAGACGTCGTCGACCTGGCCAATGAAGGGGATGAAGTCGGGGATCAGGTCGATCGGTGTGACGATGTAGGCGATCGCGCCGAGCACCATGAGCTTGTCCATGCGCGAAACGCGGCCGTCGGTGAGGAGGCCGCCCAGAAGGCGCAGGTACGCGGGGATCTCGCGGATGGTACCCATGAGGGTGCGCTTCGCGGAGCGGCGCTCGTCGGAGCGAGCCGACGTGCGAGCGGCGGCGCTACGTCTCCGGCGGGCGGGCACGCGGGGGCCGGCTTTCTCGCGGGGCGCCATCACTCGCCGAAGCCCGGAGGAGCGTCGGTGGGCCACGAGCCGCGCTGCTCACCGGTATGCGGTGGCGGCGGGCCGGCAGGCGGCGTCCGAGGCGCGTGCGGCGGAGGCGGCGGCGAGTACTGCGGCGGTGGCGGAGCTGGCCGCGCGGACGACGTCTCCTGCGAAGTGGACCCCGACGACGACGGATGCGACGACGAGGAGGTGGAACGAGTGGCAGCTCCCATCACGTCGCTGGCAACCGACTTGCCCGCGGCCGCCACGCCGGAGAGCACTCCCATCGCCTTGTTCAACAGCCCCATCGTCTCGGCGATCGTGCTGGCCGAAACGCGCCCGGCTCGCAGACTGTCTTCCACGCCCTCGGTGAAGCGCTGGAAGAGGTTCGGCGTCTGCGCCGTCTTGTCCGCGTACTTCGACTCCAGGAACTCGACGTAGTCGAGCACCTGGTAACCACGCTCATCCGAGAGGGCGTCGAGCCTCCGGAGAATACGATCGCGCAACGACTCGTTCATCTTCCCTTCCTCGCTCGGTCATCGGTCAGCCCCGCCAGCGCACCCTGCTTCCGCGCACATCAATATGAACATAAGGCTGATGATAACGCGAGCTCGTATACACCCCCACCCCTCCGATGAGCTCCGGGAACTGCGCTTCCACCGAGTCGACCGCCTCGGCTACCAGGCGCGCGTCGCGCGCGTTGATCTTCCCGTCGCCGTTTGCATCTATGGCCACGTCCACCGCGTCGCCGTACTGGTGGCGGCTGTCGGTCGCCGCGAGCGGAACGCGACGGTTGTGCGCCGGCGTCCTGTAGCCCGAGTGCACGTTCACCACTAGGTCCACATCCGCCTTGCGGATGGTGCCTGCGATGCGCGCCATGACCAGCTCCAGCTTGTCCACCATGCGCGGATTTACGGCGATGAAGCGCGGCCACCCCTGCTGCCCGTCGTGCGTGAGGAGATCGCCCAGACGAAGGTGCTCGCTCATCGGCAGATCCACATCGCTTTGCATCACTCGCACGAAGCCGAGCGGAAGACCGTCGTCCACGTTCTTGTGTCGCTCGCCCGCGTACATCCCGATGCGATAGCCGTCGAGCATGGAGCCCTTCTTCTGGTCGAAGGGCACCAGGACCGCAAGGGTGAGGCTTTCCACGACACGGTTCAGCCCTTCGCCAACCAGCGCGAGGCGATAGAGGCCCGGCCTGGTGGGTGTGATGAGCGAGTCGCCGGTGAGCGACCGGAGCGGAGCGACGGCGATGGTGTCGTCCACCGCTTCCCAGGTGTAGGCGAGACTCGCGGCCGGACGACCGATGACGTGCACCTCCACCGGCTGAGCGACGCGCGCGCCCGGTAGCGCGAATTCCATGCGCACCGCACCGCTGAACCCGACGGGAACCGGGTCCACGCGCAGAGCGGGGATGACATCGCCAAAGGCGCTGTCGGCGGCGAAGGGCGCGCGCTCGAAGCTCCGTGGCGGCTGGTACGCCGAGATGAACGCCACCGCCGAAGCGACGGTGACGCACGAGAAGGCACCGCGCGCGATCCGGCTACGCAACGGGCGTCTGGCCCGCCCAGCCGGGGCGCCATCCTCCGTGTGATTCACAGACGTCTCCTTTTTCTTGCCCAGATCATCTATGGCGCGCTCATCCACGGAGCGTGCCCGACGGCGGTTCTGCGTATCGCGTGCCGCACGCGCCTTTGGAAGGCGAGTCCCGGCCCATCTACCGCGCTGGCCCCGCGTCGGGCCGAAGAGAAGCTAAGCGGCGGCCGATCCCACCGGGATCGGCCGCCTC
>DASSNL010000204.1:0-9696 GCA_035688075.1 Gemmatimonadaceae bacterium
CGTACCGCCGCGCGAGGCGAGCGTGGCGCCGAAGCCCGCGGTGAGAGCAACCCACGTCAGGACGGCCACGACGAATCTCATGAGGCCCCCGACTGCCCCGAAGCCGCCCACAGCGCCGGCGACGACCCAGAGCACGAGGTAGATGGAGAGGCCCATGAGCAGGAACTGGAGGAGCTGCGCCCTCCCGCCGCCCACGGCCGCACCGCGCCAGCGCATGGCCGCATCGCCCACGACGTAGGAGATTGTGATGAAGCCGAGCGCCAGCGCCCCAGCGAGGGCGAGAAAGAAGCCGACGATGGCGAAGGGGATCAGCACGAGGCCGATTATCGTGATCGCGAGCGCCACGATCATGGCCACGAACGCCGGCACCAGCAGCACCTGCCCGAGTAGACCGTACAGGAAGGAGCGAGTGAAGTCGGCGCGGATGCGATCGGAGATGGTCTCGAGGTTGCCCCGCGCGAAGAGTACCACGGCGAAGCCGATGACGGCGAGCACCAGATACCAGCCCACAGCGAGCGACACGGAGCGGCGAGTGGTCTGCTCGGCGGTCCGCGGCGGAGTGGCGGGGATCGGTCCTACCGTGAGCGCGCTCATCGAGCGCATCTCTCCGTTCACGACGCCGCCGTCGTTGCGCACCTTGCCGCCCACCGAGAGCGCATCACCGCCGATAACGGCGCCCGGGTGGATCACCACGTCGCCACCCACTGCGACCGCATTGCCGTCCACGTGCCCAGCGACATCCAGCGTGCCGTGCCAGGCTACAATGTTACCCGACACGGTCTCACCCGCCGCCACGCTCTGATTTCCCTCGCGCACCGCTCCCCGCGCGAGCACGAGGCCGTGGGCATCCTTCGCGAGTGAATCGAGCCAGACGGCGATCGGGTCTCCGTTGACAGCGGCCGCTGGCGCGCTCGATGCGCTCTGGCGCGAGGCGGCCGAAGGTGCCTGCGCGGGGAGTGCCGAAGCGAAGAGGAGCGCCAGCAGCGAGATCGTTTTCCGCATGGTCCTCAACGACGCCGCGCGCCCGCAACCACCATGCGGAGCGCGCCGACCGCGAGGAGCGCGGTCAATATCGTTACCAGAAGAGCCAGCGCGATTCCGGCGGGACCGCTGGCGCTGAGTGCGCGAGCGGTGGTGTCGCCAACGAGAGACACCACCAGATTCGAGAAGGCCCACGCGCCGGCGGCGCGCACGCGATCCACTCCCAGCTCCACCGCGAAGATCACGGCGTCGAGCCGCGTGACCAGCCAGAGCGCCGCTACCAGGAGGAGCGCGGCGACTGCCCCGACTCCGGTCCACGCCGCGGCCCGCCACCTGCGCCGCTGCGGAATGAAGGCGCGCACGCTGTCGGCGAGTGCCACGTGCCACGGCACGAAGACGTGAACGCGCTCCATCACCTCCGCGCTGAAGTGCGGCGAGAGCGTGAAGTGCGGCAGCTGCTCCAGCTGGTTCACCAGCACGCGCGCCGATTCGAGCTCGGCCCTGCACTCTGCGCACGTGCGGACGTGCTGCTTGAGTGGAGCAGTGCCGAACCCTACCTCGCCGTCGAGGAGCTGGTCGATCTCTTCTGGTAGCAGGTGTCTATTCACGAGTCCTCCACATGATCGTACGGCGGGGGTATGAGGGCGGTTTCATGTCAGCTTTTGAGGTGCTCCAGCGCATCCCGGAGCTCGTGCCGGGCGCGGTGGATGTAGGTTTTTACGGTTCCCAGAGGCAGATCGAGGGTGGCGGCGATCTCCTCGTACGATCGGTCTTCGACGTGACGAAGCAGGATGCAGGCCCGATACTCGGGTCTGAGCTTCGCGATGGCCTCCTCGATGGCGCCTCCCAGCTCGCGCGATTCGATCTCGTCGAGCGGAGACTCGCCGCGGGCGCTCACGTCGAACGACGTCGCCTCCTTCTCGGCCGCGGTGGCCGCGTGCGGCGATCCGTCTATGCTCACCGTGTCCAGCCGCCGCTTGCGGAGGTAGTCGATGGTGAGGTTGTTGGCGATCTTGAACAGCCAGCTCGAGAACTTGAACTCGGGGCGGTAGCGGTCGATGTGGTTCAGCACCTTCACGAAGGTGTCCTGCGCCAGATCCTCGGCCAGTTCCCTGTCGCGCACCATGCGATAGATGAGCGAGAACACCGGTCGCTCGTACCGCCTCACCAGCTCGCGAAAAGCGGCCTCGCGCCCCCCTCTGGCGAGAGCGGCGACGTCGGCATCGGGGAGGTTAGAGAGCTCGAGAGAGACAGGCATTGGATGTCGCTACCAAGTTATGCTTGGCTTCGGTGCGCATCCAGCACGGCCGCTTGCGCCTCCATCGTGCCGACGAGAAGTTTGACGAAATGTCTTCCGCGGAAACCGAGGAGCGCGAAGCGCTCGATGCAGCGGCAGGGGGCGAGGAGAAGCGGGCGTATGTACGCCGGATCTTCTCCGAGATAGCGCCAAGCTACGACCTGCTGAATCACCTTCTCAGCCTCAACATCGACCGGGGCTGGCGCGAGCGCGCCATACGGGCGCTTGCCGTGGATCGGCGGCCGCGCGGCACCTACCTCGACATCTGCGCCGGTACGCTCGACGTCAGCGCGGAGCTCGCGCGCAGCGATGGCTTCGATGGGACCGTGATCGGAGTGGACTTCGCCGAGCCGATGCTCCGGCGCGGGGCGGAGAAGACGCGCGGTCTCCCGGTGCGCCCCATGGTCGCCGACGCGCTGAAGCTCCCCTTCGCCACCGCCTCGGCCGACGGTATCATCGTCGCCTTCGGCGCGCGCAACTTTGACGCGCTCGATGCGGCGCTCCGCGAGTTGGGGCGCGTCCTCGCCCCCGGTGCGCGGCTGGTGATCCTCGAGTTGAGCACGCCGCCCTCGCGGCTCGTGCGTCTCGGCTATCACCTCTATTTCCACCGCGTGCTCCCGCTGATCGGGCGTCTCGTGAGCGGGCACCGGACCGCGTACAGCTATCTCCCGGCATCGGTGGCCAACTTCCCCGGGGCCGAGGAGTTGGCCCGGCGGATGGAGCGCGCCGGCTTCGAGCGGGTGGGCTTCCAGCGACTCACCATGGGGACGGCGGCCGTGCACTGGGGTGAGCGTCCGGCCTCGGGTGACCTTCAGGCGGGTCCAACACTCCATAGGTAGGAAGCTCTCGACATCGAACTATCCGGCCGGGTGGATCGGGTAGTTCGAGGTGCGAGCCTCCTTCACCCGTGGTGATACGATTGGAACCCCAATTGAAGGTCGAGGCCATGCGCTTTTGTCGGTGCAGCTGGTGCGGCTCGCGAGGCGAGAGATGACGCTGCTCGATGTGTCGGTGGGTGGCGAGTGGGCGGGAGTGCCGTACCCTCCGGCGCGGCTCTACACCACGATCCTCGTGATGCTCGTCGCCGTGACGGTTGCCGTGCTGGTGATCCGCGCGCGGGTCGCGAACCGCCTCCTCGCGGAAATCGCGCGAACGCTCGGCTTCTTCCTCGTGGCGATCGGCATGATCGTCTACACCGTGGCATTCCGCGGACTGCGCCCCTGGGAGCTGGCAATCGCGTGGGCGCTTTCGGTGCCGGCCATAGTGTGGTTCGTGTGGCGGCTCAACCAGATCATGATGCGACCGCTCGAGGAGTTGGAGCGCCTGGGCGATGCGATCCAGTCGCACAACTGGTCGGCGCTCCTGGTGGCGAGCGGACCAGTCGAAGTGGGAAGTGGTCAGGTGCACGACGCGCTGCGCGATGTGGCCGCGCTGATAGAAGAGACCACGTCGACTGCTGGTGCTGTTCTCGCCGCATCGGGTCGCGTCGCCGAGATAGGTGGCGAGGCGGCTGACGGTGCGCGCCGAGTTACCGACTCGCTCGCGCGACTCAGCAGCGGCGCCGATGGAAATCTCGAGGCGGCCGAGCGTATCGAAGGCGCGGCGCGTCGCCTCACCGACGCCGCGGGCGCGGTGGACTCCGCAGCCCGCGAGTCGCTCGCCATCTCCACCACGGTGGAAGAGCGCGCGCGAGAGGGCGTGGTGCAGGCGGAGGAGGCCACTTCGCGCGTCACCGCGATGGCGCAGCTCGCGCGCGATGGTGTGGAGCGTGTCGCGGTGCTCCGCGAGGCGTCGGCGCGCATCGGTGAGATCACCCAGGTGATCGGTGAGATCGCCGCGCAGACGAATCTTCTCGCTCTGAACGCGGCGATCGAAGCGGCGCGCGCGGGCGAAGCGGGGCGCGGTTTCGCGGTGGTGGCCGAGGAAGTTCGCAAGCTCGCGAACCGCAGCTCGCAGTCGCTGCGACGAATCGAGGATCTCCTCACGCAGATGGCCGAGCGCAGCGATGAAGCGGCCGAGCGTTTCCAGCGGATGGAGGGTGCGGTGGGGGAGGGGGAGCGCGTGATGCAGCAGGCGATGTCGGTGTTCCGCGGGATCGAGCTGGATGCGCGCCGCACGGTGCAGCTTGCGCGGACGGTGGCTTCGGCATCCGATGGCCAGAGGGAGCTGGTGCAGGAGCTGGGGATGGCGTCGCGCCAGGTGGCGCAGGTGGCGGCGGAGACGGTATCGGCAACCGGTGAGGCCTCGGACGCCACGCAGCGGCAGCGTGCCCTCACGGAGCGGCTGCGGGCGACTGGCCGCGCTCTGGCCGCGGCGGCGGAGACGCTGGGAGCGGTAGTGTCGCGCTTCGGCGCTGGCGAGGGCGGGTCGCGGGGCGCGTCGTCATCGGGTGCGTCGTCATCGGGTGCATCGTCATCGGGTGCATCGTCATCGGGCGTGTCGGCCCCGGCCGCGGCTTCGCCAGTTATGTCAAATAGAGCTGCCGCTCGCTCGGGAACAACACCTCCCGCCGCCTTCTCGCTCGACCCCTAGCTCCCCGGCGGGCTCCGCCGTGGCACGATCCTGGAACGGCCTTTCCATGAACCATCGCATCGGCCGCCGGGAGCGCGGCCGAAGGAGAGGAACGGAGCCATCATGAGCAGCGAGAACGGCGCGACGAAAAGCCACCTGGTGGGACTCGTCTCGGATACGCACGGCCTCGTACGCGCCGGACTGCACGAGGTACTCGCGGGTGTGGAGCTGATCCTTCACGCTGGCGATGTAGGCGGCGACGACGTACTCGACGAGCTGGCCGCCATAGCTCCCGTCGAGGCGGTGTATGGCAACACCGACGCACCGGGTCGGCCGCGCCTCGCGCGGGCGATCGTGCGTACCGTGGGCGGCGTGCGCATCCACGTGAGCCACGGCCACGAACTGGGTAGTCCCACGCCAGCGCGTCTCCTCGCTGCTTATCCCGCCGACGTTCTGGTGTACGGTCATACGCATCGACCGCTCGTCACACGCGCCGAGGGGCGCCTGGTGGTGAACCCCGGTGCGGCCGGCCCCCGTCGCTTCGACATCGAACCGAGCATCGCGCTGCTCACGATCACCGGCGATGCGGTGGATGCACGGATCGTCCCGCTGACCGGGTGAGGGTGCACGCCGCAACCATCGCACGCCGGTTCGGATGCTGGTTCGCCGCGGCAGCAGCGGCTCGCTGTTGTCGGCGTGGACGCGGGCGGGTCCACAGCGCAGATTTGAAGCTCTCCCCTTCAGCCGCACCCGAAAGCAGAGGAGCTTCGATGCACATCCACTTCGCGTCGCGAGCACGCCGTCGTCTCGCGCTGCTCTTTGTCCCCACGCTCGTCTCCGTAACGGTGGCGCGCGCCTCGGCGCAGAACGCCGGCAGCTACACGCTCGAGCAGATCAGGAGCTACCCATTCCCGTCGGAGCTCGCCGGCGCGAGCGCCGCACAGCGCGTGGCGTGGGTCTTCGACGAGCGCGGCGTGCGGAACGTCTACGTGGCCGAGGGCCCGTCCTGGACGCCGCGCAAAGTCACCTCGTACAGCTCCGATGATGGACAGGAGCTTACCAACGTCTCGCTGACGCCCGATGGGAAGACCGTTGTGTACGTGCGCGGCGGCGACCACGATGGCAACTGGTCCGATCTCGCGCCCGATCCCGCATCGAGTCCTCGGCAGCCGAAGGTCGAGATCTGGAGCGTCCCCTTCACGGGTGGCACTCCGAAGCGTCTCGCCGAAGGCGATGAGCCGGTGATCTCGCCGAAGGGAGATCTGGTTGCATTCAGCAAGGGCGACGCGGTGTGGACGGTTCCCATAGACGGCTCGAAGGACGCATCGCGCCTCTTCTTCGCGAAGGGCTCGAGCAACTCGCCCGTCTGGTCGCCCGATGGCGGTAAACTCGCTTTCGTGTCATCGCGCGGCGATCACTCGTTCATCGCCGTGTACACCGACAGCGCGACGCCCATAACGTACATCGCGCCGTCCACGATGCGCGACGGCAGCCCGCGCTGGTCGCCAGATGGCAAGCGGATCGCCTTCGTACGCTCGAAGGGCGGCGGCGGCGCGCCGCAGACCGTTCTCGAGCTGCACCCCAATCCTTTCGCCATCTGGGTCGGCGACGTGGCATCGGGCAACGCACGCGAGATCTGGAAAAGTCCAGCCACGCTGCGCGGCTCGTACCCCACCACCGAGGGGCGCGCGAATCTGAACTGGGGAGCGGGCGACAGGATCGTCTTCCTCGCCGACCTCGATGGCTGGCCGCATCTCTACTCGATTGCCGCTTCAGGCGGCGAACCGCTCCTCCTGACACCGGGGCAGGGGATGGCGGAGTACATCAAGCTGAGCCCCGACCGCAGCACGCTCGTCTTCGCCGGCAACATGGGGAAGGGGAAGGACGACATCGATCGCCGCCACGTCTTCAAGGTGTCGGTGGACCGCGCCGGCGTCACCAACCTCACACCTGGTGAGGGGAACGAGTGGACGCCGGTGGTAGCGGGTGATGGCAAGACAGTCGTGTTCCTGGGCGGCGACGCCAGGCGCTCGCCGCTACCCGGTGTGGTGCCGCTCTCCGGTGGAGAGCCGAAGCGTCTCGCCGAGAGTCTCGTCCCGTCGGAATTCCCCGCGGCGAAGCTCGTGGTGCCGCGAGCGGTGACCTTCAAGGCGCCCGATGGAGTGACGGTGCACGGCCAGCTCTTCGAGCCCCCCGCATCGGCGAGCCAGAGCGCGAAGAAGCCGGCCGTGATCTTCGTGCACGGCGGTCCGCCGCGGCAGATGCTCCTGGGTTGGCACTACAGCCGCTACTACTCCAACTCGTACGCGGTGAACCAGTACCTGGCGAGCAAGGGCTACGTCGTGCTCTCGGTGAACTATCGGCTCGGCATCGGCTACGGCCACGAGTTCCACCACCCCGAGAACGCCGGCCCGTGGGGCGCCTCCGAGTATCAGGATGTGAAGGCGGGCGCCGAGTACCTGCGTACGCTCGCGAACGTGGATGGATCGCGCATCGGTATCTGGGGCGGCTCGTACGGCGGCTTCCTCACGGCGATGGCTCTCGCGCGTGACTCTCAGCTCTTCGCGGCGGGCGTGGACATGCACGGCGTCCACGACTGGACCACCGACATGGATCGTCGTCTCAGCGGAATGAATGACCGCTTCGAGAAGGCCGATGCCGCGAAGGCGATGGAAGTCGCGTGGAAGTCATCGCCCGTGTCGTCGATAGACAGCTGGAAGTCCCCGGTGCTGCTGATCCAGGGCGACGACGACCGCAACGTGCGCTTCTATCAGACGGTGGACCTCGCCCGCCGTCTCGATGCGGCCGGCGTCCCCTACGAGGAGATCGTGCTCCCCGACGAGATCCATGACTTCCTCCTCTACCGCTCCTGGATCACCGCCGACAGCGCAACCGCTGCTTTCTTCGATAAGACCATCGGAGCGGGGGCGAAGTCTGCGGCAGGCGGGCGGTAAGCTTCGACTTGGGCTCCGGGGATCGTTTTGGGGTCCGGGCTCCTCTCGTTGAACTGAAATCGCGGAGAGCGCGGAGGACCGCGGAGAGCGCGGAGGGGAACTGCACAAGGAGTCAGGCTACTAACCGCAAGAAACAGAAAAGAAAAGAGGGGAACTGCACAAGGAGTCAGGCTACAAACCGCAAGAACCGGAAAAGAAAAAGGGGTCTTCTGCAGAATGTGTGGGTGGAATCGGCGGGTTTTGATGTCTAGTCGGGGTCCGATTTCATAGGAGGAAAAGCGGCTTGCCATGCACTCAGCGAGGGCTGAAGTTCGTGCATGTCTTCTCGACGCCTTCCTCGGCATATCAGTCGATGCGCCACTCAGCGCGATCTCGGAGAGCTACGTGACACGTACCGCTTCCCCGGTTTCACACCCGGCCGCACGGTCAGTGGCCTCTTCGGTGATCCGTATGCCCGGGTCATCACGCTCAGCCGGCGCCAAAAAAAACGACGTGCGGCACGTGTGGCCGGACAGAGCGCACCTGGTACGATCGGAAGCTCCGCCGGGTGCGCGATCTTCCCTGTGGAGACCTGCGCATTTACCTCGACCTCGAGGTACGCCGGCTCAGGTGCCGGCGCTGCAATCGTGTGAAGCAGGAGAGGCTCGACTGGCTCGCGGCCAATCCGCACTACACCAAGCGATTTGCCCTCTACGTCGGCAAGCAGTGCCGGAATGCACCGATCAAGGAGGTGGCCGATGACCTCGGGCTCGACTGGCGCACCGTCAAGGAGATGGACAAGCTCTACATGCGTGAGCAGCTCGTGCTGGAGGGCGATCCCACTCCTCGGGCGATCGGAATCGATGAGATCTCGATTCGCAAAGGGCACGTCTACCGAATAGTGGTGAGCGATCTGGAGCGCCACCAGCCGATCTGGTTCGGTGGGGTCGACCGTTCGGAGGAGAGCATGCGCATGTTCTTCGACTTCCTGGGCTCGGAGCGGGCAAAGCAGATTCGCCTTGCGGTCATGGACATGTGGAAGCCGTTCCGGAATGCCACCGAAGCCCATGCCCCCGAGGCAGCGATCCTCTACGACAAGTTCCACGTCTTGCGCCACCTGAACGAGGCGATGGACAAGGTGCGGAAGGCGGAGTACAAGCGGCTCACCAACCGAGCGGACCGGAAATACATCAAGGGGCAGAAGTACGTGCTCCTCTCGCACAGGGAGAACCTCTCGCCGGAGAAGAAGAAGCGGCTCGAGCTTCTGCTCGCGGCGAACAAGCGTCTCAACACGGCCTACGTGTTGAAGGAGCAGTTCGCCCAGCTCTGGGAGTACCGGAGGGAGGCATGGGCCCGGAAGTTCTTTGACGAGTGGCGACGCTCCCTGCGTTGGCAGCGGTTGAGGCCCTTCGAGGAGTTCGCCGAGCTAATCGAACGCCACTGGGATGGCATCACGGCCTACTGCAGGCCGGAGAACAAGGTCGCTCTCGGCTTCGTCGAAGGGTTGAACAACAAGATCCGCGTCATCCAGCGGCGCTGCTACGGCTTGAGGGATGAGGACTACCTGCATCTGAAGATCCTGACATGCACTCTCCCACCGTTGCCGCGACACTAATCCCACGTCAAATCGCCCACACGATTTGCAGAAGACCCTCTATTAAGACAAGGAGCTGGCGCTTCGGCCTCAGGGAGAGAGCGCTCCTGGATGATGACCCTCCCGAACGGGATGTCCCCAGAGAGTTGGTCGGGGACCTCGAGGGTCGAATCGACGAGTTTGCAGTAGTGTGGGATCGCCTCTATCCGGAAAATCCGGTGAAGCCCAATGAAAGTGAAGACGTCTAGCGCGGCTGGCAGAGAATCGCGTGCGAAGAAGCGAAGCCGAGTGCCCACGCATAAGCCTCTCGAGGAGGAGCGTGGCGAGTCCGCGCGTCTCTACATTGTGTCGGCCCCTGGTCAGCGGCTGCCCTCTGCGCG
>DASSNL010000219.1:0-25414 GCA_035688075.1 Gemmatimonadaceae bacterium
GGGCCGAGCATTCGCTCGGTCCGCTCGAAATTAAAGACCTGACCCCGTCGTTTACTCCACCACCTGGCACCCCTCCGCCTTCGCGCACTTGGGATCGATAGGGAGCAGACCAGCTCCCGACAGCTCACGGTTCACCGTGACCAGCTCCGTCTTCCAGAGCTGCGACAGCGCGTCGGTATAGCCGTTCAACTCCTTCGAGAGGATCTGGAAGATCTCCGGCATGTTGCTCGTCGGGCGCCCGTCGCCGCGCTCTGCCATCGAGAGGAGCGTGGCGAGGCGGTTGTTGACCTTGATAGGGAAGTTGAGCGGATCCTGACCGCTACGGTTGCGCACCTGGTAGATCTTCTCCTCGATCGCCGAGGCCTTCTTCTCGAGCGCAGTCATCGAGGCCTCGAGATGGGAATCACTCGTCTTCTTCGCGCGGTCGTCGATCTGCTTCTTCACGTGCCGGATGGCGATCACCGCCTCGTTGGCCTCGTTGGTCTTGTCGCGAACCCTCTTCGAGAACGCGTACTGCGCACGAAGGTCGGCGTCGGACACGTCGGTGAACCACGGATTGCGCTCGACGACTACAGGCGCGGTGAGCGTGCGCCCGTCGGCCACGAGACGCACGGTGTAGCGACCGGGCGGCACGGCGGGACCGCGGGCGCGCGCTCCCCAGAGGATCATCCCCGGGAAGGTCGCGAACGGCTCGGTGCGCAGATCCCAGTTGAGGTGGCTGAGCCCCGCGCTCATGGGGAGGTAGGTGGCCGAATTGCGACGGCGGCGCTCCGGCTCGCCGGCAGCTCTGCGCGACCTGGTGGTATCGGCGCGCGCGCTGTCCGCCGCGGCGCTGTCCGACACCTCGGCGCGAGACGTTGTGTCACTTCCTGCCTCGCTGTCGCTGCTCGCGCTGTCACTCTTCGCGCTGTCCGCCTTCGACGTGTCGGGCACGAACGTACGGAGCACGGTGCCGGTGGAGTCCACGATCTCGAGCCGCGCCTCCTTCGGCGCCTCCGCGAGCCACCAGCTTATTGCGACCGCGGGTCCCGAGCGCACCCCAGCCGGCGGCTCGAAGAGGTGCGCGCCCGAGGCTAGCGTCTGCGGCGTGACCTGCCTCAGCGGCGCGACGTTGTCCAGCACCCAGAAGCCCCGCCCGTGCGATGCCACCACCAGCTCGTTCTCCTCGACCACGAGATCCACGATAGGGATGTCGGGCATGTTCAACTTCAGCGACTGCCACGATGCTCCATCATCGTACGAGATGTAGACGCCGTGCTGCGTCGCGGCGTAGAGAAGCCCGCGGCGGTGCGGGTCCTCGCGCACCGCGTGCACGTAGGCGTCCGGGCGGATCCCGTTCACGATCTTCGTCCAGCTCCGGCCGTAGTCCGTGGTCTTGAAGATGTACGGCGCGAAGTCGTCGAAGAGCGGCCTGCGCACGGAGATGTACGCCGTGCCGGCGTCGAACGCCGACGCGTCTATCTGGCTCACGCGCCCGAAATCCGGCATCCCTTTCGGCGTCACGTTCGTCCAGCTCTTCCCTCCATTCCGCGTGACGTACACCAGGCCATCATCGGAGCCGGTCCAGATGACGTTGATGTCCTTCTTGCTCGGTCCCACGCTGAAGATCACGCCGTACACCTCGGGGCCGTTCATGTCGCCGGTGATCGGCCCGCCCGACTTTCCCTGCGTCTTCGGGTCGTGACGCGTGAGATCTCCGCTCAACGCCGTCCATGTCTGCCCGCCGTCGGTGGTGCGCCAGAGGCGCTGCGAGGACGTGTAGAGCATCTTCGGGTCGAGCGGCGAGAAGATTATCGGGAAGGTCCACTGCCAGCGCTCCTTGATGTCCTTCGATGGCTCGCCGGAGTAGAACCAGGGGTATGGGTTCACCTCACGCGACTGCCCGGTGCGCCGATCGTACTTGTCGATATAGCCGCCGTTGTTCGTCCCCGAGAAGAAGATCTCGGGGTGAAGAGGATCGGGCGCTATGTATCCAGGCTCGCCGCCGCCCGCGTCGTACGCGAGCGCCATCCCACCGGCGGTGATGTCGCTCGGTGATGCGCCGCGATCGTCATCGTCGTCCTCATCATCCGCGTCTTGCCGTGCGCGCTGCGCGGACTCGAAGGCGCGCATGTTCCAGTCGAAGGGGATGCAGAGCGTGCTGTTGTCCTGCTGCGCGCCGCACACGTGATACGGGATGTGCGACGTCGTGGCCACGTGGTAGAACTGCCCCGTGGGATAATCCTCGTCGGTCCAGCGTCCGCCGGTGTTCACCGAGACCGCGCCACCGCCGTCGTTCCCGACCACGAGGTGCTCGGGATTGTCGGGGTCGATCCACAGATCGTGGAAATCGCCGTGCGTGCCGCGGATCGCCTTCATCGTCTTGCCGCCGTCCTTCGAGCGGAAGAGCGAGGTGTTCTCCATGTAGACCACGTCCACGTTCTTCGGATCGGCGAAGACGTGCGTGTAGTAGAACGCGCGCTGACGGATGGAGCGGTCGTCGTTCACCCGCTTCCAGGTGGCGCCGGCGTCGTCGCTCCGGAAGAGCCCACCGCTGTCGTTCTCCACGAGGGCGTACACCCTCTTCGAGTTTGCCGGCGACACGGCCACGCCGATGCGCCCCACCACCCCCGATGGCATACCGGGATTGCGCGTGATCTCCTTCCACGTCTCGCCGCCGTCGGTACTCTTGAACAGGCCGCTCCCCGGCCCGCCGCTCGACATGTGGTACTCGTTGCGGTACGCCTCCCAGAGCGCGGCGTAGATCACGTTGGGATCGTTCGGGTCGATGCTGATGTCTATCGCGCCCGTCTTGTCGTCGCGGTAGAGCACCTTGCGCCACGTCTTCCCGCCGTCCGTGCTCTTGAACACTCCGCGCTCGGCGCTCGGCTCGCTGTACTTGCCGAAGGCTGCCACATAGATGATGTCCGGGTTCGTCGGGTGGATGCGGATCTTGGAGATCGCATCCACCCCCTCGAATCCGACGTGCGTCCACGTCTTCCCTCCGTCGGCGCTCCGGTAGACGCCGTCGCCCGGCATGATGTTGTTGCGGATGCAGCTCTCGCCCGTGCCGATGAACACGATGTCCGGGTTGCTCTGGCTCACCGCCACCGCGCCCACCGACGCGCTCGAGATCTGGTCGTCGGTGACGGGGAACCAGCTCTCGCCACCGTCGGTGGTCTTCCAGAGACCCCCGCCAACGGCGCCGAAGTACGCCTCGTTCGGGCGGCCCTTCACGCCGGTCACCGCGATCGAGCGTCCGCCGCGGTCCGGCCCGATGTCGCGCCAGCGGTAGCCGGCCAGGAACACCGAGTCGAGGACGACGGGGACGGGCTGACCGGCGGCTGTGCTGACGGCTCCAGTGGAGTCGGCGTTCGACAGCGCGCTACGCGAGAGAAGCGGCGGGGTGCCGGCCGCTGCGGGGATGAACGTCGAGAGAGCCAGAACTAACAGGGAACGCGACGGGAGCATGGCGGGGGGTGCTGGAGTTGGCAGGTCGAGCGTCGAAGCGGCCGCGTGTCGGCGCACTCCTGAATAACGCTCTCGACCATCGCAACGATGGCGGGTGATACCTTGGAGAGCAAGGCGCGTCATTAACCTACTGACTCGAAACGTTCGTGAGGTAACCGTGGGTACCTGGGGCACCGAAATATTCGCCAACGATGACGCCATGGACTGGGTCGCCACGCTCGAAGAGAGCGACGATATCGGCATCGTGGAGCGCGCGTTGCGCACCGTGAACGACGCTGACGGCTACCTCGAGGCGCCGGACTGCACCGTGGCACTCGCAGCGGCCGAGGTGGTGGCGACCATCCTGAAGAAGCCCGGCCCCGACGTACCGTCCGAGGTCTTCGAGTGGATCGCGCGCGTGGGCCGCGAGATGCCGCCGTCGCTGCCGGGTAATGCGCGCCGCGCCATTGATCGCGTGGCGTCCGACTCGGAGCTGCTCGAGCTCTGGGAAGAGGCAGGCGATCCGGGGCTCGGTGCGTGGCGCGCGACACTCACGGGGCTGCGCGGCCGTCTCGAGTAGTGTATCGGGTCGCGTCTCCTGCGCGTTAGCCACGGGTCGGCGCAAACGTAAGTGGCCCGACCAGATTGCTCGCGCATCTGGCCCTCGACCGGGAATTTCGCTACCATATCGCCCATGACAATCGTGATCGTGTTAGTCGTGGCGGTGCTCATCGCCGGCTGGCTCGCGATGACGTTCAACCGCCTCGTCGCGATGCGCAACCGCATGCGCGGCGCCTGGGCCGATGTAGACACTCTTCTGAAGCGACGGGCGGATCTCATTCCGAACCTCGTGCAATCCGTGCGCGGCTACATGGATCACGAGGAGGGAACGCTGACGCGCGTGACGGAGGCGCGAGCGCGCGCGGCGAGCGCGGGCTCCGGACCGGAGAATGCAGCCGCCCGAGCGGAAGCGGAAAATGCGCTGACGGCCGGGCTGCGTCAGCTCTTCGCCGTCGCGGAGAGCTACCCCGACCTCAAGGCCAACCAGAACGTGCTCGATCTCCAGCACCAGCTCGGCGAGACCGAGAACGACATCGCCAGCGCGCGGCGCTACTACAACGCCGTGGTCCGCGACTTCAACACTCTTCGCGAGACCTTCCCGAACGTGCTGATCGCGGCGCCGTTCGGCTTCCGCCCCGGCGAGTTCTTCGAGCTCGCGGATGTAGCGCAGCGAGAAGTGCCGAAGGTGGATCTGGGCAGAAGCCGGTGACCAGGCGCGCCGCGCGACTCCTGGCGCTGCTGACGCTGGTCGCTCCTCCACTCCTTCAGTCCGCGCAACTGCACGCGCAGGACACGGGGTGGACGATTACGTCGTTCAACTCCACGTACACCGTGCGACCCGATCGCACCATCGACGTGGTGGAGACCATCGTGGTGGACTTTGGGCCGCTCGAGCGGCACGGGATCTACCGCGACATACCGGTCCGCTATCGCAAGGTCGTTGCACCCGGGCTTCCGCTGAGCGCGGGGAAGATGAGCGTAGATCTCGATGTGCTGAGCGTGACCGACGCGTCCGGCCGCAAGCTTCCCACCAAAGTCACTCGCGGCAACGATGTGCGGATCCGGATCGGTGACGCGGACGAGCTGGTCACTGGCAGGCAGAGCTACGTGATCCACTACAAGCTCGGGAGCGGGCTCGGTTTCTTCGATGATCACGATGAGCTCTACTGGCAGGTGACGGGAACCGGGTGGCCGGTGCCGATACTCCACGCCTCCGCCAGCGTCAACATCGCGAGCGCAGCGGCGGCTGCGACCACGGACACCACCGGATGGTCGGCCTGGTGCTACGCCGGATGGGCGGAGAGCACGAGCAACGACCGGTGCAAGGCGGCGTTCGCGGGCGCTGGTGATTACCACTTCGAGTCGGGACGTCTGGAGCCCGGTGAGGGGCTCACGCTCGTAGCGGCCTTCCCGAAAGGGATCATCCCCGCACCGAGCGCCGGCGACAAAGCTGCGTCGGCTGTCGCCAAGTGGTGGCCCGTGGTACTCCCGCCGCTGGCGCTTATCTTCATGATCAGCTTCTGGTGGCGCCGCGGCCGCGAGCCTTCCACGGGGAGCATCGTCCCGGTGTGGCGTCCGCCGGAGGGGCTTCCCCCTGGTGCCGCCGGCGCGCTGGTCGACCAGAAGGTGGGAATGGACGACGTCGTCGCCACGCTCCTGGACATGGCGGTGCGCGGCTACGTCACCATCCACGAGGTGCAGCCCGGCGGCCCAATGGGGCTGGCAGCGGGCGACTCGTTCATTGCCAAGACTCTCCGAAGCATCGGCATAGACGACACCGACTGGGAGCTGCGCCGCACCGACAAGCCCGACGACGGCGAGCTGGCCCCGTACGAGCGGAGCGTTCTCTCCGGCGTGTTCGAGGGGACGCGGTGCCGTCTCATGAGCGGCCTCCACAACGAGTTCTACACGCACCTCCCCGACATCCGGACCAAGATGTACGGCTTCCTCGTGGAGAACGGACTCTTCCCGAACAGCCCGCAAAGCGTGCGCAATCGCTATATCGTGATCGGTGTGCTCTTCGACGTACTCGGCTTCTGGCTCGCGATCGCTCTCCAGAACGTCATCGTCGGTATCGGGCTGGTGGTCACGGGGCTGGTCTTCTTCGGCTTCGCCAACGCGATGCCGAAGATGACGCTCGCGGGCGCGCGCCGCTGGCGCGAAGTGAAAGGACTGGAGGAGTACATCCGTCGCGCCGAGAAGTCGCAGCTCGAGTTCTCACAGGGGCCGGAGCGAACCACCCAACTATTCGAGACGCTCCTCCCGTACGCCGTGGCGCTCGACGTGAGCGACATCTGGATGAAGCAGTTCGCGACCGTCCTCGCCTCGTCGCCGCCCACCTGGTACACCGGAAACACGCCGGGGCGCTTCGACGTGCACCACTTCCAGAGCGGCATCGGCGACTTCCGCAGCGCGGCCGCCAAGACGCTCGGCTCCTCCCCCGGCTCCAGCTCCGGCTCCGGAGGCGGCGGGTCCGTTGGCGGCGGTGGAGGTGGTGGGGGCGGGGGGAGCTGGTAGTCGGGCACCAGGCGGATCCAAAGAAATAGCGCATGCGGTGGTACATCGCGGCTGGGTGAGTGTTTCGCGACGGCCAGACCACTGCGCTGACCTGCGGACGCGGAGGTCGCGGAGGGGTAAGGCGAGAGGACGCGGAGGGGCTCCTCTACGATCTGGCCTCCGATCTCCGTTTTGACATCACTGCAAGTGAGAGTCAGGTGAGTTTTGGGGGAACTGCTCCCTCGCCTCCGGTTCTGCCCGGGCGGGCAGGACTCGAAGTGCGGGAGCAGTTCCCCCATTCACACCGAGCTATCCCCATCGAGATCTCGGAATAGGATCTGAGTACTCGTCACGCAGGGTTCTCTCCGCGGCCCTCTCGCAGTTCCCTCCGCGCCCTCCGCGTGAACCGCGGGATGCCCTCTCCCCTGAGAACCAGGCTTCCGCAGCCGCGCCGAACCCCGACCTGCCGAGGATGCGCCACCGGCTGCGCTGTTTCCAGGTATGCGCCCGATGCTTCCCACGGGCCCACGCGAGAATGACTCCGAGTATCTTCAGCGGAGCGAGAAGCGATCGATTCTTCTTTACACGGAGAAGCCATCATGACCTCCCCGTCACGTCTCCACTGGATGCAGTCCGCGGCGCTGGTGCTGGCGACGGCCACTGTCACCGCGATTCCCGTGAGCGCGCAGCAAAACCGCGGCAACCGCGGCCCGTCGGGCCCGATGCGACAGGCGGCCGCGCTCGACAGGGAAGGGAAGACGAGCGAGGCGCGCGCGATCTTCCAGCGCATGATCGACTCGGCGTCGAAGCCCGAGGACAAAGCCGCTGCGCAACGCGCCATGGCGATGTCGTACGCCTTCGATGGCGACTGCTCGAACACCATCAAGTACGAGCAAATGGTGATCGACTACTGGAAGACGCAGGAGCAGAGCGACCCGCAGAACGCCTTCTACCAGGAAGGAGAGATGGCGAACGAGGGCGCGCGCGTGTGCATAGACGCGGGCGACATCGACACGGCCGAGGAGTGGTATCGGAAGGGCTACGAGATGGGGAACCGGGAGCCGGAGCCGCGCACGCACCCGAAGTCGCTCTGGGATTATCGCCTCGCACATGCGCTCGGCCGCATCGCCGCCCGCCGTGGCGATAAGGCGGAAGCGGAGAAGCAGATCGCGAACGCCCGCGGCGCACTCGACAGCGACAGTGCCATGGCCGCGCAGCAGGAGCGCTTCTTCCCCTACCTCACGGGATACGTGGCGCTCTACACCGGCGACCTTGCGACCGCGCAGTCGGAGCTCGAGAAAGCGATCGCAATGAAGGGCAACGACAGAGATCCCTTCATGCACTGTCTGCTCGCGATGACGTACGAGAAGATGGGAAAGAACGCGCAGGCGAAGGAGATGTACCGGAAGGCGTACGACCTGGCCACCGCGCACAACCCGCCGGCGGCGTTCGTGAGGCCGTTCGCGCGGAAGAAGCTGGGGCTCGCCTCCTGAGCTTCGCTCCGGGGTGATACATCGAGGGTCGATGCATCGCCCCGGATGCGTGCGGCCGATACATCGACAGTCGATGTATTGGTGCCCGACGCCAGCTTCCTCTTTCTCGAGTGATCCCCGAGCAAGCGGGGCCCCCACCGTCGTCATCCCCGCGAAAGCGGGGACCCATGTTAGCCGGCCTGAACATGGGTCCCCGCTTTCGCGGGGATGACGGCTCTAGATCGCGCGGATGACGGCTTCTTACTTACAGCCCTCACCCCCTCGGCAGTTCACTGCTTTCTGCTTCCTGCTCTCTGCTTCCTGCTCTCTGCTTTCTCTTCCTGCTAGCTGCTTTCTCTTCTTTGTCGTCTCACAGGCTGAAGCGCCAGAGTCCCTGGCCGTCGGCCGGGTCCGTCACCCTGCTCGCACGCACCTGGAAGACCCGCTCCACCAGCTCCACGGGAATCTCGGCCGCGTTGTGCGCCTCGTGCGCGACGCGGCCGTTTTCCATCAGGAAGAAGACGTCGCCGTACTGGAGCGCCATCGTGATGTCGTGCAGGATCGCGATCACGGTGCACTGGTAGTCGAGGAGGCCGCGCGCCACGTCCAGCAGGTGAAGCTGGTAGTGAACGTCGAGACTCGTGGTGGGCTCGTCGAGAAAGAGGTACTTGGGCTCGCGCGGCTCGTCGTAGTTCCAGATCTGCGCGAGTACGCGCGCGAGCTGCACCTTCTGCTGCTCGCCGCCGGAGAGAGTCGGATACTGCTGCCGACGCTTTGGCGTCATCCCCACCAGCTCGAGCGCGCGCGATACGATCTCGCGATCGCGCCTGGACGGAGTGCGACCGTAGTGCGGGTACCGGCCCATCAGCACCACATCCTCCACGCTCAGCGGGAATGCGAGCTCCACACGCTGCGAGAGCACGGCGCGCTTGCGCGCGAGCGCGGGCGCCGTGTATGCGCGTATCGGCCGGTCACCGTAGCGCACCGCGCCCGCGGTCGGTTCTAGCAGCCCGGTCGCAACCTTCAGCAGCGTGGACTTTCCCGCTCCGTTGGGGCCGAGGATGACGTTGAAGCGGTTCGGCGCGAAGCTTACGGTGACATCATCGAGGATCACCGTCTCGCCCACCCGGTAGCTCACCCGCTCGACGTCAGCCATAGAACCCCACACCCCCGTTGCGCGTCTGGCGCAGGAGGATCCAGAGAAATACCGGGGCGCCGATCACGGCGGTGATGATCCCGATCGGGAGCTCGGCCGGCGGGATGATCACGCGCGCGGCGATGTCGATCACCTCCATGGTGATCGCTCCGAAGAGGGCGGAAGCGGGAAGCAGGAAGTTGTAATCCGCGGACTTGAGCATGCGCATCACGTGCGGGATCACCAGCCCCACGAACGCGATCACGCCCACCATTGCCGTCGCCACCGCCACCATGATGGTGTTGACGATGATGAGCTGGAGGATCAGCCGCTCCGGATTCACTCCGAGCGATGCCGCCTCGCTCTCGCCGAGCATCAGCGCGTTGAGCGACTTCCCGTAACGCAGCGACCAGACGAAGCAGATCAGGAAGAAGAGCCCGATCAGCTCCACGCCGCGCCAGTCGGCCGTGGTGAAGGTGCCCAGGTTCCAGAAGGTGATGTTGCGCGCCTGCGGATCGCGCGCCACGTACGAGAGAAAGCCCGTCCCCGCCGCGCATACGGCGTTGATCGCGATTCCCGCCAGGAGGAGAGTGAAGACGTTCACCTTCCCGAACGACGTCGACAGCCGGTACACGATCATCGTCGCCGCGAACGAGACCACGAACGCGGCCACCGGCACCGCGAGCGATCCGAGTGGAGTGGCGAAGGAGAGCGCCGTGCTCTCACCGAAGACGAAGATGATGGCCGCGCCGAACGCGGCGCCCGCCGAGGTCCCCACCAGCCCCGGCTCGACGATCGGGTTGCGGAAGAGCCCCTGCATCAGCGTCCCCGACACTCCGAGAACGGCGCCCGTGAGTCCCGCCACCAGCACTCGAGGGAGGCGCAGCTTCAGGAAGACGTTGCGCCCCAGCTCGTCCGCGGCAACCGACGGAATCCACCCGAACCCTTCCCCGATGTAGCGGAACATCCGCTCGGGGGAGAAGGTGAAGGCGCCGATCCCGGCCGAAGCCACGAGTGCAGCCGCGAGCAGAACACCGAGGAGGATGTAGCTCTGCCCGTAGGAGAGGCGCCGCAGCATCTCAGGGGTGGATCATCGCGTGCAGCTCGCGCACCGCCGCCGGCGTGCGGGGGCCGTAGTACATGATCTTCTGCTCGTTGATCCTGTAGATGCGCTTGTCGCGTCCAGCCGGAGTGAGCGCGACTCCGGGGAGCGTCGCGAACTTCTCGGCGCTGCCGAACCGGTCGAAGCCCACGTCGGTCGCGATGATGATGTCGGGCGCGGCACGAGCGATGAGCTCGGGCGTGAGCCGCATCATGCCGCCCACCGAGTCGATCGCGTTCTGGCCGCCGGCCCAGTGAATCATACGGTCAGGGATGCTCCCACTTTTAATTGCCAGGTAGTTGTTCGCGATCTGGCCGAAGTGGATGATCATCACCCGCGGACGACTCTCCCCCGCCCAGCTCGCGGTGTCTGCCCAGAGCTGGTTCATCCCCGTTTCCCACTGCGCGAGCACGCTGTCTGCCGCCTTCTCGCGGTGGAAGAACCCGCCGAGCTGTGTCAGCAGCATCTGCGCGCTGTCCACGGTGCTCCCCGGGTCCATCACGGTGATGGGGATCCCGACCTTCTTCAGTTGGTCGAGCACCGCTTCGGGGCCCACGTTGCCGTCGGTGAGGAAGACGGTGGGCTTCATCGAGATGATCCCCTCCGCGCTCAGCGCGCGGTGGTAGCCCACGGTGGGGAGCTTCTTGATCTCGGGGGGATAGATGGACGTGAGGTCCACCGCCACCAGGTCGTCCTCGGCGCCGATGGCGTAGATGAACTCGTTGATCTGCTTGGAGACGCTGACGATGCGCCGATCCTGATCGTCGCGCGCGTGACGGTCGCCCTGTCTGCCGCATCCGGCGAGGAACGCTAGCGTGGTGATCGTGGCGACGATGGTGGCCGAGAGGCGGGGCGGTCGCGGAGTTGGTGATGGCATTCTCATGAGTACAGCTACGTGCGTAAGGGTGTCAGCGTTGGAGCGTGGTGGGAGCTCGTGGTGCTATTGGTAGTGCGTGATGATGGTGGCAAAGCGCGGCGCGAAGCCGCGATCGTGGCGCGCTGCGGAAGGAGCGGTGGAGGTCATACCATCTTCACCAGCATCACCACGCCGATCACCACGCCTATGCCCACGGCCACCCAGCGCATGGTGCTCTGCTTCGCCTTGCGGCTGACGCGCGCGCCGAGGTATCCGCCGGCGATGGCGCCGACCGCCATGGTGATCGCCGCGTGCCACACCACCTGTGCCATCACCACGAAATAGATGACCGCCACGCCCTTGATCGCCACGCTGTACATGTTCTTCATCCCGTTGGCGGCGTGCAGGTCGCGCAGGCCGAGCAGTCCGAGGGCGGTGAGGATGAGGATTCCGAGCCCGGCGCCGAAGTAGCCGCCGTACGAAGAGATCAGCAGCTGGACTCCCAGCGCCAGTGCGAGCCACAGTTCGCCGCGCCTCTCTCCCTGAAGCGCGGTGAAGCGCTTCACGAGAAGGGGCTCCGCCGCCATGAGCGTGCTCGAGCCGATCACCAGCCACGGCGCGATGGAGCGGAACACGGTGGATGGTGTGTGCACGAGCAGGTAAGCGCCGATCGCGCCGCCCACGAACGATGGAACCGCCAGCCAGTACCAGCGCTTCGGACTCTTTCTGATCTCCGGAGCGAAGCCCACGGCTGCCGACATCACGCCCGGCCAGAGCGCGGTGGCGCTCGTGGCGTTGGCCGTGATCGGCGGGAGACCGAGCCAGAGGAGCACGGGGAAGGAGATGTTCGTGCCGCCTCCGGCTACCGAGTTGACCACGCCGGCCAGCACTCCGGCCCCGATCGCTGCGAGCGCGTGCCACCAGCTATGCCAGCCGAGCACCGCCACCCTGTTGCGATCGCTCGCCCGCCCCGCCACTCCACACGATCTCGTGCACCAGGATGGTCTGTCTGACGTCGCCTTCCGCGTAGCGCCAGCTCTCCACCGACGCCACCACGAGTCCGCGCGCTTCGCACTCACGCAGGAAGGCGGGGAGCGCGGAGCGCCCCGGATCTGCTATCAGCGCCGTTCCCGACGGAGAGAGCGTTCGTACCACGGTGTCGGCCACGATCGTGGTGTACCGCTCCTCGTAGAGGACGTCCGCTGCCACCACTCTGTCGAATTTCCCCAGATCGGCGGGGAGATCGCGCCAGTCCACCAGACGGACCGCGGGGTCCTTGCCGAGGACGTGCCACGCATTGGCGCGCGTGAAGAGAAGCGCGTCGGCGTAGTAGTCGGTCGCCAGAACTTCGAAGTCCGCCGTCAGCGCCGCGATGGTGACGAGCCCGAGTCCGCACCCGAGCTCGAGGAGTCGAAGTGGCCTTCCCCCTGGCCGGCCGTCCTCGCTCGCCACACGATCGGCGAGCGCGTACGACGATGGCCAGAGGTCGGCCCAGTAGGGGAGTCGTTCGTCGCGCTCGAAGTCATCTTCACTGAGAAGGTCCTCGGCGCTGCGCGGCGCGACCAACTGCAGCTCGCGACCGAAGGCGGTGACCTCGAGCGGCTCGACCACGAAGCGGCGCTCGAGCTCTGGGAGCAGCTCGCTCGCGCGCAGCTCGACGCGCGCCCCGCGTCCGCTCACAGCTCGAAGCGCGACGAGAGCTGCGCGTCCTCGCCGAGCGGGATGGCGCTCAGCGTCTCACCCGCATCGAGGTGCTGGCGATCGTGTGGCACCACGAGCAGCGCGTTGGCGAGCGCCATCGACGTGAGAATCCCCGAGCCCTGAGGGCCGGTGAGCCGCGCCGAGAGAGCGCCGCCGTCGTCAACGCTCACTATCGCCCGCAGAAAGTGGGTGAGCGGCGCGCCGGTCCTCACCGGCTCGGCGAGCGTCACCGCCACCGGCTTCCTGAAGATCCGTTCGTGACCGAGCATCCTCCGCAGCATCGGCCGCACGAACAGCTCGAAGGTCACCATCGTGGACACCGGATTCCCAGGGAGCCCGATCCACGGCATGGAGCCGAGCCGCCCGAAGCCGAGCGGCGCACCGGGACGCATGCGCACCTTCCAGACTTCCAGTCGTACGCCGAGCTCCGCCAGCACTGTGCGGATGTAGTCGTACTCGCCCGCGGAGATCCCGGCCGAAGTGATGAGCAGGTCGCACCCGACCGCGCTCTCGATGCGCGCGCGGAGCTCGGCGGGTTCATCGCGCGCGATGCCGAGGTTGAGCGGCACGCCGCCCGCCGCGCGGATCATCGCGTGTAGCGTGTAGCTGTTGGATGTGACGATCTTGCGGCCGTCGAGCGCCTCGCCGAAGCGGTCGAGGTCCACGACTTCGTCGCCCGTGGCGAGGAAAGCGACGCGCGGCCTGCGATGCACGTCCACGCTCGCCGCGCCAACCGATGCGAGGAGCCCGATCTGCGCGGGCCCGATCGGCGTTCCAGCATCCATGACGGTGGTGCCGCTCCGGATGTCCTCGCCGCGGCGGCGGATGTTGCGGTGTACGTCGCGCGCGCTTCGAATCGTGACGCGAAGGTCGCCGCCGTCGGTGTCCTCCACGCGCACCACGCTGTCGGCGCCCTCGGGAAGCGGCGCGCCGGTCATGATGCGCGTCGCGGTGCCCGCGGAAACGTCACGCGACGGGAAGGCGCCGGCGGCCACGGTTTCGAGCACTTCGAGCGTGACTGGCTTCGTCTCGCTCGCCTGGGCTACGTCGTCAGCGCGGACGGCGTAGCCGTCCATGGCGGAGTTGTCCCACGCCGGAATAGTTACCGGCGAAGCGACGGGCGAGGCGAGCACTCGTCCGAGCGCGTCGGAGAGTGCCACGCGCTCGGTGCCGAGCGGCTCGACGCCCGCGAGTATCCGCTCGCTCGCCTCCGCCACCGGGAGCATTCAGCCACCCACCGGCGTCGTCAGCTCGGCCAGGCGAACGGCTATCGCATCCTGCACGCGCTCCACCTCCTTCACCGGAACCGTCCAGTTGTTGCAGAGTGCGGAGAATATCAGCATCCGCCCGTCCGCCGTGGTGACGTAGCCGGAGAGCGAGCGCGCGTTGGCGATGAAACCGGTCTTCGCGTGCACATTTCCCTGCGCGGCGGTGCCGCGCATCCGGTACTCGATGGTGCCGTCGATGCCTGCGATGGGGAGCCCGTCGTAGAAGGCGTAGAAGGCCGTGTCTCGCCGGATAGCCGCGAGTGTGCGAACGATCGTCTCGGGGGAGAGGTAGTCGTAGCGCGAGAGGCCGCTCCCATCGCGAATCACGAAGCCGTCCGGCTCGGCGCCCCAGGCGAGGAGCTGCCGCTCCACCACGCTCGCGCCGCTGTCGGGTCTTCCCACACCCGCTCGCTCGAGGCCGAGCGTGCGGAGAAGGATCTCGGCGATCTGGTTCTGCGACGGCTTCTCCATGGCGTGCAGAATGTCGCGCAACGGCGCGGACTGGTAGACGAAGAGCGTGTCGAGTGCCTCAGCAGTGGTGCCGCCAGTGCACTTGCCGAGCTGCCGCGTGCGATTGTCTATGCGAATCCCGCGCTCGGAGAACGCTCCTCGCAGAGCCGCGAGGTAGGCCGCGTTCTGGTCGGGGAAGACCACGTCGATCGTATCCACCGTTCCGGGCGCGATCCAGCCGGTGAGCACCAGCCCGCGGCCAAGACTGTCGGGATGAACCGTGAGATCGGAGTTGGAGCGACGGTAGCGCGAGCTGCGAATCGCGCCGCCTCCCCCCGGGGCGAGCGTAAGAGTGTCGGGCGCCCATCCCGTGCGCGCCGCAACTCGCAGCCGCGGGTAGTGCGCGGAGGGGAGCGCAGTGATCCGCACGGGCGACGATGCACGCCGGCCGCCGCGCACCACCACGCGGCCGTACCCATCGTTGAAGAAGAGCTCATCGACGCCGGCGCTGTACGAGTCGCCGAGGTCGTCCCACGACCAGCCGTAGCCGAGCTCCGAACCCGGGAAGGCATCGAAGCCCGAGATGACGCGACCCCTCACCCTCTTGATGCCGCGCGCGGCGAGCGAGTCAGCCATCTCGCGCATCGGGATCATCGCGTCCTCGCGCATCGCGTCGCTCACGCTCGGATCGCCGCTGCCGTTCACCAGCAGGTCGCCGTGCAGCACGCCGCCGCACACCGGGCCGGCTGCAACGAAGGCGGTGTTGAAGCGGTAGTCGGGGCCGAGCTGCGCGAGCGCCACCGACCCGGTGACGATCTTCATGTTCGACGCGGGCATGAAGAGCTTCCCCGCGTTGTGCGAGTAGAGCGTGTCGCCGCGATCGGGGTCGACGATGAGGATTCCCCAGTGCGCGTTCCGAAACTCCGGCTGCGCGACCATCGAGTCTATGTCGTGCTGCAGAGCGGAGAACGCATTGGTGGGGGAGGCGCCCGTGAGCGGCGACTGCGTGGGCTGTTGCGCGGGCGTGGTGGTCGGTTCGGTCGTACGCGGTGGCTCTTCCGGCGGGAGCGTGGGCTTGCCGGTGGCGGGCGGCGGAGTGGTGGGAGGGGTTCTGCCGCCAGTGGCGCAGCCGGCGGTGAGGGCGCCGAGTGCGAGGAGGGCGAGGCGCGCGTGTCTCGGGGCGAGCGCGGTCATGCTTCGCCCCGGATGATGCGGCGCTCCACGAGGTCGGCCACGGATTGGAGCCAGGTGGGATCGGCGAGGGGAATCAACGGGATACCTCCGGGGATCTCGGCGACATCGGTGACGATCGCGAGATAGTGGGGTGCGACGTCGGACGTCGCATCGTACAGCGGTTCGCCGCCGGCGGCGGCACGGTAGATCTCGATCCTGGGGAGCGCGGAGCGCTTGAACCCCTCGCACAATACCACATCCGCGTCCGACATGTGACGTTCGGCGATCACTTCGGGCGGCAGCTCCTCGCTCCAGCGCTCGACGAGCGCGAACTTGTCGGGCGAGACCATGGCCACCTTCTCGGCGTGCCCTTCGTGGTAGTGGCGGTAGGTGTCCGTGTTCTCGGGGTCGAGATTGAAGGTGTGCGAGCCGTGCTTGATCGTCATCACGCGTACGCCGCGGCGGCGCAGCTCCGCGGCGAGCCGCACGGTGAGCGTGGTCTTACCGTGATGCTTTCGGCCTACGATCGCCACCATTGGTGGATGACGCATGCTGCTCCGCGAGCGTGAGGTCGCCCGGTGAGTTGATGTTCATGAACATGAAAATGGGATCGCCGAAGGTGGCCACTTCGGGCGCGGCGATCCTCGCGACTCTCACATCGTCGAAGAAGCTCACGACGCGGCGCTCGCCCTCGTCGAGTCGTCGCTCGATGGGCACGAGGCAGCGCTCGGAATAATACGCACAGAGCGGCTCGACGCCGCGCTTCGAGTCGCTCTCGGGGACGACGACGTCGGCCAGTTCGCCGAACGCCCTCAGCGCGACCATCAGCCGTGGGGGGACGAAGGGCATGTCCCAGGCGACCACGATGACGTCGCTCCCGGCGTGCGCGAGCGCCGCGTGTATCCCACCCAGGCTGCCGCACCCCAGCCGCACGTCGCGCTCCACTCTCACGCCGGGGAGCCACTCGGAAGCGGCGGGGTCGTTGGCGATGAGGAGGAGGTCGTCGGTGGCAGGCCCGAGAACTTCCACGACGCGGTCTATCACGCGCTTGCCGCCGACGCGCTCGAGCCCCTTGGGCAGTCCGCCATAGCGGGTTGCCTGCCCCCCAGCCAGGATGACGCCGGTGCAGCGTTGGGTCACGATCGGTGGATCTGCGGCTGCCCACTCACCGCGCGTCCCACGATCGTCATGCCCGTGGCGCCGGCGATCTCGGCCGCTATCGAGGAAGGTACGGATGGTGTGGCCACCAGGGAGATCTGCGCCCTCGCCGCCTTGAAGGCCAGCTCCCCAGAGATGCGACCGGTGACGAGCAGGATCGAATCGCGTGGATCGCGCCCATCGAGGATCATCGCGCCGATCACCTTGTCCACCGCGTTGTGACGCCCGATGTCCTCGGCGTGATAGAGTAGCTGCGTCCCATCGGTGAGCGCTGCCGCGTGCAAACCGCCGGTCTCCTGGTAGCGCACGCCGCGCGCGAAGAGCTCCTTGAAGAGGGAGCGCATCTGCTGCAGCTCGATCTCCTGCGCCGCCACTCGCCGGCGTGGCAGGGAGCTCATCGAGCCGAGGATCGTCGTGACCGCCCCGCACCCTGAGGCGAGCACGCGCCTCCGCTCGGCGTTCTCCACGGTGTGGAAGCGCTCCTCCGGCACCTTGACCCAGAAGCCGAGCTCCTTCGCGCAGGGACGCATCTCGAGGAGGTCGGCCATGGTCTCGATGTACCCCTCTCCGTGCAGCCACCCGACCACCAGCTCATCGAGCTGATCGGGTGTGCACATCCAGGTAACCGCCGGTGCCCCATTCACCTCGAGCCACACCGGCACCTCGTCCACGATCGCCAACTCCTGCGTCGTTCGATGGGTCATGCATCGAATGATGGGGGGCGGGGTTAGGGGAGGGAAGGGAGATTGGTGCGCCTGGTCTGCCTGGTCTGCTAGGGGGAGGGCAGCCCGTGGTTCATCTCGGCTGGTATGCTTGGTCTGCGGGGAAGAGGGCTACCCGCGGTTCACGCGGAGGACGCGGAGGGGACTGCGAGAGAGACGCGGAGAGAACCCTTGCGAGACAAGTACTCCGCTCCTCTTCCGAGATCGGGACAGGGATAGCTCAGCGTGAATGGGGGAACAGCTCCCCCGCGTCGAGTCCTGCCCACCCGGGCAGAACCGGAGGCGAGGGAGCAGTTCCCCCAAGACTCACCTGACTCTCACTTGCACTGATGCCGGAACGGAGAGCGGAGGCCAGATCGTAGAGGAGCCCCTCCGCGTCCTCTCAGTTCCCTCCGCGACCTCCGCGTGAACCGCGGGCTGCCCTCTCCCTCGCGAACCAAGCGTCCCAGCCGCGACGAACCACGGGCTGTCCCATCCCCCGCAGATGCTGCCGACTACGCGCGCCGGACCTCGGCGCTGAGGGTATCGCTCTCCCTAACGACGACGCTCTCGACGACCACCCGATTGCCGAGCGCCGCCTGGACTTTTTCGAAGATGAAGGCAGCCAGGTTCTCGCAGCTCGGCACCATGCCGCCGTCGCGGAACTCGGGGACATCGAGGTTGATGCGGCGGCCATCGAAGCGGTCGCGGACCTCGCGATGGAGGACGTCGTCTAGGGCGGCGAGGTCTATCAGCATGCCGCTCGGCGCATCCACGATGCCGCTCACGGTCACGTCACAGAGATAATCGTGACCGTGGAAGGCGGGCTTCGCGGCGCTTCCGAAGACGCGGGAGTTCTCGTCGGGCGACCAGTCGTCGCGGTAGTACCGGTGCTCGGCGGTGAAGCCGATACGGCGGGTGAGGGAGGCGCGGAGCGCGGCCTCAGACCCGGTCTTCGCCACTCTCCGGAGTCGGCGTATCGGGCGGCTCGTACGAGGTGCCCTGCTCGATCGCGCGCTGCACGTCGTGCGTGCCGTAGAGATCCGCCTCCAGGTCATCTTCCTCCCGCAGCGCCTCGGGGTCGGTGGTAAAGTCTGCGTCGCCGCCCAGCTGGTCTTCGCCGCGCGCCTGCGCGTCGGCGATGGCGTCGTCGGCCGCCTCGTCCTCTTCGTCGCGGCGTATCTCGTCCACGAAGAGATCGTTCTGGTAGCTCGTCAGACCGATCACGTCGGAAAGGATGTGGTCTGCTATCTCGCGCTCCGCTACCGTCCCCACGCGCCCGGAGAGCCGCACCTCCCCGTTCTTCACCTTCACGAGGATGTTGTCGGCGTCGATCGTGTCGTAGTCGTCGAGCTGCGCGCGGACGAGCTCCTGCAGCTCCTGGTCGCTAAGGTCGTCCAGGTCGAAGGTGTCCTCGTAATCGTCCGCCATAAGTCGCTCCTCAACTCTATCGAGAGAACATGTAAGAGATCCCGAGTGTCAGCATCCTGTGATGCGTCCACTGGCTGTCCCCGACAGACCTGTCCAGGATCGGAGTTCCCTCCCCGATGGGAGGAGACCTGAAGTACGCCGCCGGGTACGAGAGCTGGAACATGTTGTCGGCCAGCTCGAGCCGCGCGGAGATGTTCCCCCCAGGTACGAACCTGATCGCGGCCCGGAAGTTGAGTGCAAAGGGAGTGCCCACCTTGAAGCCGCCCACGTCGGGGCTGCCGCTCCCACTCACCACGCCCAGCCCGGCGCCGATCACGGGAACGAAGCGGTGATAGCTCTTCTGCCCCGTGAGGTTGAGTGCGAAGCCAACATCGGCCAGGTACAGACCGAACGACTGCTCTCCGACGTTCCGGTCTGCATCGCTCTTGGCCGGGTCCTTCACCATCCGCGAGGTCGCCACACGCGCCAGATGCGCCGTGGCCTCGACGGGTCCGCCGAGCCGGATGGAGTAGCGTGCGCCGATCACCGTACCTCCCGTAGGCCCCACGCCCGCCTTGCCGATCGCACCCTGGTAGTCGCCGCCGTAGAGGGTGATCTCCTGCTTGAAGGGGATGTCGTGGTAGGGGCTCTCTGCCGGAGGGTGCCCGACCTGCGCGGCGGCGGGAGCGGCGGCGAACGCGAGCAGTACTGGAAGTGATGTGAGCTTCACTGGCGCGCTCCGAGCTCTCTGAGGTCGATCCCGGTCATCTCACCGGGGCGCTCCACACCGAGCATCGCGAGGATAGTGGGTCCCACGTCGCGCAGCGAGCCGCCGCCGCGGAGCTGGCGGTCGCCATCGGGGTCGACGATGACCAGCGGGACTGGGTTGGTAGTATGCGCGGTATGCGGGCCGCCAGTTTCAGGATCGATCATCATCTCGCAGTTGCCGTGGTCGGCCGTGACGATCACTCGCGCGTCCGCCTCCTGGGCGGTCTTCAGCACGCGGGCGAGGCACTGGTCCACCGTCTCCACCGCCTTGAGGGCGGCGGGGATCACGCCGGTGTGCCCCACCATGTCGCCGTTGGCGTAGTTGCACAGTATGAAATCGTGGTCTCGATCGTGGATCGCCTTGCACAGCACATCGGTCACGCCGGGCGCGCTCATCTCCGGTTGGAGATCGTAAGTCGCCACTTTCGGGCTCGGCACCAGCTCGCGCACTTCTCCGCGGTAGGGCACCTCGTAGCCGCCGTTGAAGAAGTAGGTCACGTGCGCGTACTTCTCCGTTTCCGCGGTGCGGAACTGCGTCTTGCCGTGCGCCGAGAGCACTTCCGCCACGATACGCGCGAGCGTGAAGGGCGCGAACGCCACCGGCACCGTGAACGTCTCGTCGTACATCGTCATGCAGACCGCGCTGATCGCCGGCCGCCGACCGGTGTCGAAATCGTGGAAGTCGGCCTGCGTGAGCGCTCTCACGATCTGGCGCATGCGGTCGGCGCGGAAGTTGAAGAAGATCACTCCGTCGCCATCGCGGATCGGCGCCACCGGCTCGCCGTCGCGCGCCATCACCACCGGCGGGATGAACTCGTCGCTCTGCCCGCGCTCGTACGCATCGCGTATCGCGGCGACGGGATCGACGGAAGTGGGGCCCACTCCATGAACCATCGCATCGTACCAGAGCTTCGTACGGTCCCAGCGCCGGTCGCGGTCCATGCCGAAGTACCTTCCGCCGAGCGATGCCACCACCGCGCGACCGTGCGCGTACTCGATCGTCTCTTCCATGAAACGGAGCGCGGAGCGCGGAAGCGTGTCGCGTCCATCGAGCAGGAGGTGGAGCGCCACGCGCGGCATGCTCTGACGCTCGGCGAGATCGATCAGAGCGAAGAGGTGGCGATCCACCGCGTGCACGCCGCCGTTACCGAGGAGGCCCGTGAGGTGAAGTGTGCCGCCGCTCTCGCGCACCCGGCGACAGATCTCGAGGAAGGCCTCGTTCGCGAAGAAGGAGCCGTCGGCGATCGCTTCATCGATGCGCACGAGGTCTTGTGGGACGACGCGTCCGGCCCCAAGGTTGAGATGCCCCACCTCGCTATTGCCCATCTGGCCGCAGGGGAGTCCCACGGCCAACCCCGAGGCCTCGAGGAGCGTGTGCGGGTGGCGCGCCACGAGCGTGTCCCAGGTGGGAGTCGATGCCATGGCGATGGCGTTACCCTCGCTCTCGGCGCGATAACCCCACCCGTCGAGCACCAGAAGTACCACGGACCGTTTTCCGCTTCTAGCCATCTTTGACCCGGCTGAACGTGCGATACCTTACTCTTCGGCGCCTCGCGCGCCGACCACAATGTATTCGCCCTCACACACTCCATCCAGCGATGCGCCTCCTTCCGCTGCTCTCGCTTTCGCTTCTCGTTCCGGTCGCCGCGAGCGCGCAGGCGACGGTGAGGACCAACGCGCAGCTGCGCGCGACGCCGAACGGTGTGCTCATCGCCACGCTCCATGAAGGCGCCACCCTGGAGCGCGGGAAGACCAGTGGAGGGTGGACGCGCGTCACGCTCGAGGGGTACGTGTACAAGACGGGGATCGGCGGGAAGCGCGACACCTTCCGCATCTCCGCCGCATCGGATGGAGTGCTCCTGCGCGAAAGCGCCAGCCCGAAGGGGAAGCAGCTTGCCAGCATGAGGGAGGGGATGGGGTTGGTGCGGGTCGGCAGCCGCGGCGACTGGCTCAAGGTGCGTCGCACGGCGTGGGTGAAGAGCTCTCTGCTCGAGAAGGAAAGCTCGACCACCGTGGCGAGGGCGAAACGCGACTCGAAGGGTGATGCGAAGTCCGAAGCGAAGTCCGATGCCAAGGCACGGCCGTCCGCCGGGGAGACGCCATCCTCGGGGAGCGGCGCGGCCGCGGTTAGCGGGTCGGCCGACGCCACCACGACTTCACACGGTGATATAGCCGACGCCAGCGACTCGTTAGTCGCGAAGAGCGACGCCGCCCAAACCATGGTTACCCACGGCACGACCGAGCTTCGCCTCGCGCCCGAAGGGAAGCGCGTGGCTGCACTGGATTCGAGCGCCAGCGTCGCGGTGCTGGGGCGCGAGCGAGGGTGGACGCTGGTGCGGGTGGAGGGTTGGGTTCCGGACAGCGTGCTGGTCCCCGAAGCGGGCACGATGTTGACGTCGATAAGCGCGGCGGACCTGCGCGCCCAACCCGAACGCTACGATGGGCAGACCGTACGCTGGGAAGTGCAGAAGATAGCGCTCCAGAAGGCCGATCCCCTCCGCAAAGGGCTCGCCCCCGACGAGCCGTACCTCCTCGCTCGAGGGCCGGGGGATGAGCATTCGCTCCTCTATCTCGCGATCCCGCCTTCGCTCCTGGACCAGGCACGGCGCGTCGAGCCGCTGGCGCGCATCGTGGTCACAGCGCGCGTCCGCGCGGGACGAAGCGAGCCTTCCGGTGTACCACTGCTCGACGTCATGAGCATCGCGGAGAGATGAACTGGCCGGTACATAGATGACATTCGGGGAGTTTCTGCGGCGCCACGCGCGATTCGCGTGGGCGCTGGGGAGCGTCATCGCGCTGACGCTGATCTTCGATGGTCTCGTGCTGCAGCGCCGCGCGCGCTACCAGAGTGAGACCGAGCGGCTGCGTGCCGGGATGAGCGACTTCGAGCGCGCGCGCACCGATGCCATACTCGGCTCGCACGAGAAGCGCTTCGACATGGTGATGGAGCTTCTCCGCCGCCAGGCGAAGGGCGACAAGGAGATCCATCTCGCGATCTCCGTGGACAGCGCGCGCATGTACCTCGAGCGGGAGGGGGCGCTGCTGCGAGCCATACCGGTGGAAGTGGGTCCGGAGCGCCGAATAGGGATCGCACCCGACACGGTACGGCTCGCGGTCCCGCGCGGGACGCGATCGGTGCAGGCCGTCATCGGACCGAGGGATGCGTGGGAGATCCCCGCGTGGGTGTACGTCGACCGCGGGCTGAATCCGCCCGATCATTCGCGCCTCGCCGGCGCGCTGGGCCCGCGAGCGATCGTGCTCGACGGCGGTACGGTCATCTACTCGCTCCCCACCGCCGGTCCGCTCAACGACTCGTCCTACATCCTTCCGGGGAGCATCCGCGTCAGCGCGGCCGACCTCGAAGCGATCGCGCCGAATCTGTCGAGCGGGATGGCGGTCTATTTCTACTGAGCGAGTCCGGCAGAGCATGCGCTTCTCCGCATTCCGCGACGCGCCCCGCTACGCCTGGGCCCTCGTAGCCATCACCGTTGCCCTGCTGGCCGGGAGCGCCTGGCTGGTCTACTCCACCGTGCAGATCCGCTTCCGCCGCGACGTAAATCGAATCGTCTTCAACCGGAACTGGGATCTCCTCGAGCGTGTGCAGCGCGAGGCCGGGATCGTGAACGACTCGCTGCAGCACGTTCTCGCGTCGAGCCCGGCACCATCCGCCGAGCAGCCGTACATAGTGGTCAGCATTGCCGACCGCCGACTCTGGTACAAGAAGGGCGACGAGACGCTCTACACCACGCGCGTCGCCGTGGGGAGCGGAAAGACACTGGTGAAGCACGGCGGCCGGAGCGAGTACAAGTTCGACACGCCGCGCGGCCGGCTCGTGGTGCAGAGCAAGGAGGCCGATCCGGTGTGGGTGCCGCCCGACTGGCACTACCTCGAGCTGGCGCACAAGAAAGGGCTCGGGCTCATGAAGCTCACGCGCGGCCAGAGCATCCCCACGCCGGATGGGGCCGTCGTCACCGTGAGCGGGAATGACGTGGTGAAGCGCTTCCCCGACGGCCGCGAGGTCGCGTTCGGCCTGGGAGAGGAGGGGAAGGAGATCGTGGCCGGGGGTAACGTCATCGTCCCTCCCTTCGGCACGAACCAGCGCAAGTACGCTGGCGTGCTGGGTACGCATCGCCTCAACCTCGGCGACGGCTATGCGCTGCACGGTACCGACGCGCCGGGCTCCATCGGGCAGGCGGTGAGCCACGGCTGCGTGCGGCTCCGCAACGAGGACATCGACTACCTCTACAGCGTGGTCGATCCGGGAACGCCGGTGTACATCTACTGAGTTGGAGGCGTCGTGCTGAGCTGAAGGCGTCGTGCAGGGCGGGTTCAGGCCTCGCATGGTACTCGATGTCATCCCCGCGAAAGCGGGGACCCATGTTAGCGGGCTCGAACATGGGTCCCCGCTTTCGCGGGGATGACGATGTCAGGTAAAGCCAGCCGTTCGCCGCCTGATGCACGATGCAAGACCTGACCCCGTCGTTCCCGTAGACTTCGCTTGACCAACTGGTCAGTCAGAGCGATCGAAGGAATGAGGCGGCCGTTCCCACAGGGAATGGCCGCCGCTTAGCTTCTTTTGGGCCCGACGCGGGGCCAGCGATGTCGACGAGAGGCGGGACTCGGCCCCTGACGGTGCGAGCGGCACGCGATACGCTGAAACGCTGTCGGGCACGCTCCGTGGATGAGCGCGCCATAGATGATCTGGAAAAAGGAGACGTCTGTGAATCACACGGAGGACGGCGACCCGGTCGGTCGGGCCAGACGCCCGCTGCGCCGCCGGTTGGCTCGTGGTGCCTTCTCGTGCGTCACTGTCGCTTCGGCGGTGGCGTTCATCTCGGCGTATCAGCCGCCGCGCAGCTTCGAGCGCGCTCCCTTCGCCGCCGACAGCGCATTCGGCGACGTGCTCCCCGCACTGCGAGTGGACCCGGTGCCCGTGGGCCTGAGCGGGGCGGTCCGTATGGAGTTCGCTCTTCCTGGCGCGCGCGTGGCGCAGCCCGTGGAAGTGCACGTCACCGGCCGCCCAGCCGCGACGCTCGCCTATACCTGGGAAGCCGTGGATGACACGATCGCCATAGCGCCGCTCCGGGCGCTCACCGGCGACTCGCTCGACGTCCCCAGCGAGCCCGGGCTCTACCGCCTGGCGCTCGTGGGTGATGGGTTGAACCGGGTGGTCGAGAGTCTCACGCTCGCGGTGCTCGTTCCATTCGACCAGAAGAAGGGCTCGATGCTCGACGGGTATCGGATCGGGATGTACATCGCGGAACGCCACAAGAAGCTGGACGACCGCCTCCCCATCGGCTTCGTGAAGGTGACCGAGGGCGATGTGGATCTCCCGATGAGCGAGCACCTCCGTCTCGGCGACCTTCTCACGCACGACGGGCAGCAGGGGTGGCCGCGCTTCATCGCGGTCAATCCGCGCGTGGTGGACAAGCTCGAGCTGGTGATGGCGCGCATCGCGGGTACCATCCGGAAGGCGGACGTCGACCTCGCGGTGAACGTTCACTCGGGCTTCCGGACGCCGGCGCACAACCGCAGGGTTCCGCTCGCGGCCACGGACAGCCGCCACCAGTACGGCGACGCCGTGGACGTCGCGATCGATGCCAATGGCGACGGCAGGATCGACGCGCGCGATGCACACCTGGTGGCGGACGCGGTGGATTCGGTGGAAGCGCAGTTCCCGGAGCTCGTCGGGGGGGTGGGGGTGTACACCAGCTCGCGTTATCATCAGCCTTAT
>DASSNL010000237.1:0-25358 GCA_035688075.1 Gemmatimonadaceae bacterium
GCGTTCCTCATCCAGCCCTCCAACTGGACGGACGCTACCCAGGGCGGCTTCGCCCCGAACGGCTTCGCCGGGATCAGCGCGGCAGCGGCGATCATCTTCTTCAGCTACATCGGCTTCGACGCCGTCTCCACGGCAGCGGAGGAGGCGAAGAATCCGGGGAAGGACATGCCCTTCGGCATCGTGATGAGTCTCCTCATCTGCACGGTGCTCTACATCGCGCTCTCTGTCGTGATGACGGGGATGGCCCCCTGGAAGACCCTCGGTACCGCCGAGCCGCTGATCACGGCGCTGGCACACGCCGAGGGACCGCCGGCACTGCTCAACTTCTCGCGCTTCATTATCGCGCTCGGCGCCGTGATCGCAATGGGGAGCGTGCTGCTGGTATTCCAACTCGGGCAGCCGCGCATCTTCTTCTCCATGTCGCGCGACGGGCTGCTGCCGCCCGTACTTGCGAAGGTGCATCCGCGCTTCCGTACGCCCTATGTCGGGACGATCCTCACCGGCGTCTTCGTAGCGGTCTTCGCAGCCTTCGCCAACATCGCGGAGGTGGTGGACCTCACCAACATCGGAACGCTCTTCGCCTTCGTGCTTGTATCGGCCGGTGTGATCGTGCTGCGTCGCCTCGAGCCCGATCGCCCGCGTCCGTTCCGGGTCCCGGGGGTACCGTACACGCCGCTCATCTCCATCGCCGCGTGCGCGTACCTCATGTTCCAGCTTCCCGGTGTCACCTGGGTGCGTTTCGCCATCTGGCTGGTGCTCGGTCTGGTCTTCTACTTCTTCTACGGGTACCGCCGCTCGGTACTCAGAAATCGTGACGACGCTTCAGCACGAGAAGAAGCGAAGATTCCGGAGGGCGTATGAGCGAGCCAATCGGAGGCAAGTCGAAGGGAATACCGCTACACACGAAGATCCTTCTCGGGCTTCTGGTGGGGGCGATTCTCGGGATACTGGCCAACACGCAGCTCGGCGGGGAGCATGCCGTCACGCTCTTCGTCGAGAAGTACATCGCGAACCCGGTGGGGCAGATCTTCCTCAATCTGCTCTTCATGATCGTCATCCCGCTGGTTTTCGCATCGATCTCGCTCGGGGTGGCGGGATTGGGCGATCTGCGCAAGGTCGGGCGGGTGGGGAGCAAGACCATCGGCTATTTCCTGGTGACGACCGCGCTCTCCGCCACCGTCGGGCTGATCCTGGTGCGAGTGTTCGAGCCGGGCGCCCACCTGCCCGAAGGGATGCGCGCGGAGCTGTTGGCGGCTTACGCAGGAGATGCCGCATCCAAGATGCAGGTCGCAGCGACCAGCACTTTCGGGATCCAGACTCTGATCAATGTCGTCACGCGTAACCCGGTGAAGTCGGCGGTGGACCTCGATCTCCTGGGGATAATCTTCTTCGGGCTCATGGTCGGTGCGGCGCTGACGATGATCCCGAAGGAGAAGGCGGCTCCGATGATCGCCTGGCTCGACGCGCTCAACGAGATCGTCATCAAGATCGTGGAGATAGCCATGAAGCTCGCGCCGTACGGCGTGGCGGGCCTCATCTTCGGCGTCACATCGCGCTTCGGCTACGCGCTGCTCAAGCCGCTCGGGAGCTACATCCTGGTGGTGATCGCCGGGCTGCTGATCCACGTGGTAATTACCATCTCGCTCATCATCCGATTCGCCGTTGGCATGTCACCGCTTCAGTTCTTCGGACGCATCCGCGCTTCGATAGCGACGGCGTTTTCCACCAGCTCCAGCAGCGCGACGCTCCCCACGAACCTGGCGGTAGCGGAGCAGAACCTGGGTGTGCCGCCGCACATCGCTGGTTTCGTTCTTCCACTCGGCTCCACGATGTGCATGAACGGCACATCGCTCTTCGAGGGCGTCACCGTTCTCTTCCTGAGCCAGGTTTTCGGACTCCATCTCTCGCTCGGGCAGATGATAGTGGTGATGGTGATGGTGGTGATCACCGCAGTGGGCGCGGCCGGCGTCCCAGGCGGATCGATCCCGCTGCTGATCGGCGTGCTCGTCATGTTCGGGATCCCGGCCGAGGGGATCGCGATCATCCTTGGCGTCGACCGTATTCTGGACATGTCGCGCACGACCGTGAACATCATCGGCGACATGAGCGCCACGACGTGGATCGCGAAGACGGAGGGCGTGTGGACCGTGGCGCAGGTGCCGGAGATAGAAGGGCTGGACGCCAGCACCGCGGCGCTCGATGAGACCCCAGTCGAGAGTGTCGGCTGATCTCACCACGCTGATCGGGAAATGTGATTCGAAAGGGCCGCGCTCACACGAACGCGGCCCTTTCGCCGATGACGGAGCAGGACTCTCGGGCCCAGCTACCGTGGGTGAGCCTAGTCGGTCACATGCTCGGGCTCGGGCTCGTCGGCAACTGCGCGACCCTCGGTTTCGTGGTCGTCGGCGGTGGCTGGCTGTTCGACTTCCGGCTTCGCGTGCTCTCCGCCGATCCCACCGGAAGCGTCGGGAGCGCGTTCATAGCCCGCGTCCTTATCATCACCGACATCTCCACCGACATCTCCACCGTCGCTGTCGGCATTGTTGCTGGTGTCATCCTCCATGACGGGGGGCTCTATCTCGCTTCTCTCGGGCCCGCCCACGAGCGCGAGAGCGGCGCGCATGGCGCCGCGCTCGGGGCGTACTTCGCCGGCGACGATCTGTGCGCCGGGCGTGGACGACTTGAGTCGGTGCTCCAGCCGCTTGCGCAGCGCGGAGCCTGTCCTGAGAAGGCCGCCCGCGAGCGCGACGGGGCAGGCCGCGCGCTCGTCCGCGAAGAGCTGCCGGGCGAGCGTTCGCACATGGAGCGCCAGCTCCTCGGCGGCAAGGTCGAGGATCGAGTTGGCACGCAGGTCGCCGCCCTCGGCCGCACTCACGACGGTGGCGGCGAGCGTAGCCAGATTCGCCGGCGTCGCCGCCGCCGCCCATGCCACCAGCTCGCCGGGCTCGTTCAACTCGGCCGCCGTGAGCACGGCGCCTACCAGCGATGTTTCCGGCTCGCGACCATCCAGCGATGCTGTGACCACCGAGAGAGCGCGCCGTCCGATCCACGCGCCGCTCCCCTCATCGCCGCACACCGGGCCCCAGCCGCCAACGCGCGCCTCGGCGCCCGTTGGGCCGCGTCCGAACGCCACCGAGCCGGTGCCCGCCACCAGCAGGATCCCCGGCCCGTCGCCGAAGGCATCGTCCAGCGCCACCTGCGCATCGGGGAGCACGGAAAGCTCGTTGGCCAGATCGCGCTCCGTCAGCGCACGCCAGAGCTGCTCACGCTCGGTGGGGCGCCCGACTCCCGCCACTCCGACACAGATCGCGGCAGGCCGCACGTCCGCCGCTCCGGCCGCGGCGAGCGCCTCCCTCACGCATGCGGCGATGACATCCGCGGAGTGCTCCACCGCTCCGGGACGTACCGCGGAAGCCGCGCCCTCGTAGCTCCCGAGCGCCTCCCCGCGGCCGTCTGCCACGAGCACACGCGTCTTCGAGCCGCCGCCGTCTACTCCTACGACCACGCGCATCAGGTCAGCTCCTCGACCAACTCGGGCACCGCCTCGGGAACCGGGTGGGTATAGGAGGAGACCATGCCAGCGGCAATGGTGATCAACGTTCCGATCAGCACGTACCAGGGCCAGGCGATCGATGCGAAGGGGCCGAGGGTCGGAGCGAGCGACGGATACGCCGCGGAGAGCTGCTTCGCGAACACCACCAGCGTCATGGCGAAGATGCCGACAGCCATCCCGGTTATCGCGTCGCGCTGGATGGCGCGTGGCCAGAGGAGCGCGAGGCCGAAGCCGCCGAGCAGACCGCCGTAGGTGAACGAGGCGATGGAGAGAGCCACCACGACCACCGGCGTTCCTTCCTGGTGATAGAGCAGCGCGCCGCCGATGAGTATGACCGCCCACACGAGCGTGAAGATTTTCCCCACCTTCAGCACGGCAGGGTCGTCCGCCCGGCGGCGAGTGATCGGCAGATAAATATCGTGCGTTGTCGCGGCGCTCAGCGAATTGAGCGACCCCGATACGGTGCTCATTGCGGCCGCGAGTATGGCGGCGATCACCAGCCCGGTGAGCCCCGGAGGCATCACATCCACGATGAACGATGGGAAGATCGCGTCGGGGCTCGCGAACTGGCGCGCTTGATAGTAGGCGTAGAGCCCGACTCCGATCAGCAGGAAGAGGAGGAACTGGAGGATCACGGCCACCCCGCTCCCGATGAGCGCCTTGCGCGCGCCCTTCACCGAGGGCGCCGCGAGGAGGCGCTGCACGATGAGCTGGTCGGCGCCGTGCGATGCCATCGACAGAAACGCTCCGCCGATCAGCCCCGCGGCGAGCGTATACGGCTTGTCGAGCCCGAGGGAGAGGTCGAAGATCCGCAACTTCCCCTCCGCGCCGGCGGTTGCGAAGATCCCGCTCCATCCATCAGGTACTCCGCGCCCGATGAGCCATGCCGCTGCCAGCGCGCCAAGCAGATACACCAGCGTCTGAATGACGTCAGTCCACACCACCGCGCGCATCCCGCCGTGGTAAGTGTAGATGATCGTGAAGACGCCCAGCAGAAGGATCGACACCGGCCCGACGTACTCGCGCGGTACCTGCGGACCGAGTATGAGCGCAATCGGAATGGCGGTAGCGAAGACGCGCACCGAGTCGCCGAAGGCTCGCGTGACCATGAAAGTCACCGATGCGAAGCGACGCGTGCCGATTCCGAAGCGCTTCTCCAGGAGTGAGTAGGCGGTGACCAGCTCTCCTTCGTAGTAGCGCGGGAGCAGCGTGTACGAAACCACGATGCGCCCCACGAGGTAGCCGAGTGCCACCTGGATGAAGGTGAGGTTGCCGAGGTAGGCGACGCCGGGGATGCTGATGAACGTCAGCGCGCTGGTCTCCGTGGCAACCACGGAAAAGAGGATGGCCCACCAGGGAATCGCCTTGTCGGCGACGAAGTAGTCGCGGGCTGTCTTCTGATCGCGTCCCAGCCAGACGCCAAGCAGCGTGGTGGCCGCCAGGTACGCGAGCAGGACGACTACATCGAGCCAGGTGAAGTGTCTCATCGCTCTCCCTCAGTCGACCACATAGGCTTCCATGGCGAAGTACTCGGCGAGGCCGAGCGCATCCAGCTCCGCTGCCGTGGCTTTGTTGCGCGCCTCGACGCGCTGCCAGAACTCGCGCTCGTCCTGCCCGGGGAAGGGGGCAGTGTCCTTCTGCGATTGGTGCTTGAAGATCGCCTGGATCTTCAGGCGCAGCTCCTCCTGTGAGAGTGGGACGAGCCAGGTGGCCTCGGTTACCGGCCATTCCTGCCAGGCGCCGCGATACAGCCAGACCTCTGGCCGCCGCGGGCGGCCAGAGGTCTCAGCGTGGGCGGTTGGCGCCGACAGCTGCTCGTCCGGCCGCGCACAGTCCCTCGCGCCGTACAGATCGCAGAGCGCGCGGTCGATCGCCTCCTTACACATGCGATGCGTGCCGTGCGGATCCGAAAGATCGCCGGCCACGAAGATCAGCTCGGGCCGGTGCTCTTCTATGAGCTGCCGGACTATGGCTACATCCTCCGGCCCGATGGGATCCTTGCGAACTTTTCCGGTGCGATAGAAGGGGAGGTTGAGGAAGCACGCTGCGCTGCGCGACAGGCCGAGCACCTCGATCCCGCTCACCGCTTCCGTCTCGCGGATCTTGCGCTTGATGTCGAGCACCTCCGGGATGTCGACGTCTCCGGGGCGCTTGTGCGCGAGGGAATCGAGCACCTTCGTAGCCAGCGCGTCTATCCGGTCTTCCGATACATATCCATCCACGGACATGCGCCTGAGGAAGTCGATGTGCCTACGCACGTCGTGATCGAAGACAGCGATGTTGCCGCTCGTCATGTACGCGACGATGATGTCGTTCTCGTTCTCGATCAGCTTGCGCAGAATGCCGCCCATCGAGATCACGTCGTCGTCCGGATGCGGCGAGAAGCAGATGATGCGCTTCCCGCGCGGCAGCTTCGAGCGCCCACGAATCTTGGCGCCGAGCGCGTTGAATACCATCCCGTTGAGCGCGCCCGGAGAGCCGTGCAGCGCCACCAGCGAGGAGAGCCGGTTCTCGGCGTAGTCGCGGTGCGTGAGCTTGAGCATCCCGCGTCCGCAGCGCTTGGCGAGCCAGGTGACGGCGCGGATCGCCAGCTCTTCGGTCCACTCCACTTCACCCACGAGCCAGGGGGTCGCGACGGGTGTGAGATCCGCCGCCGCGGCGTGGTCGAGGTAGAAGATCGTGTTTGGATGCTTCTGGAGGAACGTGGCCGGCACCTCGTGATCGATCTCTCCCTCCACCGCGCGCCGCACGATGTCCGCTTTGTGCTCGCCCGTGGCCAGAATGAGGATCTCGCGCGCCTCGAGGATCGTCCCGACCCCCATCGTGATCGCCTCGCGCGGTACGTTTTCCTCGCCGAAGAAGTCGGCCGCCGCATCCTTGCGGGTCACCATGTCGAGCGTGATGAGCCGCGTGCGGCTGTCTATCCCCGATCCCGGCTCGTTGAAGCCGATGTGACCGGTCTTGCCGATTCCGAGGATCTGAATGTCTATCCCGCCCGCCTCGTGGATCAGCTCCTCGTAGTGGCGCGTCTCCGCGGCCACCTCGTCGCGCGGGATGTCGCCACGCGGGATGTGTACGTTCTCAGGCGCGATATCCACGAAGGAGAAGAAATTCTCCCACATGTAGCGGTGGTACGAGTGGATGCTGTCGGGCGGGATGTCGTAGTACTCGTCGAGGTTGAAGGTGACGACGTTGGCGAAGCTCAGCCCTTCCTCGCGATGCATGCGGATCAGCTCGCGGTACACGGGGATCGGTGTAGAGCCGGTCGCGAGTCCCAGAACGGCCGTCCGTCCGGCGGCCGATCGCTCACGGATCAGCTCCGCCATGCGGCCGGCGATGAGTCGGCCCATTTCATCGTAACTGTCGACGACTACTGTGCGGATGTGCATGTAGGCGGTTGAGGTAGCCTTGCGGGTGGAAATTGCAGGGGGTGGGGCGGGGGCATACGAAAGCCCGCGATTCGCGGTGGGATCGCGGGCCTACGCTGCAGATCGGGTCCTTCATTGCCGCCGGCCGGGTCCGGGCCGCTCGTAAGTAGAGCTGGCGAGCGGCCGTGGCTGGCTGGACCCGCTGCGCGAGCGCGTGGGAGAAGCGCTCCGCTCTATGGTCAGGCCGTGAAGGAGCTGCCGCAGCCGCAGCCGCCAGTGGCGTTCGGGTTGTTGAAGGTGAACCCGGAACCCTGCATGGACGAGACGTAATCGATCGTCACGCCATCCAGGTACTGCGCCGAGAACGGGTCGACGAAGACGTTGAATCCCTCCTGCGGGACCACGAGATCGTCGTCCGACTTCTGCTCCTCTATGAGAAGGCCGTACCTGAAGCCGCTGCAACCGCCGGGCTGGACGCTGACGCGCAGTCCGCCCTGGGCCTCGGAAACGCCCTCCTGCTCCATGAAGCGCTTGACCTCTACGGCCGCCGTGGGGGTGACGGTCACGGTGACCGCGGGCTGCTGGGTAGTGCTCATTCGAAACCTCGCTCGAAGTGGGCGGGGAACACGCCCCGACTGTCTCTAACTATAGCAATCCGAGGGCCATCCATCAACGGGGAAGAGCTCGGAATAAGAGCGCTCGCGCGTCCGTCTCGGGGACGCGCGAGCGCTCCCGGACCATCGTCAGCGCGACCCGTCGCCGTGCGCCGCGCGCGTGGCGACCACCTTGCGTCCCATGCTCGCATCCTGGGCCTCCGCGACGGCGTCGGCGAGCGCCGGACGCACGGCGTAGATGCCGCGGCTCTCGCGACTCGGATCGACCCTGTTGGTCAGCAGGATCACGAAGAGATCGCGATCGGGATCCATCCAGATGGACGTGCCGGTGAACCCGGTATGCCCGAAGGCATGCTTGGAAAGGAGGTGCCCAGCGGAATTGGTACCGCTGGGTACCTCCCAGCCGAGCGCGCGGTTCGAGAGCGTGGAATCCTGCACCTGTGTGAACGTCTTCACGGCTGTCTCGCTCATGATGCGCACGCTGTCGTGCACGCCTCCGTTGAGGTACATCTGCGCGAAGATGGCGAGATCGTGCCCGGTGCTGAAGAGGCCCGCGTGCCCGGCCACGCCACCGAGCGCGTACGAGTTCTCGTCGTGTACTTCACCGTACACCAGCCGACCGCGCCACGGGTCGCGCTCGGTAGGCGCGATACGCTGGCGCATCCACGCAGGCGGCCGGTACATGGTTGACTTCATTCCGAGCGGGCCGAAGACGTGCAGGGCGAGGTATCCGTCCAGCGATTCGCCCGAGATGCGCTCGATGATCTTGCCGAGTGTGATGATCCCGAGGTCGCTGTAGACCATGCGGACGTTCGGGAGGGTGTCGAGCGGGGTGGTGAAGACCAGCTGGACCGCTTCCTCTGGCGTCCTGGCCTCCTTGTAGAGCGGCCTCCAGGCCGGGAGACCCGAGCTGTGGGTGAGGAGGTTGCGAACGGTGACGAGCTCCTTGTTCTTGCCGGTAAACTCGGGGATGTACTTCTGGACCGGCGCCTCGAGGTTCAGGCGCCCTTCCTCCCAGAGTTGCATCGCCGCGGTCGTGGTGCCGATCACCTTGCTGAGCGACGCCATGTCCCACATGGTGTTCTCGTCGGGAACTGGCGAGGTGGCCCAGTCGAGGTGGCCCACTCCCATGCTCGCATAGATCTCATTGCTGCTCCCCACCACCGCATACGCGCCGGGGTAGGCGCTGTCGGCGAGGCCGCGAAGCAGGACGGCGCGTACGGAGTCGGCGATCGCCGAACGCGAGGGAGTGGCGGCGGGGATCGCCGGCCCCTGATGCGCGGTCGCGCAGGCAGCGAGAAGAGGGAGCGCGCCGAGCAACGACGCGCGCCGGTACGCGGCACGGAGTGCCGGGGCATGGAGGTGGGTGCGTGAGGATGGGTTCTGTTTCATCAGGGGAAGTGGGAGTGGCGCGTGTGGCAAGGGTGTTGCGGAGCTCGCCTATCCTGCATCTTCAGGGCGGGCGCGCGCAAGCGCGGATCGCACGCTCGCCCGCGGGTTACTTCCAAAGGAGAATAATCCATGAGAGGCTTGCTGGCCGTTCTACTCGTGATGGTCGTGGGTGCATGCGCATCGCGGAAGGTGGAAGTCGGAACGGGTGTGAACCCGTCGAGCGGTGTGTCCCTCAACGTTAGCAACACGCTCTCGCAGGATGTGAACGTGTACGTTACCAGCGGTGGGACCGATATACTCGTGGGGCAGGTGGCCGCCAACAGCACCAAGGCTCTCGCCGTGAACGGCGTAGCGTCGGGCTCCACGGTTTCGCTCAAGGCGGTGACGGTGGATGGAACGCGCACCTACACGCGCGACGACGTGGTGCTCTCGGGCACCTATGCGTGGACGCTGCCGTAACGCGCGGCTTGCTCCCGTCATCGCCACCGGATAGTTTACCGGGCCGGAGCGTCACTCCGGCCCGTCGTGCATCGGAATCGAAGGCGGATCCAGCTCTCCGCGCGTCAGTCGCGACAGCGACATGAATCTTCTGCCCGATCGGGTGAAACGTGTGTATCTCCGCCTCATCGAGCCAGTGGCGGAGTGGCTGGTTCGGCATGACGTCCAGCCGAATACCATCACCACAATCGGAACACTTTGTTCGGTCATTGGCGGCATAATCTATGGTACGGGGCACATCCGCACGGGCGGATGGTTCCTGGGTCTGACGGCGCTGTTCGACGTGCTCGATGGGATGGTGGCTCGACGCACCAACCGGAGCTCGTTGTTCGGCGCCTTCTACGATTCGACCCTGGATCGTGTCGCGGACGGCTTCGTGCTGGGCGGGCTCGCGGTGTTCTTCTCCACGCGCCCCGGGTGGCAGGGAACGGTGATGGTTGCCGTCTGCGTGCTCGCACTCATCGGCACGTTCGTCACATCGTACACGAGAGCGCGCGCCGAGGCGCTCGGAATAGACGCGAAGGTGGGGCTGCTCCAACGCCCCGAACGAGTGGTGTTGCTCTCCGCGCCTCAGGCATTCTTCGGCCTGGCACTCGACGGGCTGGTGCTGATCGGCATAATCGTTCTTTTGACAATCACCGCGTGGATCACCGCACTCCAGCGTGTCGCCGCCGTTCGCGGCGCCGCGCGGCGGGAGCACGCCGATGCCACGCGCGCGGTGAGTGAGGCGTCCGCCACGGCCGAATCGGCCCGCGAATCCGCACCTCCGCGCTCCATCGTGAAAGGAGAATAGCTTCGTGCAGGGTTCCAGCGCGGCCGACAACCGGCCTGCTTCGCGACCGGGTGCGCCAGCACCCGCCAAGGGTCGCCTCGGTGTGCTCACCCCCGGCCTCGGGGCCGTGGCCACCACCTTCATGGCCGGCACGGAAAGCGTGCGGCGCGGACTCTCCGAGCCCATAGGCTCGCTTTCGCAGCTCGCCACCATCCGCCTCGGCAAGCGCACCGATAACCGCTCGCCGCTGATCAAGGACTTCGCCCCACTCGCCTCGCTCGACGACCTGGTCTTCGGCGCGTGGGACCCGATCCCCGACGACGCGCTCACCGCGGCCCGCAAGGCGGGCGTGCTCGAGGAGCGCGACATCGAGCCGATCGCCGACTTCCTCTCGAAGATCGTCCCGATGCCGGCCGTCTTCGACAACAAGTACGTCACGCGCATCCACGGCACCAACGTCAAGCAGGGGAAGACCAAGCGCGATCTGGCCGAGCAGCTTCGCGACGACATCCGCAACTTCAAGGCGGATAACAAGCTCGATCGCGTCGTCGCGGTCTGGTGCGGCTCCACGGAGATCTTCATCAAGCCCGGCCCGCAGCACGCCACGGTGGAGCAGTTCGAGAAGGCGATGGAGCGCAACGACGACGCGATCTCCCCAGCCATGCTCTACGCCTACGCGGCGATCATGGAAGGAGTCCCCTACGCCAACGGCGCGCCGAACCTTGCGGTCGATACGCCGGCGCTGATCCAGCTCGCGAACGACCGCGGCGTCCCCACCTCGGGGAAGGACTTCAAGACCGGGCAAACATGGATGAAGACCGTGATCGCGCCCGGCCTCAAGGCCCGCATGCTCGGGCTCGAGGGGTGGTACTCCACCAACATCCTCGGCAACCGCGACGGCGAGGTGCTCGACGATCCGGCTTCGTTCAAGACGAAGGAGGAATCGAAGCTCAGCGTGCTGCACACCATCCTTCAGCCCGAGAAGTACCCGATGCTCTACAAGGACTTCTCGCACGTCGTGCGCATCAACTACTACCCCCCGCGCGGCGACAACAAGGAAGGTTGGGACAACATCGACATCAAGGGGTGGATGGGCTACCCGATGCAGATAAAGGTCAACTTTCTCTGCCGGGACTCGATCCTCGCCGCGCCGCTGGTGCTCGACCTCGCGCTCTTCATGGACTTCGCCCAGCGCGCCGGACTCAAGGGGATCCAGGAGTGGCTCTCGTTCTTCTTCAAGAGCCCCATGGCGGCCCCGGGTTTGCAGCCCGAACATGATCTCTTCATTCAGCAGACCAAGTTCAAGAACACGCTGCGCCACCTGATGGGCGAGGAGCAGATCACTCACCTCGGCATGGAGTATTACCAGTCGTGATCGGACATCCGCGCATGGTTCGCCTGCCTCTCTTCGCAGCCGCCGTCGCCATGATGGCGGCGTGTGGCGGTGGACGGGAGCCGGGCACCATGCCGGCGTACACCGACCACTACTCGATGCGAATCTCGAGCGTGCCGTCGCCGCCGCACGCGAGAGAGCCCGCGCGCTACAAGCTGGTGGTGCGCGACAAGGACTCGGGGCAGCCGATCGAGGGCGGCCAGGGGATCCTCTACTCCAACACGAGAGAAGGGGCGAGCACGTGGGACACCTTCGTCCCCGGTGAGGAGCTCGGCACTTATTACGCAACGCTCAACTTCGTCGTCGCTGGTAACTGGGCCATGGGGCTCCGGTTCCGGCGCGATTCTACCCAGCAGCTCGAGCAGGTGGACTGGATGCAGCAGGTCCTGGGCGAGCGGCAGGCATCTCCGTGACAATCTCATGCGACACTTTCATCGCACTCACCTGCGCCCCGAAGAGGCGCTGGCGATCGCGGACGAATTCTTTCCGACCATTGGGCTCAGTGCCGGCACCGCTCGGGCGAGCGACTCCCGCACCTTCTCGGGCGAGCTGGGTACTTTGACGCTTCGTGCCCGCCCTGAGGGTGGGCACTACACGTTCATAGATGCTTCCACCGATCAGGTAGGCGAGAGCCGGCTCGATCGAAACGTGAAGCGCTATTTCGTGAAGGTTCACCGTGTCGCCGACCCGCGACACGAGCTGAAGGCGGCCTACTGATGGCCTCCCGTACCTCCACGCGCGCGCGGCCCAACGCGCGCGATCGCGCGCGCGAACCGGAACCCCCTCCTTCGCGGCTGCTCACTCGCGAGCAGAAGCTCGAGATCTACTACTACATGCGGCTCACCCGCTCCCTGGAGGAGCGGCTGGTGAACCTCTACAGGCAGACCAAGGTCGTGGGTGGCCTCTTCCGCTCGCTCGGTCAGGAGGCCGACGCGGTGGGGAGCGCGTACGCACTAGACCGGGGAAAGGGCGACTTCCTCTCGCCGCTCATCCGCAATCTCGGCTCGATGCTCGTGCAGGGCGCGGAGCCGCTCGAGATCATCCGGCAGTACATGGCCAAGGGTGACTCTCCCACGCGCGGCCGCGAGCTGAACATCCACTTCGGCGACCTGGAGCGCGGCTTCATCGGCCAGATCTCGCATCTGGGTGACATGGTCCCGGTCATGGCGGGCGTCACGCTGAGCTTCAAGTTGCGCGGCGAGAAGCGCGTCGGGCTCGTCTACGTGGGCGACGGCGCCACGTCGACGGGTGCTTTCCACGAGGGGATCAACCTCGCTGCCGTGCAGCGCTGCCCCCTCGTAGTGATCGTCGAGAACAACGGCTACGCCTACTCCACGCCGACCGAACGCCAGAGCGCGGTAAAGGAGTTCAAGGACAAGGCACTTGCCTACGGCATCCCGGGCGTGCGCGCCGACGGGAACGATGTCCTCGCGACCTACGACGTCACCAGGCGCGCGGTGGATCGCGCGCGGCGCGGCGAGGGCGTAACGCTGATCGAGCTGGTGACCTACCGCCGGAAGGGCCACGCGGAGCATGACAACCAGTCGTACGTCCCCGCGGGCGAGATCGAGTGGTGGGAAAAGAACAACGACCCACTCGACCGCTACATGTCCGTGCTGCTGGGCGACGAGGGCGTGAAGCGCAAGGAGCTGGAGGCGATCGACCAGCGCGTGCAGAAGGAGATCGACGAGGCCACCGACCTCGCCGACCGGTCGCCGATGCCGGAGCCGACCGACGCGCTGACGGGCGTGTACGCGGAGCCGGCCGAGGTCGAGCCGCTCTGGTATCGCCGCGGCCTGGACAGGGCGGTGGAGAAGAACGAACGCGCTGCAGGGTGGGGAACCTACGATGGCTGAGATAACCTACCTCGAGGCGATCAAGCAGGCGCTCGACGAGGAGATGACGCGCGACGAGAACGTCTTCGTGATGGGCGAGGACATCGGCGCGTACGGCGGCGCGTTCAAGGTCACCGACGGACTCCTCGCGAAATTCGGAGAGGGGCGCGTGATAGACACGCCGATCTCCGAGGCAGCGATCGTCGGCGCCGCCGCCGGTGCCGCGCACATGGGGATGCGCCCGGTTTGCGAGATGCAGTTCATCGACTTCATCTCGTGCGCCTACGACATCCTCACGAACTACGTAGCCACCTCGCGCTACCGCGCCTTCCTCCCCTGCCCGCTGGTGGTGCGCGGGCCCAGCGGCGGGTATGTGCGCGGAGGTCCCTTCCACTCGCAGAACCCGGAAGCAGCGTTCCTCCACACGCCGGGGCTCAAGATCGTGTACCCGGCCACTGCGAGCGACGCCAAGGGTCTGCTCAAGGCGGCCATCCGCGACGACGACCCCGTGCTCTACTTCGAGCACAAGTACCTCTACCGTCGCATCAAGGAGGAGCTCCCCGAAGGCGACGATCACCTGGTGGAGATCGGAAAGGCGCGCACCGCCCGCGAGGGGAAGGATCTTTCGATCATCACCTACGCGGCCACGGTGTGGAAGTCGCTGGAGGCTGCCGAGCAGCTCGAGAAGGAAGACGGGCTCTCGGTGGAGGTGATCGACCTGCGCTCGCTCTCTCCGCTCGACGACGAAGCGATCATCGCCACGGTCAAGAAGACGAATCGCGTGATGATCGTGCACGAGGACACCCGCACCGGCGGCGTCGCCGGCGAGGTGACGGCACGGATCAACGAGCACGCGTTCGAGTGGCTGGATGCGCCCATTCTGCGCGTCACCGCGGCGGACGTACCGCTTCCGTACTCGCCTCCGCTCGAGGACTACGTGCTGCCGCAGACCACGGACATCGTGAACGTGGCCCGCCGCCTGGCGGCGTACTGAAGGGTGGCTGACACGGAGCAGACCGATCCCGGCGCGGAGCGTGCTCGCGCCGTCGGTATAGGTTGTCTGATGGCGGTGCCCGGCTTCTTCGGCGGGGGGATGATAGCGGTGGCGGTTGGCCGCCTGGTGGAGTCGGTAACCGGGTGCACACCGCCCGAGGGACTCCCGGCCTGCCACACCGGTCTTTATCTGTTGGTGGGCGGATTGACGGGGCTCGTGCTCCTGCCGACTGTGGTGGTCTGGCGGTTGCGCAGGCGCTCGCGGACGACGGGAAACTCAGAGAGGAGCTGATCCAGTGGCACGGATAGACGTGATCATGCCGCAGATGGGTGAGTCCATTGCCGAGGGCACGCTCTCGCGATGGCTCAAGAAGGTTGGCGACGAGGTCAAGCGCGACGAGCCGATCTTCGAGATCTCCACTGACAAGGTCGATGCGGAGATACCGGCGTCGTCCGCCGGCGTGCTGGCCGAGATCCTCGTCCAGGAGGGCGAGACCGTCCCGGTGCAGACGGTCGTGGCGCGTCTCGAGACAGAGAAGGGTGCAGCCGTGGAAGCGGCCGCGCCCGCGGCTGCTCCCGCCGCGGCGAGTGCCGCATCGGCACCCGTGCCTGCTGGCGCCGATGCGTCGTCGGCTCCCGCCATTCCGTCCGCGCCTGTCGCTCCCGCGCGCGCCGAGGGCGGCAACGGGAAGAGCTTCGAGTCGAGGGTACGCACGCGCAGTTCGCCGCTGGTGCGCAAGATCGCGGCGGATCACGGGATCGACATCTCCTCCATGACTGGTTCCGGCGTCGCCGGTCGCGTGACCAAGCGCGACATCATGCAGGTGATCGAGGCGGGCACCGCACCGGCGCAGGGCGCGCCCGCAGCGCGGCCGGCGGTCGGAGGCGCTCCGGTCGCTCCGGCGGCACCGATGGAGGAGCACCGTCTGCCGCCGCCCGAGGTCTACCCGGGCGATGTGGTCGAGCCGATGTCTGTCATGCGCCAGCGCATCATGGAGCACATGGTGCTCTCGAGACGTACCTCGGCGCACGTCACCTCGTTCATGGAGATCGACTTCACCCGCGTCGCTCGGATCCGCAACGAACACCGCGCGGAATTCCTCGAGCGCTCCGGGCAGAAGCTCACGTACATGCCCTTCATCATCAAGGCGGTGGTGGACGGGCTCAAGGCGTACCCGGTGATGAACAGCTCCGTGAGTGGCACCAGCATCATCTACCGGAAGGAGTACAATATCGGTGTCGCGGTCGCGCTCGACTGGGGGCTCATAGTCCCCGTGGTGAAGCACGCCGACGATCTCTCGCTCACGGGAATCACGCGCTCGCTCAACGACCTCGCGGCTCGTGCGCGCGCGAAGAAGCTGAACCCCGACGAGGTGCAGGGCGGCACCTTCACCATCACCAACCCCGGTGTCTTCGGCTCGCTGATGGGCACGCCCATCATCAGCCAGCCACAGGTCGCCATACTTGGTGTGGGGGCGATAGAGAAGCGTCCCAAGGTGATCACCGGCCCGGATGGCGAGGACACCATCGCCATTCGCACCTGCGCCTACTTCTCCATTTCGTTCGATCACCGAATCATCGACGGTGCCGTGGCCGACCAATTCCTCGCCCACGTGAAGAAGTCCATTGAGACCTTTCCCGACGCGGGTATATGAAACCATCTCGTTCGCTCACGATCCAGCGATCGATCGTTCCGCTGTCGGAACGCAAGAAGTACATGACCAAGCTGCGCGCCCGGAAGGCGTACTATCAGGGCGCGAACTGCAGATTCTGGGTCTTCGAGGAGACCGATCTCGCCGGAGCGTTCATCGAGTTCATCGAGGCGGAGGATCCCGCCGTTCTGGCAAGGGCGCTGCAGGAAGCGCCCGAGTCGCTCGTTGACGCGTCGCGCATCTACCAGGAAGTGGAGTTGGACTGATGCCGTACCGCACCATCACCGTCGCCGGCCGCGAGTGGAAGGTCATGCCTGCTGGCCGCGTGACGCAGTACGACCACGATGAATTCTCGCTCTTCTTCATCTCGGGCGAGGGTGAAGATCGAGTGCTGCGAGTGACCCGCTATTCGCCGCAGGGATCGCGCTGGCGCGACCAGTCGCTGGCGGAGCTTTCCGAGGAGGATCTCGTGCGGCTCCTCGGCCAATCGCAGCCGAGCGCCACTTCGCCGGAGGCGGGTTACCTGCCGTGACGCCGCCGACGCGCGACGCGCGGTCGGCCGACGGCGCTTTCGTCGATTTGCACATGCACTCCACCGCCTCGGATGGCTCGCTTCCGGCGAGAGAGGTCGTGGAAGCCGCGGCGCGCGCGCGGCTGCAGGCGATAGCGCTCACCGACCACGACACGCTGGCGGGAGTACCCGAGGCGACCGAGGCTGGTGATCGACTGGGCGTACGCGTGGTGCCGGGCGTGGAGCTCAGCGCGCACGACACTGGTGAGGTCCACATGCTCGGGCTGCACATCTCGCATCTGGACAAGCTGGAGTCGCGATTGGCGGGCTTCCGCGAGGCGCGCCGCACACGTGCCGAGCGAATCGTGCGGCGCCTGAACGAGCTCGGGCTCCCGGTCACCATGGAGGGGGTGCTCGAGCACGCAGGCACCGGTGCCATAGGCCGGCCGCACGTCGCTCGGGCGATCGTCTCGCTCGGTCGAGCGCGCGACCAGCGCGAGGCGTTCGACCGTTGGCTCGGTTTCGGGAAACCGGCGTACGTAGAGAAGGAGTACCTCGCCGTGCGCGATGCCATCGCGCTCGTGCACGAGGCGGGCGGGATAGCGGTCCTTGCGCACCCGGGCGCGTCGGCCAGTCGGGCGCGGCTCGAGGAGCTTCGCGCCCTCGGCCTCGACGGCGTGGAGGTGCGCCACCCCAGTCACTCCGCCGAGGACATCGCGCGCATCGGAGCGCTGGCGGAGCACTTCAACCTCGTCCCCAGCGGCGGCTCCGACTGGCATGGAGCGAGTGCGGGGCAGCGCACCATCGGCTGCATGAACGTGCCAGCTAGCTGGCTCGAGAAACAGGATGCCTTCCTGCGCGAGCGCAGGAAGCGGGAGAGAGTAGCATGAGTGAACTTCTCGCCATCGGCAGCACTGCTCCCACTTTCACCGCCCGGGCGAACGATGGTAGCACCGTTTCGCTGGAAGATCTGCTGAAGAAGGGGCCGGTAGCGCTCTTCTTCTACCCGGGGAACAACACGCCTGGCTGAAACCGCCAACTCTCCGCCGTGCGCGATGAGATGAGCGAGTTCAGAAGTGCGGGTGTGCAGCCGGTGGGGGTCAACCCTGCCAGCGTGGCCGCGCATGCGAAGTACGCGGCGAAGATGGAGTTCGGCTTCCCGTTGCTGAGTGACGCCGACCGGTCGATTGCAGAGGCATACCACGCGATAAAGCTGGGTGGGTTCGGGATCCAGCGCACCGTGTACGCCATCGACCGCGAAGGGAAGATCGCCTTCGCGGTGCGTGGCGCGCCGGCGCCCGCCGATGTCATAGCGGCGGTGGCGGAGTAGCGTGGAGCTCCGCGGCCGGGTGGCGCTCGTCACCGGCGCGGCCCACCGCGTGGGACGCGCGCTCGCGCTGGCGCTCGCCGCGCGCGGGATGCGCCTGGCGATCCACTACCACGCCTCTGACAGCGAGGCGCTGGACACCGCCCGCGACGCCGAGGCGGCGAGCGGCGGAGCGGAAGCGTGGACGGTGCGCGCGGACCTCACGGAGAGCGCCGCTCCCGAGCGGCTGGTGAACGATGTGGCGGAGCACTTCGGGACGCTCGACGTGCTGGTCAACTCCGCCGCGGTGATGGTGCGCATGCCGCTGGATGAGGTCACGCCCGAGAAGTGGGATGCGACCTTCCACCTGAACCTGCGCGCGCCCTTCTTCTGCGCGCGCGCGGCGGCGAAGGTGATGCGGCAGGGTGAAGCCGCGGGCGACGGGACACGCGGCGCCATCGTGAACATTGCGGACCTCGCCGGGCTCGAGAGCTGGCCCGGCTACATCCCGCACGGCATCTCGAAGGCGGGCGTGATCCACATGACCACCTCTCTCGCGCGTGTGCTCGCGCCGGATATCCGGGTCAACGCGATCGCACCCGGCGCCGTGCTCCTTCCCGAGAGTTGGAGCAGCGACGATGCCACCCGCCTCGAGCGCACCACGCCGCTGCGCCGACTCGGCTCGCCCGACGACGTGGCACAGGCGATGTTGTACCTCCTCGAGGCGGACTACGTGACTGGCGAAACGCTGGTGGTGGACGGAGGGCGACACATCAGGTGACGGCGGCTCATCCCCACCACCGTCCGCTTATCTTTCCTGGATGCAGCATTACGGGACGGTGGTGGTCGTCGGCGGAGGGTGCTATGGCTCGTACTACGTGCGCCAGCTCGGCCGTGCGGTGAACGCCGGTGCGCTGGCGTACGACCGACTCCTCGTGGTCGACAAGGACTCCGGCTGCAGGGTAGCCGCCGAGCTCGAGGATCCCGCGCGCGAGCGCGTCGCGGGGGCACCGGACCCGGACGTGGTAGTCAGCGACTGGAGTGCCTTCTTCGAGCGATACTTCGACGAGGCCTCGAGCAACGGAGCGGCGGCCGATGCGATAGTTCCGTCACCGCTCATGCCGCACCTCATGTATCAGTGGCTTCTGGAGCGCGCGCGGAAGCGCTGGCCGGATCGCGTGGTCGAGACGCGCCCTTTCGAAGGCTCGCCTCCCATGCCGTGGCAATATCGCGCGGACGACGGAACCAGCTACGTGAGCTACGCAACGTGGACCTGCCCGATAAACTGCGTGGAGCCAGCCACCTGTCCGCATACTCGCGGCCCCAGGAGCTGGAGCATGCCACCGGGCGTGCGCGACTACGTGCGCTCGGAGCGGGAGAGGGGGAGGGAGCTGGCCGGACCGGCGATCTTCCACTGCACTCACCGTGCGTACGGCGTGGGAATGTTCGATACCGCGGACGTGCTCGAGGCCGACCGGCTGGTGATCGAAGCGGGCACCGCGGGAGCCGCCGAAGTGTTGATAGGTACGGTATCGCACTGCCATGGCGCGCTTAACGTGTTGGGCATCGGCGCGAAGTGATGGAAGTGAACCCGAACAGACGACCTCAATGACAGAGCGCAGAAGGGAAACTCTCGTGATCATCGGCTCCGGTCCCGCCGCCTGGACCGCCGCCGTGTACGCTGCGCGTGCGAACCTCGACCCACTCGTGTTCGAGGGGGAGCCGATCGGCACCACGATTCCCGGCGGTCAGCTCATGACCACCACAGAGGTGGAGAACTTCCCCGGCTTCCCCGCGGGGATCACGGGGCCGGAGCTGATGGACAAGATGCGCGAGCAGGCGCTGCGCTTCGGCACGCGCGTGGTGAGCGAGGCGGTGGAGCGCGTGGAATTTTCGAGCTCCCCGTTCGTGCTGAAGCCCACGGAGAGCGACGAGGTGGAGGCGATGGCGGTGATCGTCGCGACGGGAGCCAACGCCAGGTGGCTGGGAGTCCCAAACGAAGAGCGGTTGGCGCAGAGCGGCGGCGGCGTCTCCGCCTGCGCGGTTTGCGACGCGGCGCTCCCGGTGTACCGCAACCAGGTGCTCGGCGTGGTAGGCGGCGGCGACAGCGCCATGGAAGAGGCGCTCTACACCACGAAGTTCGCTCGAGAGGTGGTGATCATCCATCGGCGCGATGCGTTCCGCGCGTCCAAGGTGATGGCGGAGCGAGTGCTCGCGCACCCGAAGATCCGCGTGCTCTGGAACAGCAAGGTGGTGGAAGTACTCGGCTACGAGTCCATCACGGGCGTTCGCGTGGAGGATACCGCGACTGGAGAGCGGAGCGACCTGGAGCTCGGCGGCCTGTTCGTCGCCATCGGCCACACGCCCAATACCGCGTTCCTCGGAGGGCAGCTGGCGCTGACGCCGCACGGCTACATCAAGCTCCCCGAACCGTGGCGCACGGTGACGAGCGTGCAGGGTGTTTTCGCAGCCGGCGACGTGATGGATGACTACTATCGGCAGGCGATCACCGCGGCCGGCACAGGGTGCATGGCCGCGCTCGAGGCGGAGCGCTGGTTGGCGCACCACGGTGTGGGAGAGCCGCCGGTGATCGAGACGGCGGAGGCGCCGGTCACGAGCGATCCGGCGCTCTCGTGAGGCACGTTGGCCCGGCACGCGAGCGACGCCCGGAATGAAGATCCAGACCATCGCGGTGGGGCCGCTCCAGGAGAACAGCTACCTGGTGGTCGACGAAGATGCACGGCGCGCGGTCTTCGTGGATCCCGGCGACGAGCCCGATCGGTTGCTGCGAGCGCTCGATGCCAGCGGCGCGGCGCTCGAGGCGATCTGGCTGACGCATTCGCACATGGACCACGTTGGCGGGATCGCGGGGATCGTGCGACGGCATCCGGTGCCGATCCTCGTGCACCCCGATGGGCTTCCCGTGTACCGGGGAGCGGCTGAGCACGCGCGCTACTTCGGGCTCGAGATCGAGCAGCCGCCGCCGGTGGAGGGCACGCTGCACGAGGGCGATACGCTGAGCGTGGGCGATACGCACTTCGAGGTGATTCACACACCCGGCCACGAGCCCGGTCACGTCGTGATCCACGGGAATGGCGTGGCGTTCGTGGGCGACTGCCTCTTCGCGGGCTCGGTGGGTCGCACCGACCTGCCGATGGCGAGCGGGGCGCAGCTGGCGCGCTCGCTGGAGCGGATAGTGGCACTGGGCGACGAGGTGAAGGTGTACCCGGGTCACGGACCCGCCACGACCATAGGGCACGAGCGCCGGCACAACCCGTTTCTCAACGGCAGCGTGCGTATCGCGGGAGCGCGATGAGCTCGAGACGTTCCATCCCGGGCGCGACCCAGGCGGGGATCGCGGCCGCACTACTCGCCGCGTGGCTGGGCGCGGCGGTTTACTTCAGCACCGTCGTTGCGCGGGCGGCGTTCGCAGTGCTTCCTTCGCGCACGCTGTCGGGCGACCTGGTCGGCGCTACGCTTCCCACGATCTTCGTGGGCGGCGTGGTGATGGCGGGGGTGGCGATGCTCCTCGCGCTCCCGGCGCCGCGCCGCGAGTGGTACGCGGGACGGTTCGTCTGGCTGCTCGCTTCGCTCGTCGCGGCCGGGCTCTGCGCGGTGGGGCAGTTCGTGCTCACTCCGAGGATAGATATTCTAAGAGGGTCTCTCGGTATGGCGCTCGAGAGCACGCCGGCGAGCGACCCGGCACGCGCGGAGTTCGCGCGACTACATCTCTTTTCGGTCGGCGCTCTGGGCCTGGCGATCCTGCTGGCGCTCGTTGCCCTCGTGGCGGCGGTGCGGCACGCCACGTCCGCTCGCACGAGGTGAAAACGCGCGCCGCGCGAAGAGCCAGGCGCGGCTGATCGGAGGCTTCCGCGCGCCGGGGTTGGCTGGCGCTGGCACGGAAGCGAAACGCAGAGCAGATTGTCAGGGCGACGAGTGCGATCGCGCTCTCCACCCCTCTGAACCGGCCCGCACCAACGCACGGCGGGCCGAACGTACGCTGACCGCACCCGAGGAGACCCCGTATGCGAAGATCCCATGTTCTGATCGTAGGAAGCGCGATCGTCATGGCAGGTTGTAACCTCTCGAGCGACCTGTCCACCACGCAGCGTCTCGGCTTCGTCAACATCACGCAGGTTGGCGAAGGCGACTCGGCGAAGCTCAACATCGTAGGGCAGTTCTTCCAGAGCAGCCCGTCGATTCAACCGACCATCCCCAATACCGCGGCGGTGGGTGATACCTGCAACGTGTTCGACTACACCGGGCCGCCGGACAATCCCAACCCGGTCAAGGTGGACAACCTGAACGCCGGCGATACGATCACCGTCACCACCGACAAGGCAGTCGGCAAGCTCGTGCCCGTCGTCAACCTGGCTGGTTCGGTCGATTACCGGCTTGTCGGTGGCATGGTACCGTTCACGCCGGGCTCGCAGGTGACCATCAACATCCCTGGCGACACCGGCGGCTTCCCGGCGCACTCGGCCAAGGTCAACTCGTTCGTTACGCCGACTTTCGCCGCGATCGAACGGCACCCGGAAGAAGACCTGGATCTCCACTGGTCGTCTGGCGGTGCTCCGCTCGGCGCCATGCAGCTCGATTTCCTCTACTCCAATACCGACAGTCCAGCGCCGAACAAGGAGATGATCTGCCGGCTTCGAGACGACGGGAATTACACCATCGCGCGTTTCATCGTGGGTGGAGAATGGGAGAAGTCGCCTGACGGCGCGCAGTCGGTTAGCGGGATTCGCTGGAACACCACGCTCCAGCAGAATCAGGATGTCCTGCTGGACGTGATCGTGCAGGTGCCCCTGCCATCACTCCCCCTCACGGCGCCGGATACCACGCCCGCGGCGCTTCGCGCTCCCGCAACCCACTGACACGAACCAATCACCGGAGCTGGAGGAAAGCTGATGTCGGAGCAGACACGCACGGAGAAGGATCCCCTCGGGCCGCTCGCCGTCCCCGCGAGTGCTCTCTACGGTGTCCAGACCGTGCGCGCCACGCAGAACTTCCCGATCAGCGGGCTGCGTCCGCAGCCCATGTTCGTCACCGCGGTGACGTGGATCAAGAAGGCCGCCGCGCTCACGCACGAGGAGACAGGCCGGCTCGACCCACAGCTCGCGCAGGCCATAGTGAAGGCGGCCGATGAGATCCTGAACGGGGAGCATCGCGACCAGTTCGTCGTGGATGTCTACCAGGCAGGTGCCGGCACCTCGCACAACATGAACGTCAACGAGGTGCTGGCCAACCGCGCGAACGAGCTGCTCGGCAAGCCACGTGGCGAGTACAAGCCGATCCATCCCAACGATCACGTCAACATGGCGCAGTCCACCAACGACGTGATCCCGACGGCCATCCGCCTCGGTGCACTTGCGCTGGCGGAGGGGCTCGTGAAGTCGTTCTCGTCGCTGCGTGACGCTTTCCTCGACAAGGGGGCGGAGCTCGACGACGTGATCAAGGCCGGCCGCACGCACCTCCAGGACGCGATGCCAATCCGGCTCGGCCAGGAGTTTCGCGCCTACGGCCACACGCTCGATCGCAACATCCGCCGGATCGAGCGCGCGGCCGACGACCTTCGCGATCTCGGAATCGGCGGCAGCGCCGTCGGCACGGGCGTCAACGTGGAGCCGGAATACCCGGCGCTCATGGTGAAGAACCTGCGCGAGATGACCGGGCTCGAGCTCCGGGCGGGGGAAGATCGCATCCAGCTCATGCAGAGCATGGGCGACGTCGCGGCGTTCAGCGGACAGCTCCGTACGCTCGCGGTGGATTTGAGCAAGATCGCCAGCGATCTGCGTCTCCTCGCCTCGGGTCCGCGTACCGGGCTCGATGAGATCCTGTTGCCCGCGGTACAGCCGGGCTCCTCGATCATGCCGGGGAAGGTCAATCCGTCCATTGCGGAGATGGTGAATCAGGTATGCTTCCAGGTGATCGGCAACGACACCTGCATCACCATCTCCGCCGAGCATGGGCAGCTCGAGCTCAACGTGATGATGCCTGTGATCGCGCAGAATCTTTTCCAGTCCATGGTGATCCTCACCAACGCCGCGACCTCGCTCGCCGACCGCTGCGTAAAGGGGATCGAGGCCAATCGCGAGCAGTGCGAGTACTGGGTGGAGCGCTCGGCGGCGCTCTCCACCGCGCTCGCGCCGGCGATCGGCTATGCGCGTGCGGCGGAGCTCAGCAAGCGCTCGGTCAAAGAGAACGTGCTGATCCGCGACCTCGTGCGCCGGGAGCACGTGATCCCTGACGACGAGGTGGACGAAGTACTCGACCTCCGTCGCATGACGGAGATCGGCGTGCCGGGAGCGGAGGCGAAAAAGTGAGCAGTGGCGCCGCTCTCTTGTCCTCCCGGCCGCTCGGGTCTATCCTCCAAGCATGCGGATAACCACCTGGGCGGAGTACGGGCTGATCTGCGCTCTCCACCTCGCGAAGCGCGAGGGGGAGGGCCCGATTACCGGACGCGACATGGCGGACCGCGAACGGCTGCCCACCGACTACGTCGAGCAGATACTGCTCAGACTTCGTCGCGCCGAGATAGTACGGAGCGTGCGCGGCGCGCGGGGTGGGTACCAGCTCGCGCGCCCGCCGGCCGAGATCTCCGTGCGCGAGGTGATCAACGCCACCGAGCTTGCAACTTTCGATCTGCACTGTGTGTCCCATCCGGTGGATGACAGACGTTGCTCGCAGTCCGAGACGTGCAGCATCCGCCCGGTGTGGCTGCTCCTGCAGAGCAAGATCGATGATGTGCTCGAGAGCGTTCACCTCTCCGACCTGCTCTACGAGGAGCCCGTCGTGCGCGAGCGCGTGGGTCTTCCCGTACTCCAGGTTTGAGCGGCGCGGGCGTCCCACCCGCCTCCTCTACCATGCCCCCGCGGCCTGACGAGTGCCGATGAGCTTCTGGCGTCGGTGGGTCGAGGATCGCTCGCTCGGCGCGAAGGCCGATCAGTTCGTCGCCTCCATCGTGGCGGAACCGGACGACGCGGATGTGCAGTGGCTCGCCGTCGCCGGGACTGGAGGTGATCTCGACCACGCGCGCTGGGAGCTCCGGTACGCGCGCCGGGCGCTGGGGCTGCACACGGCGAGGCGCGATGCGCTGGACGACCGCACCGCTTCCGTAGTGGCTCGTGCACTGTCCGAGTACCTCGCGCGCGATCCAGCCGTTGCGGCGGGGAAGCTGCGGGTAGTGGAGCGCCAGCTGAACGAGCGGCTACGCGCCTACGGCGAGGCGCTGGCGAACAGGGAAGGGGCGGGGGTCGGGTGGCACCTGGGGCGCACGCTGCTCGAGTTCGCGGGGCGCCGCGATGCCGTGCCCACGGAAGTCGTGCTGCGCGGGTCGGAGCTGCTGGCGGGCTATCTGGGTGCCGCGAACGAGGCGCTGCGGAAAAGCTTCGGGGCCGCCAACCTCCCGGAGGACGTGACGACGGGGTCAGGTCTTTGATCTCGAGGGGGCTGAGCAGTTGCTCAGCCC
>DASSNL010000265.1:0-5949 GCA_035688075.1 Gemmatimonadaceae bacterium
AGTAACGCTGCTCGGCCCGCTCTGGTTTGTAGCTCTTGCTCCGTGAGCTCAGTTGGACGTTACGCCAGCCGAGTCGGAAGCCGCGCCACGGGTCTCGATCACGAACACCACGCGACGGTTCTGCTCAGCGCCGGGCTCCGAGCCCCACGCGTTCGGAACCACGAGACGGGTCTTGCCGTAGCCGATCGTCTTCAGCTCGTTGCTCATCCCCTGCGAGGAGAGGTAGTCCTTCACGGCCTCCGCACGACGGCGGGAGAGGTCGAGGTTGTAACGCACCGAGCCAGCCGGATCCGCGAAGCCCTCGACGGTGATCAGCGAGCCGGGATAGTACTTCTGCGCGACCTGCGCGAAGCGGTTGAGCAGCGGCTCGTCTTCCGCGCGAACCGTGGCGTCATCGAACGCGAAGTGCACGGGCATGTCGAACTTCAGGCCCTCTTCCATCGCGGTAATCTTGGCGCCGAATTCCGTCCGGAGCCCGTCGAGATCCTTCCGCAGCGATGCGATGTCCACCGTAAGAGAGCTGTCGGCCGCCATGCGGGCCATCCGCTCGGCTGCAACGCTCGAGTCAGTGTGAGCCCGCTCTGCCGCCAAGCCCTCGCTCAGCGAAGTCCGGACGAACCCCTTGGATGCGCACGCGGCCATCACGGGTGCGACCAGGGCGAGTGCTGCGATGGTCTTGAGGTGTGCTTTCATTGTGTGCTCCGGTTATTTCCACTCGAGTGAAATGTGTGCTGGGACGCGATCACTGGCGGTGCTAAAGACAATGCCAAAAATGTGCCCCTAATGATGTGTGTGATTCACGTCACCCTGCGCCGCCCGTCGGCGACTCTGTGACCACGGCTGAGCCGGTCTCCTCGGTCACGCGGGCACATTCTGCTTCAAGTCGTCCGGCAAATCTGCGACGCCCGTCACATATGTTGCTCGAAGGAGCTGCTCGCGCGATCGGAGCAGGCCGCATCATCGAGCACGGGCGGCAATTCCCCGCTCTCGGCGAGCACCCTCTCCACAAAGCGGCGTCGGTGGTGGTCGCACGCTCCTCGCTCGCGAAGGCCGGCCAGGTGTGCCGGTGTTCCGTAGCCCACGTTGCTCTCCCACGCATACGCGGGATGGCGCGCGGCCAGAGAGGCCATGAGCCGGTCGCGTGTAACCTTGGCCACGATCGATGCGCACGCGATGCTGAAGCACTTGTCGTCGCCGTCCACGATGGCGATGTGGGGGACGCCGAGCGCGCGGATGGGGCGCCCGTCGATCAGTACGTGATCGGGCGACATCGAGAGCCGTGCGAGCGCACGCTGCATCGCGAGCGTGGTCGCGTGGTAGATGTTGAGGCGGTCTATCTCCTCCACCGACGCGGCGCCAAGTCCCATGGCGAGCGCACGGCGGAGAATGAGGCGGGAGAGGCGACGGCGCTCCGCCGGAGGGAGCACCTTGGAGTCGTCCACTCCTCGCAACGCGCGAGCGCGCGGGGGCATGATGATGGCACACGCGACGACGGGGCCCGCGAGCGAGCCCCGTCCGACTTCATCCACTCCGGCGATGATCTCCCCACCACCGCGGCGCAGGTCGCGCTCTATCGAAGTCCAGCGATTGCGGCGCGGTCGAGTAGCACCGCGCGACACGCCGGCCATCGCGTCCTACTCGCCGCTCTGCCGGGGGGCGGCCTTGCGCTCGCGGATGCGGGCAGCCTTCCCGCTCACGGCGCGCAGGTAGTACAGCTTCGCACGGCGCACGCGCCCACGACGGACGACGGAGATGTCGCCGATCATCGGGCTGTGCAGGGGGAAAATGCGCTCCACCCCGATTCCGTTCGAGATCTTGCGAACGGTGAAGGTCTGGCTCACGCCGCTCCCGCGACGGGCAATGCAGACGCCCTCGAAGGCCTGGAGACGCTCCTTCTCGCCCTCCTTCACGCGCACGTTGACGCGCACGGTGTCGCCGGGGCGGAACGGGGGAATGTCACCCCGCATGTATTCTTTCTGAGTCTCTATGAAGGGATGCATGGTACGCTCGGGGCCTGAGGTGCCCGTTGGTTAGCCTGTTATCTACAGAACACGCAACCTAATGGAGCAACGGGCGTTTTGCCAGCGGGGGGAGAGACACATCGGTATCCCCATGCCCCTCCCGGTCCCGGCCTCCCCGCCAGCCTTGCGACGAAGGGGCGGGGCCGCTCACCTCCGCGGCCCCGCCCCTTCTCGTCGCTTCCCTGGCGGCCCTCGGTGAGCCGCCGTAGTCCCTCAGGGAACGGTGATCGTCTTGCGGATCGTGACGAGCTTCTTGTACTTGTCGAGCATGGTCATCGTCACCGTGTAGCTCCCTGACTTGGAGTAGTACTTCTCGGCGACGTGCGACGAGCCCGCCTGAGTGCCATCGCCGAAGTACCAGCTGAAGGCGGAGCCGCCGGCGTCGGCCAGCGAGCGAGCATCGAACTCACACACCTGGTTGGTGCCGCACTTGTAGCTCCATGTGGTGCTGGAGCTCGTAGTGGGGCTGGTGGTCCCCGAGCTTCCGCTCCCCGAGCTGCCCGTGGTGACGCTCTTCGTGACCTGGGCGTAGTTCATGTTCACATCGTAGATGTAGAACTTGACCGTGTACGTACCAGAGGAGGCGTAGGTCTTGGTCAGCTTGGTGGACCCCGCCTGCGAGCCGTCGCCGAATATCCAGGTGCGCGCAAGTACGCCGGCCGGTGCCGTGGACCCGCTCGCGTCGAAGGTGCAGGTGGTGCCGCTGCACGAGTAGCTGAAGCTCGCCGTGGGAGCGCCCGTGGAGTTCGACGACGTCGGCGGATCGTCATCCGGCGCAGGGGCGGGCTCGGCATCGCTCGTGGTCGACGAGCTGGAGATGAAGCCCGTATAGACGATGCGGTTCGGCGAACCGGAGGCGTTCTTCACGTAGCCGTAGGTGGCGTTGCTGAGAAGCGCGTTCTGCACCGTCGAGGGCGAAGCACCAGGGTGCGCGCTGAGGTAGAGCGCGGCGGCGCCGGCCACGTGCGGCGCGGCCATCGAAGTGCCGCCGAGTACGCGAGTGGCATCGTCGCTCGTATTGAACGCCGAGGTGATGTTGTTCCCCGGAGCGAAGATGTCCACGCAGCCACCGTAGTTGGACCAGGAGGAGCGGTAGTCGTTGGGATCGGTGGAGGCCACCGTGATCACCTGCGACACGCGCGCGGGCGACTGGTTGCAGGCGTCGGAGTTGTCGTTCCCGGCCGAGGTGACGTAGGTGACGCCGCTCGCGATGGACGCGCGCACGAAGTCATCGAAGGTCGAGTTCGCAACGGAGCCGAGGCTCATGTTGGCGACCGCCGGGAGCTTGCGGTGACCGGTCACCCAGTCCACGCCCGCCACGATCTTGGAGAGGGTGGAGTTGCCGTTACAGTCGAGCACCTTCACCGAGTAGATGTTGGCCTTCTTGGCCACGCCGTAGGTGGCTCCGGCGATCGTGCCCGCGACGTGCGTCCCGTGTCCCTGGCAGTCGGTGCCGCTGCCGCCAAAGGCGTCGAAGGCGAAGTGTGCACGCCCGCCGAACTCGTGGTGCGTTAGCCGCACGCCGCCATCGATCACGTACACGTTCACTCCGGCACCCGTGGCGCCGTAGGCGTAGCGGTCATCGAGGGGGAACGCGTGCTCGTCCATGCGATCGAGCCCCCAGTCGACCCCACTCTGGATGGTGGTCGACTGCGCCTGCACGCGAAGGTCCGGCTGTACGAGCGCTACTTTCGGGTTGTGGCTGATGGAGTCTGCCTGCGCCTTGCTGAGCTTCGCCGCGAACCCCTTGAGCGCGTAGCGGTAGGTCTGTTCGATGGCCGAGCGCCGGTTCCACATGAGCTCCTCGGTCGCTGCATCGGCATCCTTCACGTCCTTCTTCAGGAGCACTATGTAGTGCCCTGGAATCGTGTCCGCCTGAACGGCTGATAGGGGGGCCGGGCTATCCGGCCCGGTAAGTGGGTTCTCGGGGCCGGCGACATCCTTGCAGGCGGTGACCGCGAGCGCACCCAGAGCGATAGCGAAGAGGCGTTTCATCGTGGGACTCCAGTCGTGGCTGTCCGCGCGACGGCTCGACTGGCGTGGCGCCTCTTCTCATGGCGCTTTAGCCTCGTAGCTTTGCGTCGCCGCCTTTCGACGGCTTTGCCCTCGTCACTAGCCGGGAAGGCCTAGCAACCGTGCGAGTATTGAATTTTTGGGCGAGTCTGCAGGTGCTTCGAGCGCAGGTTCGGGGAATACCGGAGCAGTTGCATCGACCAGGAGGCCGGCGCACTGCAATCGTCTGGCGTCAACGCTACTTTCCTCCGGCCATCCATCAAATAGACTCACGCACCCTGCTGCCACTTTGACTGTGCGGTCAGTCAGTTCGGCTTGCTGAGGTCGGCAGGGCCGCCGGAAGCGGTTTTTCGGTGTCGCCCGAGCCCCCGTCTCCCGTGGCTGGGAGCTCCGTCCCCGCCTCGCGGCCCCCAGCGCGAAGGCCGCCCCCGAGGGCTCATGCCTAGACCTCTCTCCCCTCTCCGGGGTAACACATGAGAAGGAGTTAATGCGTTATCTTTCGCATCGTTACACGTTGTCGGAGAGTAGTTCAGCATGAGCGAAGCAGGAGAGACGAGAGCGCGACCCGCCATCGATTTTCACGCGGCCGGAGGCGTGGACCGCTCACGTCTGGAGCGCAGCCTCGGGCTGCACGGTGAGCGAGTTGGGTACGGCCGCTATCACTTCACCGGAGGCGCGGAGCCGCATTGGGTGGATCTTTACACCTCCGCCTTCCCCCGCTGCGATTGCGCCGATCACCTCTGGCGCGACGCGATCTGCAAGCACATCCTCGCTGCCCTCATCCGCGAGGGGAACGAGATGGTACTGAGCGAGGTCGGACGGCTCGTGGCCGGACTGCGAAGCGCCGCCTGACATGACCGCACGAAGGCCTTCCGAGCGCGCAAGACGGACCGCGAAGAAGGCCTTCGACATCCCCCGCATGCTGCGGCTCATCGAAGCCGCTGTTCGCCCATACCCCAAGGCCGCACTCTTCGAGCTGGCCGCGCGTGGACACGCTTCGGTATTCGAGCAGCTGGTGGCGTGCATCATCTCCATCCGCACCCGCGACGAGGTGATGCTCCCCACGGTGCTCGCCCTCTTCGAGGCCGCGCCCGACCCGGCAGAGGTAGCGAAGCTGGGCCCCGATCGCATCGATGCGCTGATCCACGACTCGGCCTTCCACGAGCCCAAGTCGCGCCAGATCCACGCGATCGCCGAGAGTGCCGTGCGCGACCACGGCGGCACTCTCCCCTGCGACGAGAGCGTCCTCCGCTCCTTCTCCGGTGTGGGCCCCAAGTGCGCCAACCTGGTCCTCGGCATTGCCTGCGGCCGCCCCGCGCTGGGGGTGGACGTCCACGTCCACCGCGTCACCAACCGCTGGGGCATCGTCTCCACCAAGACCCCCGAGCGCACCATGGCCGCCCTCGAGACGCTGGTCTCCCCTCGCTACTTCCTCGACCTGAACCGCCTCCTCGTCCCCTTCGGGAAACACATCTGCACGGGGAGGTTGCCTTGCTGTAGTACCTGCCCGGTTCTGGATTACTGTCGCCAGGTCGGAGTGGGGAGACACAGGTGAAGAGAGAGCAGAAAGAAGAAAGCAGAAAGCAGTAACGGCTCGTAGGGATCGACGGGGCCAGCAACCGTCTTGAAAGTCAAGCGGCAATGAGTTCTGCGGGGAGCGCTGGGGAGTGGTAGTCGGCCACCCAGCGCTCGCCCGTTCGCACCATGGTGTTGAGGATGGTCAGGAGCTTCCGCATGCAGGCAGTGAGGGCGAGCTTCTTGGGTTTGCCGGCCCGGAGGAGCCGCTCGTAGAAGGAGCGGATAACGGGGTTGTACCTCGAAGCCACCAGTGCGCCCATGTAGAGCGCTCGCCTCACGCTCGCCCTTCCGCCCTGAGTGAAGCGGTGACCGCGAAGGGTGCCCGAGTCCCTACTGA
>DASSNL010000268.1:0-46422 GCA_035688075.1 Gemmatimonadaceae bacterium
AATTTCGAGCCGTATGGGCCGCGGCCCATACGGCTCGAAATTAAAGACCTGCCCCCGTCGGCCTGTTCGAGATCTCGACCATGGAGTTCTTCACTGCTTCCTGCTTTCTGCTTTCTGCTTCCTTGCCGTTCCTGTTTTCTCGCACTCCCTCCCTTTCACCTCCCCCCCTCCCCAGCTAGCTTGTGAGGCTGGATGCCCCCTCGTCCAATGGCAGGACATCAGACTTTGGATCTGAGAATGGTGGTTCGAATCCACCGGGGGCAACTCCGCCCCTCGAATTGACCAACTTCCTGCCCCAGACTATGTTACAGGGCTACAATGGATGAGCTGAGCGTCCCTCGGCGCGGCTTCAAACTGCTCGCGGGAACCGCAAACCGCGCGCTGGCGGAAGAGATCTCGCGATGCCTGGGTGTAGAGCTCTGCAAGCTCACCATCACGCGCTTCGCGGACGACGAAATCTTCGTCCGGATAGACGAGAACGTGCGGGGCGCGGACGTGTTCATCGTGCAGCCGACCAATCCCCCGGCCGAGAACATCATGGAGCTTCTGCTCCTGATAGACGCGGCGAGGCGAGCATCGGCTGCACGCATCACGTGTGTGATGCCGTACTACGGCTACTCGCGACAGGATCGTAAGGATCAGCCGCGCGTCGCCATCGGGGCCAAGCTGCTGGCGAATCTGATCACCACGGCTGGCGCCAACCGGGTGCTGGGGATCGACTTTCACCAGCACGCGTTGCAGGGGTTCTTCGACATTCCGGTGGACCACCTGTATGCCCTGCCGGTGCTCGTGTCGCACTACCGGAAGAAGCAGCTGCGCGACCTGGTAGTGGTAGCGCCGGACGTGGGTTCGGCGAAGATGGCGCGCGGCTTCGCGAAGCGGCTCAACGGCACCTTCGCGATCATCGACAAGCGCAGGCCCACGGCCAACGTGGCCGAGGTTCTGAACGTGGTCGGTGATGTGAAGGGTCGGGATTGCATCATTCCCGACGACATGATCGACACCGCCGGCACGATTACCGAGGCGGCTCGCGCCCTCAAGCGGCTGGGCGCGAAGGACATATATGCGTGCGCCACGCATCCTCTGCTTTCCGGCCCGGCCGTGGAGCGGTTGAGCGAGTCGCCCATAATCGAGGTGACGGTGACCGACACCATCACCATCCCGCCGGAGCACCGCTTTTCGAAGCTCAAGGTGCTCTCGGTGGGCGAGCTGCTGGCCAAGGCCATCAGGTACACGCACTCGGACGAGTCGGTGAGCTCGCTGTTCGAGTGAGTTGCAGGGCAGTTTCGAAACAACCTCAGACTTCAGAGATATTCCGCAATGGCAACCGCTAATCTGAGCGCCAAGAAGCGCACCGACTCCGGCAAGGGTGCGGCCCGCAAGCTGCGCAGCGCCCAGCAGATCCCCGGCATCATCTACGGCCACAAACGAGAGCCGCAGATGCTCGCGCTCGACTGGCGGGAGCTCGAGCGGATGCTCGAGCACATCGCGCCCGAGACCACGGTCATCGAGCTCGACATAGATGGTACCACCTCGCGCACGCTGATCCGCGAGATCCAGCGCCACCCCTTCAAGCGCCAGGTTCTGCACGTCGACTTCCTCGAGCTCGTCGCCGGCGAGCGCGTCATGGTAGACATCCCCCTCGTTCTGGTGGGCACTCCAGCGGGAGTGCGCAACTCTGGCGGAATCCTCGACCAGGTGATGCGCGAGGTGACGGTAGAGGTGGATCCGGCCAGCATGCCGAACCACATCGACGTGGATGTGAGCGCTCTGGAAGTGAACGAGTCGCTCCACGTCTCCAATCTCGTGGTCCCCGAAGGAGTGGAGATCCAGGATGATCCTGAGGCTACCGTCTGCGTCGTCGCACCTCCGCGCGTCGAGGCCGAGCCCGAGCCCGCCGCCGCCGAAGCCGAGGCCGAAGGCGCCGAGCCCGAGCTGATCAGGAAGGAGAAGGAAGGAGAGGAAGCGGAGAGTGAGTGAGGAGAAAGCAGAAGGCAGAGAGCAGAAAGCAGTGAACTGCCGAGTGGACGAAGGGCCTCTCCCTACGAGCCGTTACTGCTGTCTGCTTTCTGCCTTCTGCTTTCTCCCCCACCATCCCCCTCCCCCTCGATGAAGCTGATACTGGGCCTCGGCAATCCCGGGCGGCAGTACGAGCGCACGCGCCACAACGTCGGTTGGTGGGTGGTGGAACACCTCGCCGACGTTTGGCATTTGGGGGGGTGGCGAGAGAGGGGGCAGGCGCGCGAAGTGAGTGGGCGAGTGGGGAATGTGCAGGTACGCCTCCTCGAGCCGCTCACCTACATGAACCTCAGCGGGAAGGTTCTCATCCCGTACCTGCGGCGGCCGTTCTGGTCGCCGGCCACCGACCTGTTGGTCATCGTCGATGACATCGCACTCCCCGTGGGCCGCTACCGGCTGCGCGCGCAGGGGAGCGCTGGGGGCCACAACGGGTTGAAGAGCATCGAGCACACGATAGGGAATCGCGAGTACCCGCGCCTCCGTATCGGAATCAAGCCCACCCAGGAGGAGCGAGTGGTGGGCGACCTTGCAGACTTCGTCCTCTCGCCATTCGGAGTCGCGGAGCGGCGGGAGATCCTCGAGATGATGCCGCGATTCACGGAGGCCGCGGAGCTCTGGCTGCGTGAGGGGATCGAAGCGGCGATGAACGCGCACAATCGGGAGATCGCATAGACATGTTGAACGACGTCGCCATCTGGGCAACCTGGGCAGGCATCGCGGGGCTGGCGATAGCGCTCATTATCTACACGTCCATTCGCCGGAGTCCGGTCGGGACGGACACCATGCGCGCGCTCGCGGAACAGATCCGCTCCGGCGCGATGGCGTTCCTCAGGCGAGAGTACTCGGTGCTCCTGCCATTCCTGATCGTGGTGGCGCTCCTCCTCACCTGGGCCGTGGGCTGGCGCACGGGCGCGGCGTACATCGCGGGCGGGCTCTGCTCCGTTCTCGCCGGGCTCGCGGGAATGGAAGCGGCCACCCGCGCCAATGTGCGCACGAGCGAGGCAGCGCGCACGCATGGTCAGGCCGTGGCCTTGCGGCAGGCGTTCGGCGGCGGTGCCGTGATGGGACTCTGCGTGGCGAGTCTCGGTCTCCTCGGCATCGGCGGCATCACCGCGTGGATCGTGCGCGCCGCGATGGATGCGGAGGCGCTGAAGGCGTTCGCCGAGGTGATCTCCGGGTTCGCGATGGGCGCGAGCTCGATCGCTCTCTTCGCGCGCGTGGGCGGCGGCATCTACACCAAGGCCGCCGACGTCGGCGCGGACCTCGTGGGCAAGGTGGAAGCGGGGATCCCCGAGGATGATCCGCGCAACCCCGCCACCATCGCGGACAACGTCGGCGACAATGTCGGCGACGTGGCGGGGATGGGCGCCGACATCTTCGAGAGCTACGTTGGTGCCGTGATCGCGACGATCGCTCTCGCCGCCACGAGCGCCGGGATCGCCGATCCGCTCCGCGCGGTTGCACTCCCGATCTCGTACATCGTCGCTGGACTCATCGCGTCGGTGGTGGGAATCGGTGCGGTTCGACTCCTCGAGCGCGGCAACGCCGCCACCGCGCTCCGTCTCGCGACTTTCATCGCCGCCGCTCTGTTCCTGGTGCTCGCGTATCTCCTCACGTCGTGGATAGGCGTGGTACAGCAACGGGCAGACGGCACGCAATACCCGTTGATGGGCCCGTTCCTCGCCGTGGTCGCGGGAACTGTCGCGGGTATCATCATAGGCCTCGCGACCGAGTACTACACGGCCAGCGCGCCGGTGCGACGCATCGCCGCCGCCTCGCTCACCGGCTCGGCTACCAACATCATCGCCGGCCTCGCGGTCGGGATGCAGAGCGCCGCCGTTCCGGTGCTCTTCATCTGCGGCGCGACTTTTCTGGCCTATACCTTCGCGGGTCTCTACGGGATCGCCATCGCCGCGGTGGGGATGCTCGCCACCGTGGGCGTGACGATGTCCGTGGATGCGTACGGTCCCATTGCCGACAACGCCGGCGGCATCGCCGAGATGTCGAAACTCGGCCCCGAGGTGCGCAAAATCACCGACGGACTCGACTCGCTCGGCAACACCACAGCCGCTATCGGCAAGGGCTTCGCGATCGGGAGCGCCGCTCTCACCGCGCTCGCGCTCTTCAGCGCCTACGCCACCGCCGTGGGACTCGGCGAGGGCGGGATCAACATCCTCAACCCGATGGTGGTCATCGGTCTGTTCATAGGCGGCGTGATGCCCTTCTTCATCAGCGCCAACACCATGACCGCGGTAGGCCGCGCAGCCCAGGGAATGGTGGAGGAAGTTCGCCGCCAGTTCCGCGAGATCCCTGGCCTGATGGAAGGCACCGCAGCCCCCGACTCCGCACGCTGCGTGGATATCTCCACCCGCGCCGCGCTGCGCGAGATGATCATCCCCGGCGTCACCGCAATCCTGGTCCCGGTTCTCGTGGGCAAGATCCTCGGCGTCGAAGCACTCGGCGGCGTCCTCGCCGGCGCGACGGTGACGGGCGTGATGCTCGCCCTCTTCATGGCCAACGCCGGCGGCGCCTGGGACAACGCCAAGAAGCTGATCGAGAGCGGCGTCCACGGCGGCAAGGGCTCCGACGCCCACCGCGCCGCCGTAGTCGGCGATACCGTGGGCGACCCCTTCAAGGATACGTCGGGGCCGTCGCTCAACATTCTCATCAAGCTCATGTCGGTTGTGAGCCTGGTACTGGCACCGTGGTTCATCTGAATCTGAAAGCAGAAAGCAGACAGCAGAAAGCAGGAACGGCCAGAGGGTTCAGGGTTCAGGTACTACGTCGGAGTACAGATCTCGACCGTAGGGCAGTTCCTGAACCCTGAACCCTGCCTCCTGAACCCTGGCAGTTCACTGCTTCCTGCTTCCTGCTCTCTGCTTTCTTCCAACTTCCCCATGCTTTCCCTCGGAATCGTAGGTCTCCCCAACGTCGGCAAGTCGACGCTGTTCAATGCGCTGACGGCGGCGGGGGCGGATGCGGCGAATTATCCGTTCTGCACGGTCGAGCCGAACGTCGGCATCGTGGAGGTGCCGGATGAAAGGTTGGCGAAGCTGGCGGCGATCGTGGAGCCGAAGCGGGTGGTGCCCGCCGTCGTGCAGTTCGTGGACATCGCTGGGTTGGTGAAGGGTGCGTCGAGCGGCGAGGGGTTGGGGAACAAGTTCCTCGCCAACATCCGCGAGACCGACGCGATCGTGCACGTCGTGCGCGCCTTCGACGACCCCGACGTGTTGCACGTGATGGGGAGCGTGGATCCGGCGCGGGACCGGGAGGTGATAGAGTTCGAGCTGGCACTCGCCGATCTGGCCACGGTGGAGAAGCGGCTCGACCGGGTGCGTCGTGCGGCGAAGTCGGCGGACAAGGAAGCGCAGGCGGAGCTGCCCGTCCTCGAGAAGGCATTCACGGTGCTCAGCGAGGGCCGCGGACTATGGGAGGCGAAGTTGAGCGATGACGAGCGCGCCCTTCTTGCGCCACTCTCGCTCCTCACCGCAAAGCCGGTGCTCTACGCGGCAAACGTGAGCGACGCGGAGTTGACGGGCGAGGAAGGCCCTCACCTGAGAGCACTGCGCGAAGCCGTGCGCGCGAGTGGCGAGCACGCTCAGGTGGTCCCCTTCTCCGCCAAGATCGAGGCGGAGCTGGCCGAGCTCCCGGCCGCCGACCGCGGCGACTTCCTGGAGACGCTCGGCCTCGAGTCGGCGGGGCTCGACCGGCTCATCCGCGCGTCGTACGCGCTTCTCGGCCTCGAGACGTACTTCACCGCCGGCGAACAGGAGGTGCGCGCCTGGACCATCCACAAGGGCGACACCGCGCCGAAGGCGGCTGGCGTGATCCACACTGATTTCGAGCGCGGCTTCATCCGTGCCGAGACAGTGTCGTACGGCGACTTCGTGGCGAGCGACGGGTGGAAGGGCGCGCGCGAGAAGGGCGTCGTGAGGAGCGAGGGAAAGGAGTACGTTGTGAACGACGGAGACGTGATGCTTTTCCGGTTCAACGTCTAGCGATCGCGCATTACGCTGGGGGCGCGTTACGCTCCACGGAGCTACGTCCGGACGCCCGCCCAGCTGTGGCAGCTCACCTGTATGTCGTCCCCCTTCCCTTCCACGGCCAGCGCGGCGGCGTAGTCGCTCGCGGGATCGAGCGCAAAGAGCTTCCAGCCCGAGTGCTCCGGGGGCGCCGATCGATCGTCGAGGAGCGCCGCGGGCTCGCCCGGTAGGAGCGAGACGTCGAAGCTGTCGAGCCGCATGGACAATCCCGGTCCGCGCCCCTTGATGTACGCCTCCTTCCTGCTCCAGCAGGCGTAGAAGGCTTCACGACGCGCGGCCGGGTGCAGCGAACGGAGCGCCGCTACCTCTCGCGCGGAGAAGTATCTCGCGGCCATCTCGTCCAGCGACTCGGACGATTCGATGCGCTCGATGTCGACACCGACCTCGCGTCCGAGCGCGACGGCGCAGAGCGCCAGTGATTGCGAGTGAGAGAAGTTGAAGCGAATCGTCGGCTCTGAGCCATCGCGAACCAGCGACGGTTTGCCGAACGTATCGCGTCGGAACCGTAGCGCCGACGGTGCGCAGCCCAGGTAGCCGGCCAGGACCGCCCGAAGAATTCCGTGCGAGGTGATGAACCTCGAGCGGTCCCGCGCGGCCACCAATCGATCGGCACGTTGCAGCTCATCCAGCGAGAGATAGTGCTCCAGCACGTGCAGCTGCGGCGCCGGTATGTCGAGCTCCGCACTCCACACGTGAACCTCGTTCGACCCGGGAATACGCGACGGGTGAGCTGCGGCCCAGCGCGCCATCGTCCGGTCAGCTCGCCAGGATGTACGCGCAACCTGCCTGCTGAGCCCTGAGCGTGGCGAACACCCCAGACGGCTGCAGTATCACACCCGGCAGCATGTGCTCGCGAGCCCGCGCGTAGGCGTCCTCCGAGCCCGGATCATCTGCCTTTCCGTACTCGGAGACCACGCGCCCGACGAAGGCCAGGTTGCAGGCCAGGACTATCCCGCCGTTGGCGAGGAAGTGCTGGATGGTGTATCGCTCGCTCTTCGTTGGCGCGCCGTCGTGCGCGGTGCTCACGGGATTCGCGACCGCCCATTTCTTCGTGTCGGGGTTCTTGATCCCGAGCTTCTTGCCTACCTCGAAGCGCTTCCAGTAGTCGTTGTCCATGATGAGCGGGATGGCCGCGTGGCGAATGACCAGCACGGCGGTCGGGCCATCCGGCGTCTCGCCGTACACCTCGTGGTAGTCCTCTCGCCAGCGTTCGGCGCGCCAGACGCCCTCACCCTCGCCTGCCTCGGGAAGATCGAATACAGCGCGCGCGTCGCCGCTGATCCTCTCTACCCACGACATGTCCCACTTGTCCGACACTGGCGAGCGCGCGACGTCATTCACGCCGCTGGCGCTCTCACCGGCAGGCGCCTGCGCGCTTGCGCTTCGTCCCATGGCAGCGAGCAGCGTGCTCGCGCCGAGCCAGCTCAGGAACTCCCTGCGGTGCCGTCTCATCTGCTCCCCACCGCCGGCTTCGACTTCTTCCCGATCTGCTCGAGCAGCGTCGCAATGGCCGCGTCGAGCTGCGAATCGTGCGTGGTGTAGCTCTCGCCGATCGGGCGTATCACGGTGACGTCCACAGGGCGCGGGTGCATCTCCATCGGCGAGCCGTCGGTGGTCGTGATGCGGGTGGACGGGAGGCGCACCGTAGAACCGTCGATGAGCGGCACGTTCGAGGTGTAGACGATCCAGCCGGCGGTCGGCGCGCCGACGACCTTGCCGAGCCCCATCGCGCGATACCCCTCGGTGAAGTCTTCCGCGTCTGAGAGCGAATGCTGGTTGGTGACGAGGACCGTGGGGAGCTCGAGCGAGCGTTGGCCGAGCTGCGTGCGCGCCGAGGCCGCGGTGCGGCCGCGGGTCGTCATCGTGAGGTACGGCTGCCTGGTGAGCACGTCGAGCGCGTAGGCGTTCACGAAACCGCCGTTGTTGTTGCGGACGTCCACCACGACTCCGTCTCGCGAGCGGTTCTCCACGTCGAGATCGAGGTAGAGCTGCTCGAGCGACCCGGCCGACATGTCGTACATGTGCACGTAGCCGAGCCGGCCGCCGCTCGCCTTCGCTACGTAGGCGCGTTTATCCTCTACCCATTCGCGGTAGAGGAGACCCTTCGCGGTGGATGCATCGACCGGGCGCACGGCGACCGTCCGCTTCCCCTTCCCGTCCGCGGCGCTCGAAACGGTGAGCTCCACGCGTCGACCTATCCCGTACTCGAGGAGCGCGTCGAGGTTGGTGCGTGCATCCACGGTCGTACCGTTCACGGCCAGCAGATAGTCGCCGCGGTCTATCTCGCCCGACAACGCGGCGGGCCCGAGTGGAACTACATCGATGACACGAAGGCGGCCGTTGCGCTCGTACTCGCTGCGATCGAAGCGAAGTCCGAGCCGCCCGGTGGTGGACGAAGCGTCACCGCGCGGTGCCCGAATTCCGGAGTGCGAAGCATCGAGCTCGCCGATCATGAGCGAGGTGACGCGCCGCATCTCGTCGGGCGTGCGTGCACCAGCTATGTACGGCGCGTACTTGGCGCGCGCCGCCTTCCAGTCCACGCCGTTGAAGTCCGCGTCGAAGAAGTTGTCGTTCAGATAGCTCCATGTCTGCGCGAAGACTTCCCGCTTCTCCCTATCGAAGTCGACATCCATCTCCGCGGTGACGGCTATCGGCTGCACCTTCCGCGACTCGAGCGTTACGACGTTGATCCTTCCGCCTTCCAGGAAGTAGACATCCTTACCGTTGGCCGAGAACTGTGCGTCGTCCTTGCGCCCCGGAGTGGAGGTGATCTGCTTCGCTACGGCCGGCTCCTTCTGCAGGTCGTCGAGGGAATACAGGTAGAGATTCTCCTCGCCCGCTGCCTGGGCGGTGAGCAGGACGTTCTTGCCATCGGGGCTCACGACCAGGTCGGCAACATCCACTCCCGTCGGCAGGAGGCTGGCGCGCTGGCGAATTCCGTCGAACACCACGCGTACGCGCTGAGCAGCTTTCGGCGCGCCGCTGTCGGAGGCAGCGCCCTTATTTCCAACGTCCGACGAATCGGTGACCGGCGACGCCGGCGTGTTCCGGTCCGGCGACTCCTCGTGGAAGAGGTCGCGGAACTGATCCTCGCGGAAGTGCGGAGTACGCGGTACGAGATCCACCCGCGCCAGCTGTCCCATCTCCGTACGCTGCGACGTCGAGAGGAGGAGGTAGCTGCCGTCGTCGCTCCAGGAGATGGATCGCGCGAACGCGTTGGGGAGGAAGCTCACCGCATGGGCGTCGCCACCCGCCGCGGGGACGACGTACGCGTTGGTGAACTGGCCGCCATCTCCACCGGAGCTGAGGTAGGCGATCCAGCGACCATCGTGCGACCAGTCGAATGGACGCGACGAGAGGAATGGCGCGCGCTGCATCTCGCCGGTGGCGAGCAGTCGCTCGGCGCGGGTCGCGACATCGATCACGCGAAGCTCTCTCCCGCCGCGGAGGAAGGCGATCCGTTTTCCGTCGGGCGACCAGCGTGGCGTGACGTCGCTCGCGCTGTCGCTGGTGAGTCGCGTCTCCTCGCGCTTGCGGAAGTCGTAGATGTAGAGGTGCGACGCGCCATCGCGGTCGGAGACGTAGGCAAGGCGACGACTGTCCGGAGACCATACCACCTGCGATTCACTGGCCGGCGTCGTGGTGACGCGTGCTGCATCGCCGCCATCCTTCGCGGATGCGGCAAAGACCTCACCGCGCACCACGAAGGCGATCTTCTTTCCATCGGGTGAGAGCGCCAGGTCGCGGAATTGCCTGGTGAGCGCGAGGTGCTCGATGCCGGGACCCGCAGGCGCGCCGCGCAGTGAGACGGAAACCGGGCGCGCCGAGCCGCTGGCGGGATCCAGGATCCAGACTCCCATGTCGCGCTCGAAGGCGATCGCGCGACCATCGTAGGCGATGCTGGGCCAGAGGACGCGGCCGTCGGTGAACTTCGTGAGCTGGCGCGCCGTGCCGCCCACCGGCTGCATCCACAAATTCTCCGCGCCGGAGCGGTCGGACATGAAGTAGAGCGTGCGGCCGTCGCGGCCCCACATGGGCCAGGCCGACTTGGCACCGCCCTCCGTCACCTGCTCGTAACGAGGCTCGGCGCCGTCGTGCCGCAGCCAGATCTCGCTCTCATCGAGGTGACTGTGCCCCTTGCGCCACCACTGGCTCGACATCACGCCGCGCGCGGTGAAGGCGAGCGTGTTGCCGTCGGGCGAGGGCGCAGCCCAGTACTCGCTCGCGTAGCGGTCGGCGCTCACCGGCATCGGCGTGCCGCCAGCCGCGGCGACGCGGTAGATGTCGCTCATCCCCGAGATGTCGTGGCTCGTGGACGAGAAGTAGAGCCATTTTCCGTCGCGCGACCAGCCATCCAGCTGGTCGAGGCCATCATCCCAGGTGAGACGCGTGAGGCGCCCGGTAGCGAAAGTGAGCGTATAGATGTCGCCTTCGCCTGTGCGCGTGGAGCTGAAGGCGAGCCGCTTGCCATCGGGCGAGTAGAGCGGCCGCGATTCGGTAGCCGGATCGGAAACGAGGAGTCGCGCCTCTCCGCCGCTCGCCGCGACGGTCCAGATGTCGCCACCCGAGACGAACGCGATCTCGGACCCGTCGGGGGAGAGCGCCGGCTCGTAGAGCGATGGCCGTGGGGCGGGCTGCTCGCCGCGCTGCGCGAGCGCGGAGTGCGAGAGGGCGAGCGGGGCTGCTACGGCTAGTGCGAGCGCGGTCACGAACCAGCGAACGACGAGAGGGAGCGTACGCATCGGCGGGGGGGTGGATGGGCGAGTTGGCAGAGCACGCTTCACCCCAATATACGAAGTCGGGGTAAGGGGGTCAGCTCTGGAATCGTACCCCTTGTCATCCCCGCGCAAGCGGGGATCCAGGTTCAGCCGGCTAACATGGATTCCCGCTTTCGCGGGAATGACGATGTGGATACGGCCGCTACGCAGGCCGTATCGATTCACGATTTCAGACCTGACCCCGCCGTCCGCAACTTCGCGCCCGCGGCCAACTTGCATGACTACCCCGCCACTGGCTAAATTTGTTGGATAACTAAAAGCCCCCCTCCCCCCGCACACATGCGGGGGGCGGATTCAGACCACAGGGAGGAATTACCCGACATGCCTCGCAAGTACGAGGCGGTGTACATCTTCGACTCCACGCTCGAGGACACCGCCATCCAGGAGAAGCTCACCCGCTTCCACGAGCTCCTCTCGCTCTCCCCCGAGACCACCACGGTGGACAACTGGGGACGCCGCCAGCTCGCCTACCCCATCGGCACGCGCGAGAACGGCTACTACACCGTCGCCCGCTTCGAAGCGGAGCCCGCCGCGCTCCCCGAGTACGAGCGCGCGCTCAAGCTCGACGACGGCGTGATGCGCTACCTGATCACGCTCCACGAGCACGAAGTGGGTGCTCCGCCCTCCGCGGAAGGCGATGGCGACGAGGAGAGGCCTCGCGCTTCGGACGATGACGACGACGACGAGGATTGACGCATGCGACGCCCACAGAAAAGCTGCCCCTTCTGCGAATCCCGCGTTCGCTTCATCGACTACAAGGACGACCGCACCATCGGTCGCTTCCTTACCGACACGGGTAAGATTCTCCCGAGCCGACTGAGCGGAGTGTGCGCGCGCCACCAGCGCCAGCTCTCGACGGCGGTCAAGCGTGCGCGCTTCCTCGCTCTGATCCCCTATATCAGGGGTCATCAGGCGTAGAGCATGACCCACGGCCCGGTGCCGGCGCCGCGGGAGCGGGGGTGGATCCGGATGACCCTGGCTCTCGCGGCGTTCCTGTTGATGCCGCACCTACCCGGACTTCCCGCGTTCGTGCCGGTGGTGGACACGCTGGTCCTCCTCACCCCGGTGCTGGCCGCGTGCTTCGTGGTGGGGTGGTGGGCGGGCGGGCCGCTATCGCTAGCGATCCTCTGGATCGCTCTCACGGCGTGGCTCCTTTCGCTCGCGCCGCCTAGCGGCGCTGGCGGCGCGTACTACGACCTGGCGCGCGCGTGGGGGCTCGTGGTAGCGGGCGCGTTCGGCCTGGTGTGCATCATCGGCCGGCAGCGCTCGTTCCTCGAGCGCGCTCTCTCGGCGATAGTGGTGGCCGCGATCCTCGCACTGCTCCTGCTCGTCTTCACCGGACGGAGCCCGCACGAGATCCAGAGCATCTTCGCGCGCGAGTTCGAGGCGCGCAATGCGGCGGCCGCCGTGGTCATGCAGGAGAGCGCGAAGCTCATCGGCCAGCGCGCTCCGAGATTCGCGGAGATGGCGAGCCAGGTGGCCGGGGAGCGGCTCCAGCTGCAGGAAGTGCTCTCGCACTCCGCAGCGCCGCTCTTCCCCGCACTGCTCGCCCTCGAGGCGCTCGCGGCCTGCGCGCTGGCGTGGGCGCTCTACCACCGGCTGAGTCGCGCGCGCATCGGTGCGGCGCTCGCACCGCTCAGCCACTTCGCTTTCAGCGACCAGTTGGCGTGGGCGCTGGTGGCGGGGATAACCATGATCGTGCTTCCCACTCTGGCCGCAGCCGGTCCGATGGGGCGCAACCTCACGGTCTTCGTCGGCGCGCTGTACGTGTTGCGCGGCTACGGGATCTACGCCTGGTTCGTATCGCGCCGCATGGCGGCGCTGAGCGTGTTCCTCGCCGTCGCTGCTTTCCCCCTGTCGCTGCTGACCGTACCCGCCGCGCTGGGGCTCGGCCTCACCGACACCTGGGCCGACTGGCGCGCGCGGCTCGGCGTCGTTCGACCTGATTCAGATCGCCAGCATCCGCCTGGCGGACGCCGGCACGATTGAACCGCAGACTTACAGCTCGACCTCACGACCAACCGCTGCACGGAGCCAAACCATGGAAGTCATACTTCGCCAGACCGTAGAGAACGTCGGCAACCCCGGCGACATCGTGAAGGTGTCCAACGGCTACGCCCGCAACTACCTCCTCCCGCACGGCCTCGCCTACCAGGCCACGCCAGGGAACCGGAAGCGCATCGCCGCCGAGAAGGCACGCCTCGAAGCCGCCGAGAACGAGCGCCGCCAGAGTGCCCGCACCCTCGCCGACCGCCTCGAGCAGGTCTCCCTCACCTTCTCCGCCCGCGTGGGCGAGGAAGAGAAGCTCTTTGGTTCGGTGACTGCGGCAGACATCGTGCAGCAGCTCCACGCGCAAGGCTTCCCCGAGATCGAAAAGCGCCAGGTAGACCTCCACGAGCCGATCAAGGCCCTCGGTGTCTACAAGGTCCCCGTCCGTCTCCACGCCGATGTGAAGCCGGAGATCAAGGTGTGGGTGATCAAGCAGTGAAAAGAAAGCAGACAGCAGACAGCAGAAAGCAGTGAGAATCCGAGGGTTCAGGAGGCAGGGTTCAGGGTTCAGTGAGAATCCGAGGGTTCAGGAGGCAGGGTTCAGGGTTCAGTGACTACCTCGGGGGTGAGATCTCGATCACAGGGCAGTTCCTGAACCCTGAACCCTGAACCCTGAACCCTCTACCCTTCCTGCTTTCTGCTTCCTGCTCTCTGCTTTCTCCCCATCACTCTCCAGCAGCAACCAAGCCGGTTTGAAGAATGCCCCATCCACGCGCCAAACACTCTCTCACCACAGCACTCGCCCAGGCCAGGCGGGCTGCCGACCTATGCATCGACCTCAAGGCGAAGGATGTGGCGCTGCTGGATCTGACGCACATCTCGGATGCGACGGACTACTTCGTGATAGCCAGCGGGTCGTCCGATACACATGTGCGGGCGATCGCGGAGCACGTCCTCGAGGAGCTCCGCAAGGAAGGTGTGCGCGCGCATCATGTGGAGGGGCTGCAACAGGGACGCTGGGTGCTACTTGACTATGTCGATTTCGTGGTGCACGTCTTTCATCCAGTGCTGCGCGAGTTCTATCAGCTCGAGCGGCTGTGGAGTGATGCGAAGACCGTAGCTATCGAGCAGGAAGGGGCCGGTGTATGAGCATTCGATGGACCTGGCTCGCTGTCGCCATGGCGACGACGACGATCGCGGCGAGCCCACTGAGCGCACAGGGTTACTTCGGTAAGAACCAGGTCCAGTACAAGCACTTCGACTGGAAAGTGATCGAGACGGAACACTTTCTCGTTCACTACTACCCGGACGAACGTGCAGCGGCGATGGACGCCGCGCGGATGGCCGAGCGCGCCTACTCGCGCCTCTCGCGCATCCTCGACCACGAGTTCAGCGAGAAGAAGCCGATCATGGTCTTCGCCTCGCGCGCGGACTTCGGTCAGAACAACGTCACGGGCGACCTCGGCGAAGGCACCGGGGGCGTGACCGAGCCGACGCGCGACCGGATGCTCCTCTTCCTCACCGGCGACTACCGTGGCTTCGAGCACGTGCTCACGCACGAGATGGTGCACGAGTTCCAGTTCGACATCTTCCAGAGCGGTCAGAGCGCCGGGAGCGCGCTCTCGGGGCTCATGCGCGTGCAGCCGCCGCTCTGGTTCATGGAGGGGATGGCAGAGTACCTCTCCATCGGGCCCAACGATCCCAATACCGCTACCATCATCCGCGACGCCGCGCTGAACGGTCATCTCCCCACGATCGAGCAGATGACCAAGCGGCCGGACCTGTACTTCCCCTACCGCTACGGCCAGGCGTTCTGGGAATGGGTGGCCAGGCGCTGGGGCGATGAGATCGTCGGTCAGATCATGGCCGATGTGCCCACCATGGGAGTGGCCGAGGCGTTTCAGCGCGAGACCGGCACTCCCATAGAAGATCTAGGGGACGAGTGGCGCGAGGCGATGCAGAACAAGCATCTCCCGCAGATCGCCGAGCTGGAGCGGCCGCGTCGCTTCTCGCGTCCGCTCCTCACCGAGCGGCACAGCGGCGGCCAGATCTTCATTGCGCCCGCGCTCTCGCCAGACGGCAAGTACATCGCCTTCCTCTCCAACGGTAGCTTCCTCAAGGGGCAGGTCTTCATAGACCTCTGGCTCGCGGACGCGCAGACCGGGAAGCGCATCACTCGGCTCATCAAGAGCGCGCTCGACCCGAACTTCGAGGAGCTGCAGCTCCTCTACTCGCAGAGTGCTTTCTCGCCCGATGGATCGCGGCTCGCCTTCACCGCGCTCAGCGAGGGGGAAGACGTCCTGTACATCTTCGATGTCGCGAACAGGAAGCGGCTGGCCAGGATCACGCTCCCGCTCGACGGAATCACCGGGCCTAGCTGGTCGAAGGACGGCAGCCGGCTGGTCTTCAGCGGCAACCACGGCGGCATCACCGACCTGTACATGGTGGATGCCGACGGAAAGAATCTCCGACAGCTCACCAACGACCGCTTCGGCGACATACAGCCGCAGTGGTCGCCCGACGGGAAAACGATAGCGTTCGCGTCGGAGCGTGGCGAAGGAGCCGATGTCTCGCTCCTGCACTTCCCGAAGATGCGCATCGCGCTCTACCACCTGGAGTCGGGACGGATCGAGCTGCTCCACGATCAGGAGGGGCTCAACATCAACCCGATGTGGGCGCCCGACTCGAAGTCCATCGCGTACGTGAGCGATCGTACAGGAATCCCCAACGTTTTCCTGTACGATCTGCGTCAGCGCGAGGAGTACCAGCTCACGAACGTCGCCGGCGGCGTGACCGCGCTCACGGCCGTGAGCCCGGCGATCACCTGGGCGCGCGACGCGGACAAGCTCGCCTTCACCTACTTCGAGAACGGCGACTACGCGGTTTGGCAGATAGACAACCCGCGTCGACTCGCACGCACGCCCTATCGTACGAAGCCCGTCGCCAGCACGACGCTCGCCACGCACGACACCACCAGCGCCAGCGACGGCGGAACGGTCTACCTCGATGACGGCGACAGCTCCGGCGCCACGACCGGTACCGCTCCCACGAGCTCCTTCTACCGCACGCCGGCCGGATTCCGCCCATCGGACGACCACCCATACCAGTCCGAGGGAGGACGCACCGAGCTGAGTGTGGCCGCTCTCCTCGACAGCGGCGATCTCGAGCTCCCCGATACCACGCACTTCGAGCGCTACGACTACCGGATGCACCTCGCGCCCGATTACGTGGCACGTCCCACCGTAGGCTACGCGCGCGACAATTTCGGGAGTGGCGTTTTCGGAGGTACGGCGATCGTGCTCAGCGACATGGTGGGGAACCACCAGCTCGCGTTCGCGGGCGCGGTCAACGGGAGAATCCAGGAAGCCCAGTTATTCGCTGGCTACACGAATCTCTCTCACCGGCTGCAGTACTCCACGGGACTCTTCCAGACGCCGTACTACTTCGGAGAGAACCCATACTACTCCGAGATCCCCGAGGGATTCGAGGAGACGCAAGTCATCACGCGCTACATCGTGCGCCAGGGTTTCGGCGTCGGCATCTACCCCTTCGACCGCTTCAGCCGGGTGGAGGTCGCCGCGCGGCTCACGAACATGGACCGCACCGATCTGATCTACACGCGCACGATCGACGGAGTGGGTGTGCAGATCACACCGTACGAGCGCCAGAAGGTGCGGTCGCACAGCGTGAACTTCATCCAGCCATCCATCGCCTACGTCTCGGATAACGTCCTCTGGGGAGTGACGGCGCCGATCTCCGGGCGGCGCTACCGGCTGCAGCTGCAGCCAGCCGTGGGGAGCTACCACTGGGTGAGCTACCTCGCCGACTACCGGCGCTACGATCCGATTCTCTTCAACTACCTCACGGTAGCCACGCGCTTCACGGCCAACATCTCCACGGGCCGTGACGCGGACTCCACGCGGCAATACCTCGGCTGGGGCGACATGCTGCGCGGCTACGATAGCCACACCTTCCTCTCGGACGAGAGAAGTTGCCCCGTGACTTCGGTAACGCGCGCCTACCGCTGCTCGCCGCTGCAGGGGAGCAGCCTGATGTACGCGAGCGCGGAGCTGCGCTTCCCGCTCATAAGGGGCGGCAGCATCGGCGGCGTGGTGCCGATTCCGTCCATCGAGGGCGCGGTATTCTACGACGCGGCCACAGCGTGGTTCAGCGGCCAGAACGTCTCGCTGCACAGGCGGCGCGTGGACGATCCATCCACGACGCGCGGCCTCCTCACGAGCCACGGCTTCGGGATCCGCGTGAACCTCTTCAACTACGTGGTACTGCGCTGGGACTACGCGATCCCGCACGACGCGCCGAGCAAGAAGGGCTTCTGGCAATTCACGCTGTATCCGCCATTCTGATCGGCCCGCACCAGCTCGCTCTTCCTCCATCACTACTCCGCACCGGTAGACGGGGGCGCGATGCTTGCGCCATATGGCGGCGGAGGTTTGATGAAAAATGAAAACACGGCAAGAGAGCGGCACTGGGACGCCACGTGCTGGCGCTTCCGGCAAAGTAACCATTGGTGGTGACCTCACGGTCAACCGCCTGGGCTTCGGCGCGATGCGCCTCACGGGCATCGGGATCTGGGGTCCGCCTGCCGATCGCGACGAGGCGCTTCGCGTGCTCGTCCGCGCAGTCGACCTGGGTGTCGACTTCATCGACACGGCCAATTCGTACGGGCCGCACGTCTCGGAGGATCTGATCTGCGAGGCGCTCTTCCCGTATCCCGACGGGCTGGTGATCGCTACCAAGGGCGGGCTCGAGCGCTCTGGGCCCGGTCAGTGGCGCCCCAAGGGCGATCCCGACTATCTGAGACGCGAGCTCGAGGGGAGTCTCCGCCGGCTGCGGCTGGACCGGGTGGATCTCTACCAGCTCCATCGGATCGATCCCGAGATCCCGGAGAGCGAGCAGTTTACCGCGCTGCGGGAGTTCCTGGACGACGGTCTCGCGCGCCACGTCGGGCTGTCGGAAGTGAACGTGGAGCAGATCGAGCGCGCGCGCCGCGTGGTGCCGATTGCGTCCGTGCAGAACCGCTACAACCTCGAGGACCAGCACTGGGGCTGGGTCCTCGATCACTGTGAGCACGAGGGAATCGCCTTCCTCCCCTGGGCGCCGCTCTCGGCGGGGAAAATCGGCGACGAGAGCGCGGTCGCGCGCGTGGCCGAGCGCCACCACGCCACGCCGATGCAGGTGGCGATAGCGTGGCTCCTCGCACGATCGCCAGTAATGCTTCCCATTCCCGGCACGTCTCGCGTGGCTCATCTCGAGGAGAACGTCGCCGCCGCGTCGCTCCGGCTGACTGAAGAGGACCTGAACGAGCTGGCGAGCGTTGCGGCCGGGAGCATCCCGGACTGACCACGACGTCGGCGCCCGAGGACCCGCGCATTCAGCCGCGCGCTCGACCCCGCGCTAAGGCGCGTGCCGTGGCGGCAGAACCGCCAACGCGGCATGCTCGCTCTTACGCGCGCTCCCGCGGCTCCCCTACGCGCTCCTTGAGTCTGTACCCTCGCTCCGGTAGTTTTCGCCCGTGCGAAAGCCGTTGATTGCGTTGGCGCTGATGCTGGTGGCCTGCGGGAAGTCCGACCGCGCCGCCACTCCCGCCGTGTCCGAGGCGTCGTCCGCCAGCTCCATGCGCGGCCCAGACCAGATCGTTTTGCGCTTCCCGCGCGACGGTGGTCAGGTACGGGCTTTCGCCTACCCCCGACTCGATTCCGTCGTCTGGAAGTCCGACGCCAAGGCGCCGGGGATAGCTCGCGTCCTTGGCTTCGACGGCGACCTGGGCTCGGTAGCCGCAGTGGACACGAAGGGGGCGCCCGTGCGCGTGGACCTCCGCATGGGTCACGTGAGCCGCGACGCCAAGCCCAAGCTCACCGACCTCGCCTCCGATGACGGCTCCGCGATCTACGGCATAAGCGATTCGGGGAACGTGGTGCGGCTCACCCCGGCCGGGAGCTGGACGTTCGAGCCGTCCTATCCGGCGCGCGAGGTCGTGCCCGAGCCGGACGGATCGTTGCTCATCCTCGCGGACCACGGCGACGGAAGCATCCTCTGGAAGATCCACCCGCCCGACAAGAGCGTCGCTGACAGCGCCGTCCTCCCGCGCGTGGGGCGCGTGTTCGGCACGCAGCTCGGCGACCGCATCTACTTCACCGTGGACTCGGGTCTGGTAGGACTCCGCACACGCGACATGGAACCCGTCCCGAGCGTGCGTCTCGATCGACCGGTGGTGGCGCTCGCCACGACTCCCAGCGGCGACCGGCTTTATGTAGCCACAGACTCAGCCGGGCAGATCATCATCTTCGACCGCTACACGCATCGAACCGAAGCGCAGCTGCGTGCGCCCGGGGAGATCGGTGCGCTCCGCATGGATCCCATGGGGCGCTACGTTCTCGCCCGCGCGGCGGAGGGTGATTCCGCGTGGGTGTTCGCCGTGGGCACCGACAAGCTCCTCGGCACCGTCGAGACGAAGTGGCGAGAAGATCTCCCCACCGTCACACCAGATGGGAGCATCGCGCTGCTCGAGGGGAACGACGTGCGTCTGGTGAACGGCAGCTCGCTCGCCGGCGTGAACACGGTCGAGAAGGGAGGCAAAGACTCCTGGCTCTTCGTCGCATGGAACGGTTTCCGTCCCCGCTCACCCGGGCTCGACGAGCCGGTGACCTTCGGCTACGACACCGCGGTGGACGTCCCCGACTGGAGCGAGGACACGGGGAGCGCCGTTTCCGAGGGCTCGCTCGCGGGGCGCGACAGCAACCGAGCGCGGCCCGGGCAGAATCCTGACCGGAGCACGGGATCGAACGCGCCCGCGGGTGGAAACGCGTCGCGCGCGTCGGGCTTCACCGTGCAATTCGCAGCCGTTCGCTCCGGCGACGCCGCGCGCGACGCGGCGAGTGAGATAAAGAGCAGCGGATCTTCGAAGGCCAGAGTCATCACGACCGAGCGCGCCGGCGTCACCATCTACCGCGTCGTGATGGGCCCCTTCCCCACCCGCGAGGATGCCGAGCGCGCGGCGCGCGCCACCGGGAAACCGTACTGGATCTACGAGGGAGCACCCTGAGTGGCTGTCCACATCGAGCCATCCCCCCGGCGCAGCTGGGAGGATGAGGGCGAGCGCATCGCGCACGATCTCGCGGAGCGCTCCGCTGTACTGATATTCGATTCCGACTCGCGCTCGGCCGCGCGCCTGGCACTCGCCATCGGGCGGATTCAGGCGCGCCGGCGCAGGGCGGTCGTCGTGGACGCAGTGGGCGAGCTCGCGCCAATCGAGAAGCTCCTCCCGGGTGGCGTAACGCACGGACTGGTGGACCTGCTGCAGTACGGAGTCTCGCTGGGGAAAGTCGCCACATCTGTAGACCGTGCCGGGAATCTCTTCGTCATCCCGAGCGGTGCGGCGCCTTTCGACAGAGAGGAGCTCTTCGCGAGCGACAGCTGGCCGCGACTGGTGTCGAGCATCCGCGAGGCCGGTGCACTGCTCCTGGTGATCGCGCCCGAAGATGCCCGTGGGATAGACCGAATCGCTCCGCTCTTCGACGGCGCGGTGGTGGTGGACGATTCCGCGGCACCCGCCGGCGTGCCGGTGCTCGCGCACGCACACAGAGACGAGGCGCGCGGCACGGCCGTGAAGCCGCTCGCACGATCTTCGGCGCGCGCCGCCACTCCCACCCGTGCCCCTTTCTGGGTGGCCATTGCGGCCACCGTGCTTGCCGTGGTCGCGCTCGGATGGTGGGCCGTCCAGAGCTCGCTGGGGACCGACCCCGTCACCAGCTCGGTCACGAGCGCGGGCGCGGTGGTGGATGGCCAGTCGGAGCGCACCCCGGCCGACGCTGGTAGTAGCGGCGACTCGACCGCGACGGCGCGTCGCGACTCCACCGCTTCCGCCACCGCCGACTCGGTCGCCCCCGCCACCGCGGCATCACCCGACAGCTCTGCCGTTTACGCGGTGGATTCCAGCGCCACCGTGCCCTACGGCGTCGCGCTCGCCCAGTACAACGACGTGACCGCGGCGATCACGCGCATCGCGCAGGAGTCCGCGCGCGGCATCCCGGCCAGCACGTACGCACCCTTCTACGACCCGAATCTCCGCAGACAGGTATTCCTGGTGATAGCAGGCGCCTTCCACGACCGTGGCGATGCCAACTCCCTCCTCCGCTCGCTGCGACGGCAGCGCGTACTCGCCAGCGGACAAGGCCACGTGATCGACGCACCCTTCGCCGTCCTCGTTCGCTCCGGACTGAGCGCAGATGAAGCGCGTTCGCAGCTCGACGCATACCAGGTGAAGGGGATGCCGGTGTACTCGCTCATCCAGCCCGACGGCACGGTGAACATCTACGCGGGCGCCTTCCGCACCGCCGCCGAAGCCGAGATGCTGATGAAGGAGCTCGACGTGGATGGCGCGGCGCCGCGCATCGTGCAGCGAGCCGGGAGACCGGCCCAGTGAGACTCACCAGGCTGGAGCTGCACGGTTTCAAGTCGTTCGCGGATCAAACGCAGCTGGTATTCGAGCCCGGGGTCACCGCCATCGTTGGTCCGAACGGCTGCGGCAAGTCGAACGTGTCCGACGCGGTGCGCTGGGTGCTGGGCGAGCAGCGCGCGCGCGCGTTGCGCGGTGCCAAGATGGAGGAGGTGATCTTCCAGGGCTCATCCGCGCGTCGCCCGGTGAACGTGGCCGAGGTGTCGCTCCACTTCGAAAACGACGACGGCGCGCTGGCGGTGCCCTTCCGTGAGGTTGTGATCACTCGCCGGCTCTCGCGCTCGGGCGAGAGCACCTACCTGCTGAACGGTTCGCCCTGCCGGCTGCGCGACATCCACGACATGGTGCGCGGCACGGGCCTCGGCGCCGACTCCGGCGTGGTGATCGAGTCGAAGATGGTGGACGCGCTCCTCTCGGACCGCCCCGACGACCGTCGCGAGCTCTTCGAGGAAGCCGCGGGCGTGGGGCTCTACCGCGATCGCCGGCGCACCACGGAGCGGCGCCTCGAGGAGACCACGGTGGATCTCTCGCGCCTCGATGATCTTCTCGCCGAAGTGCAGAGCCAGGTCCGGTCGCTGTCGCGGCAGCGGAAGCGCGCGGAGCGCTACACCGAGCTGCGCAGCCGGCGCTTCGACGTCGAGCTCACGCTCGCCTCGCGCGAGATGGCGGCGTGGAGCGACGAGCTGGTGCAGCTCGAGTCGAAACTCGTCGAATTGCGCGAGGGGCTCCCCGCCGCGGAGGAGCGCGTGCGCGCCGCACAGGTCGCCCGCGAGGAAGCGCACGCCGCGCGCGTAGCGGCCGAGATGGAGCGGACGGAGCTCTCGCGCATGGTGAGCGCGCAGCGCGAGGAGGTCATGCGGCTCGAGAGCGAGCTGCGCGTGGCTGAGGAGCGTCAGCGGAGCGCGAGCGCGAGGCGGCAACGCGCGGAGGAAGAGCGGCGCGTCGGCGAGGAGCTCGGCAGCCAGCTTGCGCGCGAGGGCGAGATCGCGCGCACCGAGCGCGAGCGAGTCGCGGCGGAGCTCGAAGCCGCGCGCGCACGGCTGGCCGAAAGGCTGGAAGCGGAAAACGAAGCGCGTCGGGCACTCGCGACGGCGCGTGCGGAGCTCGAGCAGCTCGAGCGCCGCATCCGCGAGCTGCGCGAACAGCTTGGCCGCGCCCAGCTCGACGGCCAGAGCGCCGAGCGAGAGCTCGGCGAGCTGGGCGAGCGGATGGATTCGCTGAGCGCGGAGCGGGAGCACATCTCGTCATCGCTCGAGACAGCACGCAGCGAGCTCGCGCTCGCACGCAGCTCGCGCGAGGAGTGCGCCGCGCGCGCCGAGCATGCTTCCGAATCGCTGGCCGCGTGCAAGGCAGCGGCCGAAGAGGCGCGCGCGAGCGACGTGAGCGCCAGGAAGGAGCTGCTCGGCGCCGACGAGCGACTCACGTCGCTGGAGGTGAAGGCGCGCGCGCTGGAGTCGTTCGAGCGCGAGCGCGTAGGACTCGCGCCGGCGGCCGCGCGACTCCTCGAGGAGCGCGAGCGCTTCGGGGACGGCGCGGTGCTCGGCCCGCTCTCCGACTTCATTTCCGCTGGCGCCGCGCCGGCGACGATCGTCGAGAAGTTCCTCGGCGCTACCGTGCACGCGGTGGTGGTGCGCGACCGCGCCGCCGCCGATGCGATCGGTGCCTGGCACGCCGAAGCCGATCCTGGCCCGCTCCTCCTCCTTCCGCTCGATGCACGGCAGGCAACCGCTGACGGTGTGAATGCCGGCGCGCTCGCCGAGCTGGTAGAGGCGGCGGAGCCCGCACGCGGGTGGGTGATCGAGCTCCTCGGGCAGGTTCATTCGCTCGATGATGGCAGCGCGTTCGTGGACGCGCGTGGTGCCGTATGGCTTCCGGGCACTGCCGAGGGCCCTGGCCCGCTGCGCAGACGCGCCGAGCTGCAGGCGATCCGCGAAGAGTCGCTGTCCGCGCGCGAGGCGCGTCTCGCCGCCGAGCGGGCGGCCGAAGCTGCACGCGTGGCGCTCGGCGATGCCGAGACGCGGCTGGCGGCCGCCACCGAGGACGCATCCGCGGCGCAGCAGGCGCGCCGCGAGGCGATCACCATGCACGAAGAGAGCGAGCGCCGAGCGCAGCGTGTAGAACGCGAGATGGCCAACGCCGACGCGCTCGCCGAGCGGCTCTCGACGCGACGCGACGAGCTCTCGCAGCGCATCGCTTCGCTCGAGGACACTCACGCATCGCTGGCCGATTCGCTCTCCACTGCGGAGTCGGAGCGCGAAGCGCTGGGCGGTCGCCTGGCGGAGCTGGAGCACGCCCAGGAAGCGGCGCGCGAGGCGCGCACGCACGCACAGGTGGAAGAAGCACAGGCGCAGGCGCGCGTGCAGGCCGCGGCCGATCACGAGCGCCGGCTCGAGGCCGAAGTGGCCAACGCTCTCACGCGCATCGACTCGCTCGTCGCGGAGCTCACCGACATCGACCAGGCCGACAGCGTTCTTACCGCGCGGATGGCCGAGTGGCGTGGTGACTTGGAGAGCAGGAGCGCGGCGCTCGCGGAGCGCGATCAGCGCCTGAGCGAGGCGGAGGGATCGGTGCTCGCCACCGACGCCGCGCTCGAGGAAGCCGACCGGACTCTCGATGAGTCGCATCGAGACGGAAACCGGCTGGCGGAGTCGCTGCACCACGCGGAGCTGCGCTACACCGAGCTGTCGGGGCGGCGCACGGCCATCCGTGAGCGACTGGAGGCGGAGTGGCGCCGTCCACTCGACGAGATGCTCGCCGAAGTGGTGCACGTGGAGCTCTCCGACGATGAGCTTCGCAGCGAGCTGGCGACGTTGCGCGAGAGCCTGGAGTCCATCGGTCCGGTGAATCCGCTCGCGATCGAGGAGCACGAGGAGGAGACCAAGCGTCTCGAGTTCCTCACCGGTCAACGGAGCGACCTGGCCGAAGCACGCGACAAGCTGCAGCAGGCGATCAGGGAGATAGACATCACGGCGCGCGAGCTCTTCCTCGCCACCTTCAACCAGGTGCGCGACAACTTCCGCCACATCTTCATGACGCTCTTCGGCGGCGGCGAATGCGACATCCGCCTCGCCAATCCCGAGACGCCGCTCGATTGCGACATAGAGATCCACGCGTCGCCGCGTGGTAAGCGCACACAGCGCATCCACCTCCTATCCAGCGGCGAGCGCGCGCTCGTCGCACTGTCGCTGCTCTTCGGAATCTTCCTCACGAAGCCGAGCCCCTTCTGTCTCCTCGACGAGGTGGACGCCCCTCTCGACGACCAGAACGTCGGCCGCTTCGTGCGGATGCTGAACCAGTTCAAGACGAACACACAGTTCATCGTCATCACCCACAACCCCCGCACCACCACCGAAGCCGCCGATGCCGTCTACGGCGTCACGATGCAGGAGCCGGGTGTCTCGTCATTCGTGAGTGTGCGGATGAAGGGGCCGGCGGTGGATGAATCGGGGGAAAGCAGAAAGCAGAAAGCAGAAAGCAGTAACGGCGCGTGGGGGTAGGGCCCTCAACCCCGAGGTAGTTCACTGCTTCCTGCTGTCTGCTTTCTCTTCTTTACGCACCTTCATGCTCCTGACAACCATCGGCACCGGCACGGCGGCTCCGGCGAAGGACAGGGTGAACGCGGGGCATCTGGTGGAGGCGGGTGGGGTGCGGCTGCTGATGGATTGCGGGAGCGGAGTCGTGCATCGGATGGCGACGCTCGGCGTGGACTGGGTGGGGATCACGCACGTGGCGGTGACGCACTTCGATGCGGATCACGTGAGCGACATCCCCACGCTGCTCGTCGCGTGGAGGTGGGGGACGCTGCCGCCGCGCGAGGCGCCGATCGAGCTGATCGGACCGCCAGGGACGCGGACGCTGGTAGAGAGGATGGGTGAGCTGTTCGGGAGCACCGTGGCGTCGCCGGGCTATCCGTTCTCGGTGAGCGAGATCACATCGGGGAGTGAGATTGAGCTTGCGGACGGTGTGGTTCTCGCGGCGAGGGAGGTTCCCCACACCGAGGAAAGCATTGCATATTCAGTTCGGTGCGGCGCGCGCCGATTGGTCTACACCGGCGATACCGGTCCGTCGGCCGCGCTCGGTGAGTGGGCTCGCGGATGCGATCTCCTCCTCGCCGAGTGTTCGCTCCCCGACGACATGGCCATCCCCACGCATCTGTCTCCCTCACGATGCGCCGAGCTGGCCGCGACAGCGGAGCCGGGCACGCTCGTGCTGACGCACTTCTATCCGCCCGTCGAGCGCGTGGACATCCGCGCTGTCATTGGCGAGCGCTATCACGGCCCGGTCGCTCTCGCGACCGATGGCTGGGCAATCGAACTAGAGGACATCTGATGCTCGTGGTGATGAAGCACGGCGCTTCGCAAGCGGAAGTAGATGCCGTCGTGCGGACGATCGAGGAGATGGGCTACGAGGCCCGTCCCATGCCGGGCGCGCAGAGGACCGCCGTAGGTCTCGTCGGCAACGACGGCCGCGTGGACTCTTCTCGCATCGAAGGGCTCGCGGGGGTCGCGCAGGTGATCCACGTCACTCAGCCGTACAAGCAGGTCTCGCGCGAGTGGAAGCCGGAGAACACCATCGTCCAGCTCGCGCCGGGCGTGAGCGTGGGCGGTGACGAGGTGGTGGTGATGGCCGGTCCCTGCTCGGTGGAGTCGGAGGAGCAGATCGTGAAGACGGCACGCATGGTGCGCGATGCCGGAGCGTCGTGCCTTCGTGGCGGCGCATTCAAGCCGCGCAGCTCGCCGTATTCGTTCCAGGGTCTCGGCAAGGAAGGACTCAAGATGCTCGCGACCGCGCGTCGCGAGACCGGCCTCGCGGTGGTCACGGAAGCGATGGACGAGGAAGGTGCGGACCTGGTTGCCGAGTACGGCGACTGCATCCAGATCGGCGCGCGGAACATGCAGAACTACTCGCTCCTCAAGTTCGTGGCGCGACTCGGGAAGCCCGTCCTCCTGAAGCGCGGTCCGGCCGCGACGATCAGCGAGCTGCTTCTGAGCGCGGAGTACATCCTCGCCGGCGGCAACCCGAACGTCATCCTCTGCGAGCGCGGTGTGCGCACCTTCGACACCGCCGTGCGCAACATGTTCGACCTCACGGCCATCCCGGTGGTGCAGGGTCTCTCGCACCTTCCGATAGTGGCCGACCCAAGCCACGGCACCGGCGTGCGCGACATGGTGATCCCGATGGCCCGCGCCGCCGTCGCCGCCGGTGCGCACGGCATCCTGGTGGAAGTCCATCCCAACCCGGAGCGTGCCCTCTCCGACGGCGCCCAGTCGCTCTATCCGGCACAGTTCGAGCAACTGGTGAGCGAGCTCCGCTCCATCTCCTCCGCCATCGGCCGCACCCTGACGCCCGCGCCGGGGACGGGGACCATGGTGGGAGTCGAGGGGTAGGAAGGGAGGAAAGAAAGAAAGCAGAAAGCAGAGAGCAGAAAGCAGTGAAAATCTCCAGAGGGCGAGATCTCGAATTACGAGCAGTTCCTGCTTTCTGCTCTCTGCTTTCTGCTTTCTCCAGGACACCACTCACCACCACTCGGATGCGCGTCAAAGCACTCATGCTCGCCAGCGCAGCGATGCTGGCCACCTCCCTCTCCGCTCAATCGCCCGAGGCGACGGTGCAGCGGGCGGTGAAGGCGTATGCAAGCATAAAGACCATCCGCGCGAGCTTCACGCAGACGGTCACCAATCCGCTGACGGGGAGCGACGTGGAGTCGCACGGCGAGATGCAGCAGCGCATCCCGGGGCGGCTCTCGATCGAGTTCTCCGACCCGGCTGGCGATCGCATCGTGGCGGATGGGAAGGTCGTGTGGCTCTACCTTCCCAGCACCAATCCGGGGCAGGTGATCAGAGCGCACGTCGGAGAGAACGGCCGCGCCAATGTGCCCGATGTCACATCGTGGTTCCTCGATTCGCCGGAGCAACGCTACGAGATGTCCGACGGGGGAACCGCGACCATCGCGAGGCACGCGACGCACGCGGTGAAGCTGGTGTCGATCGATTCGACGATCCCCTTCAAGAAGGCGACAGTGTGGATCGATGACGACGACGCGTTGATCCGGCAGTTCGAGACTACCGACGCCAACGGACTGACGCGCCGCATCACGATCACGTCGATTAAACCGAACGCCACACTCGATGCGGGCGTCTTCGCCTTCGTGCCCCCGAAGGGAGTGAGGGTCATCGATCAGTGAGCGCCGGACCAGGACCCGGACGGCAGCCTCCCCGCCGTCCGGCGATCTCGCCTCACCTCGCCGCGCGCCTCTCCCTGCTCGTGGAGAGCGCTCGCAGGAAGTCGCGGCTCCATGCGGTCACGTCGTGCCGCTCCACCACGCGCGAGAGCCGCACCAGGCGCTGGCGCCGCTCCTCCTCGGGAAGGTTCAGAGCCCGGTACAAGCCGTCGCTCAGGCCCTCGATATCGTAAGGGTTGGTGAGCAGGGCGCCCTGCAGCTCGGCGGCCGCGCCGGCGAACTCCGACAATAGCAGCACTCCCGCGCCTTCCACCGCCGTCTGCGCAACCACGTACTCCTTCGCGACCAGGTTCAGCCCATCGCGTAGCGGCGTGATCCACGCCACGTCGGCTGCCGCGCTGTAGGTGACGACGTCCTCGAAGGGGAGACTGCGGAAGAGGTAGTGAACCGGGGCCCACTCGAGGGTGCCGAAGCGGCCGTTGATCCGTCCGACCACGGCATCCACGGCGCCGCGGATCTCGTCGTAGACCTCCATTCCCGGCGCGGGCGGCGTGGTGACCATCACCAGCGTCACGGCACCGCGCAGCTCTTCGTGCGCGTCCAGCAGCGCCTCGAACGCCTCGAGCTTCTGGAGCGGTCCCTTCACGTAGTCGAGACGCTCCACCGACAGCACGAGCTTCGTCCCCGAGAAGCGCTCGCGTATCCGTTCCAACTGCTGCCGCGTTTCGGGTCCCTCCAGGATGTCGCGGATGGCGCGCGCGTTCACGCCCACCGGGTGAGCGCCCATCCCCACTTCCCTCCCGCCGGCGCGCACCCGCGTGGGCATCTCCGTGAGCGCGAGCGCCATCCCGTGCACCCTGAAGCGAGGAGCACACGGGACGGTCTCCCGAACCTTCACCGGCACGTGCGACTGCAGCACGTCTACGAAGTTGGCCACGTAGCGCGGTATGTGGAATCCCACGTAGTCGCACTGCGCGAGGCTCCCCGCAACCTGGCCCGCCCACGGAATGACGTTGAACACGTCGGCCGGAGGGAAGGAAGTGTGGTGGAAGAAGCCGATCCTGAGGTCCGGCCGTAGCTGGCGCAGATACGCCGGCACCATCCAGAGGTTGTAGTCGTGGATCCAGACGAGCGCTCCGTCGTCCGCCTCGGCCGCGGCGCGCTCGGCGAAGATCCGGTTGATCTCCAGGTAGTGCTCCCAGTCGGCCGAGGAGAATCGAGCCCGATCCACGAAGGAGAAGATCACCGGCCAGAAGGCCTCCTTCGAGAAGCGCTTGTAGAAGCGCTGCACATCCTCGTCGCTCAACGGCACACGCGCGGCCACCAGGTTGGGGTAGCGCTGCTCGTCCACGAGCTCGTGCGAGGGGGCCGCCTTCACACCCTTCCGGTCTATCGACCAGGCCACCCACGACCCCTGGCGGCCGTCCTCGAAGCATCCCAGAAGGGTCGGGATTATCCCGTTGGGGCTTCCGTGCCGGCGCCGGACGGTTCTGCCGCCAACCACCCGCTCGTCGAACGGGAGCCGGTGGTAGACCACCACAAGCTGCGCATCACCCGAAACAGTATCCACTCCGGGAACGGCGAATGGCTCGCCGTCGAGGGCACGAACCGCTTCCAGGATTCCGCCCGCTCCCGGCGAATCGGAATGGAGAACCGCGGGAAGCCCTGCCGTCGCCTCGCGCAGCGCGGGCTCGGCGTGCCCCACCACCACCCCACGAAAGCCCTCGGCGAAGAGCGACTCGTCGTTGAGCGTGTCGCCGGCTACCAGCACCTCATCGGGCTCGACGTGCAGATGCTCCGCGAGCCGGCGCAGCGTGCTGCCCTTGGAGACGCCCCTTGGAAGGACGTCGAGGTAGCGCCCCGCCGAGAAGAGCACGTCGCACTCGAGGTGGGCGAGCCGCCGGCGTACCTCGTCCATGAGCGCCGGATCGTCGAGTAAGAAGGAGCAGCGCCGCTCCTGCGGCACGCGCTGGCGCTCCACGCCGGCGAGCCCGCTCAGCGCGCGCGTCACCGGCTCCGCGCCGATCCAGCGCTGGTCGATCTCCCACTGTACCGGCTGCACAGGGTGCAGACCGTCGCCGTGTACGACCGTGGCACCGACATCCGCGACTATGAATTCCGGGTCGGGGATTAGCGGATCGCTGAGCAGCGGGAAAACGGTTTCCACACCGCGCCCGGTCACGAAGGTGAGTCGGATCTCCGGGCTGTCACGGAGGAGGCGGTAGAGTGCGAGGCGGTCGGCTTGGCGTCCGCCGAGGAATGTTCCGTCGAGGTCAGTAGCCAGAAATAATATTTTGGGTAACTCCTTGTACGTGTTACAATTAAGCCGATAGTGATAATGTGCTTTAACAGAGTAGGCTGCTGATGGCCGAGCGGGATTGCATGTTGCTCAGGTACCTCAGCAACCTAACGCGGCACGCACCTCGTCCAACTGCGACGATGCCGTACCCGATTCCCGCGCCAGCTCCAGCGCCGCAACCGAGAGCGCCCGGTACACCGCCAGCGCCTCGGGGTCCGACGCCAACGCCCGCACGTGGCTCCGCACCGTGACGGCATCGCCGCGCACGATGGGACCCGTGAGAACCCGTGCAGCGTCGCCGCTCTCGATATTGCCAGCCGCCACCCGCAGCAGCGCCCGTGCCGCGCCCGCGGCCTCGCCACGCGAAATCCCCGCCTCGCGCAGTACCCGCTCGCCCAACCTCAGCAGGACCGCGGGAAAGTTGGAAACGATCACCGCCGCCGCGTGGTAGCGCGCCTTCTCGCCGGCCGGGATCTCCATCGTCCTGGCACCTAGCCTGCCGGCCAGAGCGCGGGACACTTCCTTCGCCTCGCTATCGCCGTCCATCCCGATGTACGCGCCAGCCAGCGCCTCGGCCGCGCGCGAGGGGTCGGCGAGCGGGACGAGCGGATGGAAGGTCCCTGCTGGGTGCCCCGCCCGGCGCACCTCCTCCAGCATCCCCGGCTCGGCGCTGCCGCTGGCGTGCAGCACCACCGCGCCCGGCGCGAGCTTGGCCGCCAGGAGCTCTCGCAGCGCTTCGTCCAGCTGCGAGTCGCGCACGGTTATCAGAATCACTATCGACCGCGCGAGCGAGGCGGGGAGCGCTCCCACGCTCACGCCGTCGGGGCCGCCCGCCTCGTGACGGCCATGCACCCCCGCCACCTCCACGCCGGCCGCGCGAAACGCCCGGGCGAGTCCAACTCCCGCCCGGCCCGCACCCATCACGAAGATGGGCTCGTACCTCACCTGGCTGGGACGTCCTCGCGCCTGGCTGCCCGTCGCTCCGCCGCGCGCGCGAGGAGCTCCTCCTCCGACCGGGCGCCATTCGCCAGCTCCATGGCAGCCGCGATCACCCGGTCGTCCTTCACCTGCCGCTGGAAGGCCGCCTCGCTGCCGAAGACGAAGCGCGCGATCTCGAAGCCGAGGAGATCGTCCACTGCGCGCACGGTGCTGTCCTGCTGCGCCTCGTCCATGGACACGCCCTGCGAATGCGCCAGCCTCCAGAATTCCTGACGCATCTGAGGCGTGACGTCGAAGTCGCGCGACGTCACCGTTCCCCTCGCCTTCACAGAGAGCGCGTACTTGGTGAGCGCGTCGCGGAACGCGGGAATGTCCTGCCCCACCTGCCGCCAGAGCGAGAGCATCGCGCTCGCCGAGTCCACGTTGGCGACGATGAGGTCCGGGGTGATACCACCGCCGCCGTACACGATACGGCCGCTGTCGGTCCTGTACCCCTCGCGCTTCGAGAGTGGCTTCTCGGCGAGTGTATCCGGCTCGGCCGCGCCATCATCCTCCGTCGTATCTGCGAGCGGCTTCTGGATGCTTCGCCCCGACGGTGTGTACCAGCGCGCGGTGGTCAGCTTGAGCGCTCCCGCAGCGTCGCCGAGCTTGAAGACCGACTGCGCGCTCCCCTTCCCGTAGGTGGTGGAACCCACGATCACCGAGCGGTCGTGGTCCTGGAGCGCGCCGGCCACGATCTCCGCCGCGCTCGCGGAGTGGCCATCCACCAGCGTGATGAGTCGCAGGTCGGGCCAGAGCTCGCGCGCCTCATCGGTGAAGTCGTGATCGGTGCCCGGCGCACGACCGCGCATCGACACGATCTTCTCACCCTGGTCGAGGAAAAGATCGGATATCGCGACGCCCTGCTCCAGCAGCCCGCCCGGATTCGAGCGCAGATCGAAGATCAGCGTCTTCATCCCCTGTCGTCGCAGACTGTCCACCGCCGCGCGCAGCTCGCTGTCGCTCGACTCGCTGAAGATCGTGAGGTCCACGTACCCCACGTCGCCCGCGAGAATCGTGGGATGCCGCACCGAGGCGACGTGGATCTCCCCACGCCGGAGCGTGAATGAGAGCAGCGCTTCCACGCCCGGCCTGTCCACCGTGATCGAGACTTTCGATCCCTCGGGGCCTCTCAGCGTCTCGCGCGCCTCGTCGGGCGTGTACCCCTGGGTGGACTTTCCATTCACCGCCACGATCCGGTCGCCCGGCTGGATCCCGGCTCGCTCCGCCGGAGTTCCGGGCAGCGGCGAGATGATCGTGATCCAGCCGTTGCGCACATCGATCTGGATCCCGAGCCCCGCGTAGTTCCCGGTGGTGCTCTCCGTGAGCGTGCCGAGCCGACGACCGGTCAGATACACCGAGTGCGGATCGCCCAGCTCGTCCACCATCCCCGCGGCCGCTCTGGTGTACAGCTCCGCCATGGGGATGGAATCCACGTACTGATTGGCGACGTGCACGAGCACATCGTCGAAGAGCTTGGCACCCATGTAGCCGAGGCTCCCGTGCTCGATCCCCCGCTGGAGGAGCCAGCCACCAGTGCCGAGCGCGCCGGCCAGCACCGCAACCGCGATCACCGCGCGAGAGCGCATCACCACCTCATCCCTCTCGAGAAGCTCGGCTTGCTCATGGCCTCGACGCTCCGAGCGCGGAGAAAACGTCGGGCCAGCGCGAAGCGAGCGTGCCGATCACGCGCTCGAGCACCTCCTGCTGCGCGCCACAGGCATCCACGGCCACGATCGGCCCGCACTCGGGGTGGCTGCTCTGCCACTCGGGCGATAGAAACCCCGCGAAAGCATCTGCCACCCGGCTGTGGAATTCCTCGCCTTCGCTCTCGATCCGGTCCGAAGAACCGCGCAGCTGCTGCCGCTGCCCGCGCTCGCCGGCAGGCGCCGAGAAGAGCAACGTGAGATCGGGAACGAGCCCGCGCGTCGCGAAGCGATTGGTGCTGCGGATGTCGCTCTCGGGAAGGCTACGACCAGCCACCTGGTAAGCGTACGTCGAGAGGAAGAAGCGGTCGGCCAGAACGAGCGCGCCGCGCGCCAGGGCCGGCTCCACCACTCGATCCACCAGAGTGGCGCGCGATGCCATGAAGAGCAGCGCCTCCGCTCTCGCGTCCACCTCGTTGGCCGGGTCGAGGAGGAGCCGCCGAATCTCGTTCCCGAGCGCGGTGCCTCCCGGCTCGCGTACGCGAACGTGCGCGATCGCCCGCTCATCCAACCACTCTCCGAGCAGACCGAGCTGAGTGGTCTTCCCCACTCCCTCGGGACCCTCGAATACGATGAGACGGCCGCGCGTCATACTCACCCCAGCGTGATGATCGGGCTGGATGAACCCTTCCTGATCCCCTCGAGGATCCACTCGTTCACGCCGACCATGACCTTGTCGAAGTTCTCCTGTGCCACGGCCACGCCCTGGTAGAGCGGATTCCCCTGCACCTTCCCCAACAGATCATCGAGCTGCTGCTCCATCTCCGGCGTAGGCTGCTCGCCACGCGCGATCATGCGCTGCGCGTTCTGCCGCAGCTCTTCCATCTGCCGGAGCACGGTCACCGCATCGCGATCGTTGTTGAGGGCGTCGTTCGCCCGCTTCACCGCCTGGTACTCGGGGCTCTGCCCGATGATCCTGCCCAGTTCCTTCGCCTTGTCTTCCAGCTGAGTCATTACGCTCGCCTCGCTAACAGGATTCTCTCTCGTCCCGCGAGATCGAGTCTCACGGTCACGTCGGTGTAGTGGCCGTCGGCCAGCGCCATCTCTGCCGCCAGGGCCGCTCGTCTCGAATCGACCTCGAGCGCCAACAGTCCGCCACTCTCCAGTATGGTCGGCGCACCGCGGATTATCTCGGCCGTGGCCGCCATCCCCCCATCTCCCGTGAAGAGTGCGACAACGGGTTCCCAGTCGCGCACCGAGCGCGGCAACGCCGCCGCCTCATCATGCGCGATGTAGGGCGGATTCGAAACGAGGACCCGTGCTCGCACATCGCGGACCGGCGCGAGGAGCGAGCCAGCGCGGAACTCGAGCGGCGTGTTCATCGCCGCCGCCAGCCGCTCCGCGTTCCTGCTCGCCACCGCGATGGCGCCGCGCGAGATGTCGGTGCCGATGACGAGGTCGAAGCTCCCTTCCATGGCGAGCGCCAGCGCTATCGCACCGGAGCCGGTGCCGACGTCGACCGCCACTCCTCCATCTTCCCGCGCGCACTCGAGCACTGCCTCCACGAGAAGCTCCGTCTCCTGCCTCGGGATCAGCACGCGCTCGTCCACGTCGAGCGTGAGGTGCCTGAACGCGGCTCGTCCCACTGCGTACGCGAAGGGGGCGCCCGACGCGCGTCGTGCAGCGGCGCTGCGTGCACGTGCGATGTCGTCCGCACCGAGCGACTCGCTCGCGTTCATGCTCGGCCAGAATCGCGGCATGTCCATCACCGCCGCGATGATGTCGCGCGCTTCCCTTCCCGCCTCCTCCACGCCGCCGGCGACCAGCCGCTCGGTGAGCTCACGCACGACGGCACCTACAGTGAGCTCGTCGGCGTCCGCAATGCTCGTCGCGCCCGACACCGGAAGCGCCGCCGGCGTTCCGTTCTCACGCGCAGCACCGGCCTGGTGCTCATCCATTCAGCCGCTCCCTCACGTCTGCGAGCGCCAGACTGTCTATCAGCTCGTCCAGCTCTCCGTCGAGCGTCTGCGACAGCTCGTGGAGGGTGAGGTTGATGCGATGGTCGGTCACACGATTCTGCGGAAAGTTGTACGTGCGAACCTTGGCGGAGCGATCGCCGGTACCCACCTGCGTCCGACGCATCCGCGCGCGCTCGGCCTCCTGCTCGGCGATGCGGAGATCGAGGATGCGCGAGCGGAGCACCTCCATCGCCTTGATCTTGTTCTGAAGCTGCGACTTCTGATCCTGCTGGCTCACCACGATCCCGGTGGGGATGTGTGTGATGCGCACGGCCGAGTCTGTGGTGTTGACGCTCTGGCCACCGGGGCCCGACGAACGGAAGACGTCGATCCGGATGTCTTTATCCTCGATCTTCACATCCACCTCCTCGGCCTCCGGGAGAACGGCCACTGTGGCAGCCGACGTGTGGATGCGCCCCTGATTCTCCGTCACGGGGACGCGCTGCACGCGATGCACGCCGGACTCCCAACGCAACTTACCGTACGCGCCCTCGCCACGCACCTTGAAGATGACTTCCTTGATGCCGCCGATGGCGCCGTCGGAGTGCGAGATGGGCTCTATGCGCCACCCCTGCCGCTCGCAGTAGCGGGTGTACATGCGGAAAAGCTCGGCCGCGAAGAGCGCGGCTTCGTCGCCGCCCGTGCCGGCGCGGATCTCGACAATGGCGGGGCGGTCATCGAGCGGGTCGTGCGGGATGAGGAGCGGCTCGAGTGCCCGTTCGGTCGACTCTATGGTCTCGGTGAGACGCTCCTCCTCGGCTCGCGCTTCCGCGGCAAGCTCCGGATCGTCCACGTCCACGAGCTCGCGCGCCTGCGAGAGCTCGTTCTCGTACTTGCGGAGCCGATTCGCCAGCTCCACCACGGGCGCGAGACGCCGGTGCTCGCGGCCCAGCTCCGCCAGACGCTGGGCGTCACGAGTCGCGCGCGGCGTGGCGAGCTCCCGCTCTACCTCGTCCGCGCGCGCAAGTGCTTCTTCCAGTCGATCGCGGAGACTCAGCTCTCTCTCGCGGTTCCGTACTTCTGCCGGAAGCGCTCCACGCGGCCGGCGGTGTCCACCAGCTTCTGCTTGCCCGTGTAGAACGGGTGGCAGTTGGAGCAGATGTCCGTGTGAATCTCACCCTGCGTGGAGCGGGTGGTGAACGTGTTGCCACAGGCACACTTCACGACGGCCGTGGCGTATGTGGGATGGATATCTTTCTTCACTGGTGCCTCGAATTCGAGTTAGCCTGTAAATATACCGGATTCAGGGGGTAAAAGACAAGCTGACAAGAGCTTGGCGCGTTTGACAGCGCGCCTCCGCCGTTCGTAAGTTGGGGCTGGCACCGATCAGAAGATTACCTTATCACGAAGCGCCGGGCCCTGCCCTCCGTTCCCCGCTCGGCTTTTCCCGTTTCCCGTTTCCCGTTTCCTGTTTCCTGTTTCCTGTTTCCTGCTTTCTGCTTTCTGCTTTCTGCTTTCTGCTTTCTGCTTCTCCCTATCCATTCACCCTCACCTCCCCATCCACGTGGAAACCGCGCACTTCCTCTCGACCGTTCCGCTGCTCAGCGGGCTGGACGCCGCCGAGATAGAACGCTTCGCGGAAATGACCCGCGAGCGCAGCTACCCCAAGGGGAGTGTCATCGTCTTCGAGGACGACCCGGGCGATTCGCTCTTCATAGTACGCCGCGGCCGCGTCAAGGTCGTGCTCATCGGCGAGGACGGACGCGAGGTGATCCTCGGCATCCTCGGCGTGAGCGAGCACTTCGGCGAGCTGTCGCTGATAGACGGCCAGCCGCGCTCCGCGCATGTGATAGCCATGGAGGACTCCCAGCTCATCGTCCTCCGCCGCGAGGATTTCAGGCGGCGAGTGTACGAGTCGCCCGCCGTCGCGTGGGCGCTGCTGGTGGAGATGTCCAAGCGGTTGCGCCGCGCCGATGAACAGATCGGCAACCTCGTGCTGCTGGACGTGGACGGTCGGATAGCGCGGCTCCTCCTCGATGTCTCGGCCGAGAGCGAGGGTCCGGTGATTCAGAAGCGGCTCACCCACCAGACCATCGCGCAGATGATCGGTGCGAGTCGCGAGACGGTCTCACGCGCGATGCGCGACTTCCAGGAGCGCGGCCTCATCACGGTGGAGCGCAGGCAGATCTCAATTGCCGACCGGAGCGGCCTCGAGCGGCTCGCTCAGGTCAGGGTGTGACGGCGGTCACCCGCAGGGAGTGACGACCTCTCTGTCGCCATCGCGTCGGCCGCGCCACCTTGCGCCATGACGGCGCGAGACGAGATGCCTGGAGAATTCACCTTCACCTTCTGGGGCACGCGGGGATCGATTCCGTCGCCCGGCCCCTCCACCGTGCGCTACGGCGGCAACACGCCGTGCGTGGAAGTCCGCGCGCCCGATGACGCGCTGGTAATACTCGATGCCGGCACCGGGATCCGCGCGCTCGGCGACGCGCTAGCCCAGCGCTCGTCGGGCACCCCCGTGTCCGGCGACATATACCTGAGCCACGCGCACTGGGACCATATCCAGGGGCTCCCATTCTTCGCGCCCCTCTATGAGCGCGGCAACCGCTTCCGCATCTGGACCGGTACGACCGCCGCCGACGACATCGAGCGTGCCGTGCGCGCCCAGATGTCGGCGGGCGTCTTCCCCGTCAAGTTCGATGACGTGGAAGCGACGATGGAGTTCCGCACCCTGGATGGAGCGCACAGCGCGTCATCGTACACGATCGAAATGCTCCCCGTACTCCACCCCGGCGGCGCGCTCGGTTTTCGGCTCTACGCCCCCGGCGACTCCTCTCCGCGCCTCGTCTACATCCCCGACAACGAGCTCGCCTCCCCCGCCGCCTACGATTCCCCCGCCGACTGGCACGAGCGCCTCGTCGCCTTTGCGCGCGATGCCGCGATCCTGGTCCACGATGCTACCTTCACCGCCGCCGAGTACGAGACCCACCGCGGCTGGGGCCACTCGCGCTACGACGACGCCCTCTCCCTCGCCCTCGACGCCCACGTCGAGCGTCTCGTCCTCTTCCACCACAGCCCCGATCGCGCCGATGATGATCTCGACGCCGAGGTGGAGCGCCTGAGACGCACCAATCCTCCCTTCGAGATAATCGCCGCGAGAGAGGGGATGGTGCTCAGGAAGTGAGAGGGGAAAGAAAGCAGAGAGCAGAAAGCAGAAAGCAGGAAGTGCTAGAGGGTTCAGAACCACAGGGTTCAGGAACTAAAAGGAAACAGGAAACAGGAACTGCCTCGGGCGATACAGCCCTAACCCCCGAGGCAGTTCCTGTTTCCTGTTTCCTGTTTCCTGTTTCCTCGTACCTGTAGTACCTGAACCCTGCCTCCTGAACCCTTGCAGTCACTGCTCTCTGCTCTCTCCCCCTCCCCACCCCCCTCCCCCCGGCGTCTCGATCGTCACTACGTCTCCGGCGCACAGGTCGAGCCGGCATTTCGCAGGGAGAGGGCGGCCGTTGAGGAGGTTGCGGCCGGGGGCGCCGGGGCGGCCGCCGCGGGAGCCGGGAGGACCAAAGCGGCGGCGCTCGGTCAAGAGGGTCACGGTGCACGGCTCGAGGACGCGGTAGCTGCGCACGACGCCGTCACCGCCGCGGTGAAGGCCGGCGCCGCCGCTGTCGCGACGGATCGCGTACTCGTCTATGCGGATCGGGTACGCCCACTCGAGTGATTCTATCGGCGTGTTGCGCGTGTTGCTCATTCCCACGTGGACGGCGCTCGGTCCCTCACCGCGTGACGAGGCGCCCTGACCGCCGCCGATGGTCTCGTAGAATGTCCACCCTTCGCCGCCGAAGGTGATGTTGTTCATCGTCCCCTGGCCCATAGCTGGGACGTCGAGCCCGGCGTCGTCCAGCGCGGCGAACATCACGTCGGCGAGGCGCTGCGACATTTCTACGTTCCCGGCTGCCACCGCGGCGGGCCAGAGCGCGTTCACAGCGCAGCCGGGCGGCGCCGCGATCTCTATCGCGCGCGCCACGCCGCCATTCGTCGGCACGTCGTCAGGGAGCAGCGACCGCAGAACCATCGTGGCCGCTGCGCGGGTAACGGAGATCGGACAGTTGATGTTGCCACGGCGCTGCGAAGAGGTGCCAGTGAAGTCCAAGCGGAGCCGCCCGCCACGAACGCTCACCGCCACTCGCACGTGCACGATCTCCTCGGTGAGGCCGTCACCCTCGAGCACGTCGGCCGCGCTCCCAGAGCGATCGCCGAGCGCCGCTATCGCAGCGAGCGCGCGCCGCTCGCTGTAGTCCATGAGCGCCGCACCGGCGGCCCATACGCGCGCTTCACCTTCGCGCTCGATCAGCGCGCGGATCTCGTCGGCGCCCACGGCGCACGCGTTGATCTGCGCGCGCAGGTCGCCCGAGCGCTCGAGCGGAGTGCGCACGTTGGCGAGGATGATTCCGAGGATATCCTCGTCCACCTTTCCCCCGCGCGCGAGGCGCACCGGCGGGAGCACGAGCCCCTCCTGCACCTGCTCGGTGGCGCCGCGCGGCATGCTGCCGGGGCTCATCCCGCCCACGTCCGCATGGTGCGCCCGCACCGCGGCGAAGCCGGTGATCCGGCCGCCGAAATCGATCGCCTCCACCAGCGTGAGATCGGGGAGGTGCGAGCCGCCGCGGAAGGGATCGTTCAGTATGAAGACGTCGCCCGGCTCCGGATGCCGCTCGAGCACAGCGCGCACGGCATCCGGCATGGCACCGAGGTGCACGGGGATGTGAGCCGCCTGCGCTACCATCCCTCCTTCCGCGTCGAAGATCGCTGCGGAGCAGTCGAGCCGCTCGCGAATGTTCGGCGACAGCGCTGCGCGAACCAGCACGGCCCCCATCTCCTCGGCTACCGCTGCGAACGAGTGCGCCATCACCTCCAGCTCGAGCGGATCGAAGCGCGCCTGGTGACTCATACGTTGCGCTCCAGCATCCAACCGCCGATCGGGAGCGAACGAGCGGTCCACCCCTCTTCCACGAGCAACGTTGCATCGGGGAGCGCAATCACCGCGCGCCCACGCACCGTCGCGTCAAGAGGCGCTCCACTGTCCACCATCTCATCTCCCCAGAGCGACGCGCCACCCCGCGCGAGCTTCGCCTCGCGCGCGACACCGGTGGTCACCAATCTCGCCCCTATCAGCTCCACCGCGCTGTCCAGCGTGAAGCGGAAGCGCGCCTGGTGCGTGGCGGCGAAGCGCTCTGCGATCGCATCGCCGTCGTCGCCGGCGAGGAGCGGGATGTCCATCTCGTGTCCCTGCCCCTCGTAGCGCGCGCGCACGTGATAGCGGCGGCTGGGTGCGGAGCGATCATCCAGAGCTTGATCGAGCCGCTCGACGATGGCGCTCACGTCTCCGCAGGTGAGCTCCGACGTGCGTCGCATTACGCTCGTGAGCGCCTCCCTGTGCTCCGCGGCCAGAGCGAGGCCGAGCGCGCTGAGCACGCCCGCGAAAGGCGGCACGAGTACCGAGTCCATCCCCAGCTGCTCCGCCAGCGCGCAAGCGTGCAGCGGCCCACCGCCCCCGAACGCCACGAGCGTGCAGCGACGAGGGAAGATTCCTCGCTCGGTGCTCACGCGGCGAAGGGCACGCGCGATGGCGGCATCGGCCGCGCGAAGCATCGCGCTGGCAACCGACACGCGATCCCGGCCGAGACGCTGCGCGAGGCGATCCACCGCGGCAGCGGCGAGATCCGCGCGCGGCTCCACGCCGCCGCTCAGCCGACCGTGTCGCACGTTGCCGAGCACGATGTGCGCGTCGGTGACGGTCGCCTCCGATCCGCCACGCGCGAAGGCGGCCGGCCCCGGGAGCGCTCCGGCGCTGCGCGGACCCACCCGCAGCGCACCGCCATCGTCCACCCACCCCACGCTACCGCCACCCGCCGAGACGGTCTCTACGAACACTCGCGGGAGGGCGAGCGGGACGTCGGCCACTTCGGTCCCGGATGCCATGAGCGGCTCGCCGCCGAGTATGAGCCCCGCATCCGCGCTGGTGCCGCCGATGTCTATCGTCAGCGCGTCACGGATGCCGAGCAGGCGTGCGACGAAGCCCGCGCCCACCACGCCGCCGGCCGGCCCGGAGAGAGCGAGCGACGTAGCGCGCACGACGGCCTCGCGAACGGGTAGCAGTCCGCCCGATGACGTCATCACCGAGAGCGGCGTCTCCCCACGCTCGGCGATGCTCCTCTCCAGTCGCGCGAGATAGCCGGCGACGCCGGGCCTGAGATACGCCTCCGCCACGGTGGTGGTGGCGCGCTCGTACTCGCGGATCTCCGGGAGGACCTCGGAGGAGAGCACCACTTCTTTGGTGGGGTCCAACGCGCGGAGAGCGCGGGCGAGGAGCAGCTCGTGCGAAGGATCGCGATAGGAGTGGAGGAGCACGACCGCGACCGTATCCGGCTCGAGCTCGAGCGCCTCCCGCGCGCAGCGCTCGGCATCGGCCGGCTCGAGCGTGCGGAGCACGCGGTCCTTCGTGATGCGCTCGGGCACCGGAACGCAGAGATCGTGCGACACCAGCGGCGGCGGGTGGTGCAGCGCCAGGTCGTAAAGCGATGCGCGCTGCTGACGGCGGAGCTCGAGGATGTCCACCACGCCGTCGCTCACGCAGAGCGCCACGCGTGCTCCGTCGCGCTCGAGGAGGGTGTTGGTGGCTACCGTGGTACCGTGGACGATCCGCTCGGCTCCGGAGCCGTCGAGCGAGTCGAGCGCGGTCATCACGCCCGCACTCTCGTCGCCGCGCGTCGTGAGTACTTTGCGCGTGCTCGCCGCGCCCGACGCGTCGACCGAGACGAGGTCGGTGAACGTTCCACCCACATCGATCCCGATCGATGCACCGCTCATGACACGCGGATCTCTTTTCCTTCTTCCGCGGACCGGTAGATGAGCTCCGAGAGCCGGTGGACCGCCAACTGGTCCGTGGGCGGCTCGTAGCTCGCGTCTTCCGACACCATCGCCACGAAGTGTGCGAGCTCCGCGCGGTACGACTGCATGAAGGCGCTCTCGCGTGCGGCCGCGCCGCGCGGAGTGACGTCAGTGGCCCGGCCGTTGAGCTCCTTCACCACGTGCAGCGGAGACAGCTGTGCGCTCCCGCGCGTCGCGAGGACGTCGAACCACCAGCGGTCTTCGCGGTCAACGTAATCCCAGTTGAAGTCGAGCGTGAGCGTCTTCCCGCCCGCGAACTCCACCAGCGCCGTGAGCGACTCTTCCACCGCGCTCGCGCCGCGCCCGCGCTCCATGTACGCGCTCACGCGCGCCGGCTCGGGAAAGTCGGCCAGCCAGAGCGCGAGGTCGAGGAGCGGGAGGCCGTGCTCGGTGAACACTCCGCCGCCCGCTTCGGCGCGCCTGTAGCGCCACCCGTCGGGCGCCCTGCGCTGCTGGAAGTGCCCGGCCCGGATCCCCTGCAGCTTTCCGAGCTCGCCGCCCCGGAGAAAGGCGCCGAGCGCCTGCACGTCGGCGCGAAAGCGGTGGTTGTTCCCCACCGCCACCTTGCGGTCGGCGCGCTTCGCCGCCGCGATGATGCGTTCGACCCCACGGGTGTCGAGCGCGAGCGGCCGCTCGCAGAGCACGTGTACTCCCGACGCGAGCGCGGCGAGCACGTGCGGCTCGTGCAGGTGGTTGGGCGTGCAGACGATCACGGCATCGATGTCGGGGAGCGCGAGCAGATCCTCGATATCGGTGACGACGTCAGTCGCTCCGAAGCGCTCGGCCAGGGCGCGCGCCTTGGGTCGGTCGTTGTCGCACAGGGCGACGAGCTCCGCGCCGCGGATGCGCGCCAGCGACGGAAGATGCGCCACCTGCGCGATCGCGCCCGCGCCCACGACTCCGATACGTACTGAAGATGTCATCTCGCTCGCTGGAAGGTGCAAGGACGCGCTGATATCCCCGACTTCAGTCGCCCGCCATCATAGTGACGACGGTGCCGGGGTAGTAGGTACGGAGGATCTCGCGGAAGTCCTGTCCCGCGCGTGCGCGCCCGATCGCGCCCCACTGGCACATGCCGATGCCGTGGCCGTAGCCGGACCCCCGCACCACCAGACTGCTGATCGTTCCACGCGCGCCGTCGCGCCTCTCGTCCACCGAAAAATAGGTGCTGTTGAGGATCTCACCACTGCTCGAGCGCAACACGAAGCGGATGTCGTTCTCGTGCAGAGTGAAGCGCCCGCGGTCGGTGGTTATGACGAGATCTCGCACGCGCCCCGAAGGTGTGTGCGACGCGACCTTGACCGATTTCGGACGACCCGGGCCGCCGCGCGGCACCCGCACGTAGTTCCTGAGATAACGATCGAGCGCGGTGCGCAGTGCCCGCTCGGTGAAGGTACGCGTCCAGCGGAAGCGCGGCGAGATGTCGCAGTAGTAACGATCGGTGCCCGGGATCCGGTCGCTCACCGGCACGAGGTACGGCTCGTCGCCAGAGCGCGGCCACACCTCGCTCGCGCGCGCAGTGCTCCCGCCGCAGGTGGAGTGATACGGTGCATTCACCACCACGCCCTGGTAGGTCAGCACCAACCCCACCGTCGCCGCAACGGCGGCGTCGCTGAGCGGACTTTCCGCCTTCACGCCACCGTAGACCTGGTCCATCACCGTGGCGACCATGTCGTAGAGGCGCGTGTCCGAGGAGGCCAGATGCGTGTACGCGTAGCTGCGCGCCGCCACCGCCTGCGCCTCCATCGCGGCCCGCTCCGACTCCGCGCGATTCCCGATCTCGAGCGGCACCACGCCGCGGAGGTAGTTCTCCATGGCGAGACGGTTGATCGCGGTCACACCCTCCCCGTCGGCGAAGAGCCAGACCTCTCCACGATAGCTCTTGCCGTTCACGGTGATGAACGACCCCTTCATCGCCGGCCGCGCCACGAACGGCGCGGGGCGCAGCGCCATCACCGTGCCGTCGGCGCCCACGGCGTGCAGCGCGCCGCGTTGCGCTTCCACCGCCCACATCTCGCCCGCTGCGGCGCGCAGCAGCGTGCTCTCTCCGCCCGAGTCGTACAGCCGCCAGTCGCCGGTGCCGGAGATCGCCACCCTTCGCTCACCGCGCACGAGCGCGATGCGCACCGGCTGCCCGATGTCGAGCGACATCTCCGGCGCCGGCGCTATCTCGTCCAGCGACCAGGGGACCGGCTCCCCCTCGCCCTGCGGGGGCGTGGTGTCGCGCACGACCACCGGTGCCTCGGGGAGCCCGGAGCGCGTACCGGTGCTGCACGCCGTCGCCGCGGCGAACATCGCCGCGACCATCGCGACCCAGCGTGGGGCGCTACGCCCGTGCCGCACGCAGAGCGTCCTCGATGCGGCCGAGCGCATCGTCGACGACATCGTCACCGTGCGCCGCAGACATGAACGCCGCCTCGTACGGCGACGGCGCGAGGTACACTCCGCGATCGAGCGCCGCGTGGAAGAAGCGCCGGAAGAGCTCCGCATCGGAGCGCTTCGCACCAGCGAAGTGGCGCACCGGCTCGGCGCTGAAGAAGTACCCCCACATCGTGCCCGCGGCGTCGGCGGTGAACGGCACCCCGGCACGCGCGGCCGCCTCCCGGAAGCCCTGCACGAGTCGGCCGGTGCGCCGCGCGATCCGCTCGTGCAACTCGGGAGTGAGCGCGCGCAGGGTCGCGAGTCCAGCCGCCATTGCGAGCGGATTGCCCGAGAGTGTTCCCGCCTGGTACACGGGCCCGGCAGGTGCCACCAGCTCCATGAGCTCGCGGCGGCCGCCGTACGCCGCCACTGGAAGGCCGCCGCCTATCACCTTTCCGAGCGTGGTGAGATCGCTCGTCACGCCGAAACGCTCGCGCGCACCGCCAGGCGCCACGCGAAAGCCGGTCATCACCTCATCGAAGACGAGCAGCGCGCCCAGCTCGTTGGCCAGCTCGCGGAGCGCCGGGAGGAATGCCGGATCGGGTGCTATGAAGCCTGCGTTCCCCACCACCGGCTCGACTATGATGGCCGCGATGCTCGAGGCGTGCGCGTCCGCTATGGCGCGCGTGGCGGCGATGTCGTTGTAAGGAGCCGTGAGGGTAAGCTCGGCGAGCGAGGCCGGCACGCCCGGCGAGTTGGGAAGCCCCAGCGTGGCGACGCCGGAGCCGGCGCGCACGAGGAAGGAATCCGCGTGGCCGTGGTAGCACCCCTCGAACTTGAGGATCGCGTCGCGACGGGTGAAAGCGCGGGCGAGGCGCACGGCGCTCATCGTGGCCTCGGTGCCGCTCGAGACGAAACGCAGCATCTCCACGTGCGGCATGCGCTCGCTCACGACCTCCGCCAGCTCCACCTCGAGCTCGGTCGGGATCCCGAAGCTCGTGCCGCGCGCCATCGTGCGCTCGAGCGCATCCAGCACCACCGGCGGCGCGTGCCCCAGCACCAGCGGGCCCCACGAGAGCACGAAGTCTATGTACTCGTTGCCATCCACGTCGCGGATCCGCGCGCCCTCGCCGCTCTCGACCACGAACGGCTCGCCGCCCACGCCGCCAAAGGCGCGCACGGGCGAGTTCACGCCGCCCGGTATCACCTCGCGGGCGCGCGCCATGATTTCCCCGGACCTGCCGTGGCGGCGACCGCTCACCGCCCGAAGCTCCCGCTCACCACACCGGCCATCACGGGGAGCGCTCGCGTGCGCGGAGCGGCATCGGCCGCAGACGGCGCAGCGTGCACCACTCGCTCCACACGCGCCGTGAAGTCGTAGTCGTCCACCACGTCCTCCACGGTGCATTCCACGATCGCGCCGGCGGGTGCGGCGCCACTCAGCCAGGTGATGCCGTCTATGTCGTCCGCCTGGCAGATTAGCCGCGCCTGTGCGGGGCGGCCGCCCTCCGCGGCGCGGTCCACGATGGCGCTGGTACGCCGCCCGATGAGCCGCTCGTAACGCTCCGCCGTGATGGCGCGCTGCAGCTCGGTGAGCCGCTCGAGCCGCTCGAGCTTCACCGACTCGGGGACATCGTCCTGGAGCTGCGCGGCGCGCGTTCCCTCCTGCGGGGAGAATGTGAATGCGCCCACGCGCTCGAACTGCACCTCCTCGAGCAGGTCGCAGAGCCGCTGGAAGTCTTCTTCCGTCTCACCGGGGAAGCCCACGATGCAGGTGGTGCGGATGGCGATCGAATCGATCCGCTCGCGCACGCGCGCCACTCGCTCACGGATCGTGCGCGCGCGCTCCGGGCGCCGCATCCGCTGCAGCACCGGATCGGAGCCGTGCTGGATCGGGATGTCGAGATACGGAACGATCCGCGGCTCGCGCGCCATGACGTCGAGCAGTCGCGGCGTGATCCCGGCCGAGTAGAGATAGAGCAGCCGGATCCACGGGATCGACGTGCCCTCCATCAGTGCCTCGAGCAGCTCGGGAAGCGCGGTGCCGTCGCGCCGGTCGCGCCCGTAGTGCGCGAGATCCTGCGCCACGAGGTTGATCTCGCGCGCACCCTGCAGCTCCAGCAGCTGTGCCTCGCGCACCACTTCGTCGAGCGGGAAGGAGCGGTGCCGTCCGCGCATGAGCGGGATGGCGCAGAAGGCGCAGCCGTGATCGCACCCCTCGCTCACCTTGAGGTAGCGCACGTGCGCGAGGTCACCGGAGTAGATCCGCACACCCGGATGATCGAGGATCGGGTCGGACTCGCCCAGTATTCCCCGCTCCTCGAGCTCCGGCACCAGCCGGTCGACATCGGAGGTACCGAGAAAAAGGTCCACCTCTGGAAGCTCAGCGACCAGCTCGGCGCGGTGGCGCTCGACCATGCACCCAAGCGCGACTACCGCCTGGCAGGAGCCCGACTCCTTGAGCTGCCCCGCGCGCACGATGGCGTCTATCGACTCCTGCTTGGCCGCGTCTATGAAGCCGCAGGTATTGATGACGATTACGTCGGCGTCTTCCAGGTCGCTGGCGGGCGTGGCGCCGTGCAGCGCGAGGCGCGCAAGGTAGCGCTCGCTGTCCACGGTGTTCTTGTCGCAGCCGAGCGTTATGAATCCGACTTTCACTATCCGAGATCCACTGGACGAAGCAAGAGCGGCGCGACCGCTACCGGTAGTTGCCGAAGGTCAGCTCGACGCCGAAGTCGCGGGA
>DASSNL010000003.1:0-2708 GCA_035688075.1 Gemmatimonadaceae bacterium
AGCGCGCTGCAGCGCGCTGCTCGATCGGGAGACCGCGCGGCGCATCGTGGCCACGTGCGTGCGCCCGTCTGCCCGGAGGAGAATGGACATCACCCTACCGCTACTGTAAGCTTCCCGGGCACTTCGATAACTGCTTCGGCACTACCCGTCGATTGCAGCCGGCCGGCGGCCGCGCACCATGAGTAGCGGCGCGCTCGTCCAGCGCGCCGTCGAGTATTCCGCGAGCCCGACTCACCAAGGAACCCGGAGGCCTCCCGTGGCGGACGGCAGCAACACCACACGCGTGGCCAACGCGCGCATCGCCCACGTGCTGCAGCAGGATCTGGACGCCCTGCTGGAGGATTGGGTGGCGGCGCAGTCGAGAGTGCACTCGGCCAGAGGCGCGATCTCGGCGGGCGATCTTCGCGCTCAGTGCCGCGAGTTCCTCTCGCTTCTCACACGAGCCGCCGCATCATCGGGCGATGTCGACGTCAACACGCCGGCGTGGAGCGGCGTGCGGGAATGCCTCGCCAACGTCTCGCGCTCGCGCGCGCAGCAGGGGTTCTCTCCATCCGAGACGGCCACCTTCGTCTTCTCGCTCAAGGAGCCGCTCTTCAAGCGGCTCCGGACCGTGGCCGGCTCCGATGCCGATGCCTTCGCCGAAGACTCATGGGCGGCGACGCGCATGCTCGACTCGCTCGGGCTCTACACCACCGAGGTCTTCCTCAGGAGCCGCGAGGCGCTGATCGAGAGGCAGCAGCAGGACATGCTCGAGCTCTCGACGCCGGTGGTCTCGCTCTGGGATGGCATACTCGCGCTCCCGATGATCGGCACGCTCGACAGCGCGCGTACCCAAGTGGTGATGGAGACGCTGCTGCAGCGGATCGTCGAGAGCGGCGCGAGCATCGCGATCGTGGACATCACCGGCGTGCCCACCGTGGATACGCTCACCGCGCAGCACCTGCTCAAGACAGTCACCGCGGCGCGGCTCATGGGCGCCGAGTGCATCATCAGCGGAATTCGCCCGGCGATCGCGCAGACTATCGTGCACCTCGGCGTCGATCTCGGTGGCGTTACCACCAAAGCGAGTCTGGCCGACGCGCTCCGTCTCGCCTTCCAGAAGACCGGGCGGGGTGTGGTCCGGACCGCGTCGAGCAGCGCCAACGGCAGCTCCAGGGAGGGCGGCGCGATGAGCTCCATCGGAGAGTAGGAGAGAGCCAAGGTGGAACGAATCCCTATCCTCTGCATGGGACGCTTTCTTCTCGTCACCATCCAGGTGGACATGCACGACCGGCTGGCGATGACGCTGCAGAGCGACCTGACCGATCGGATAGTGCAGACCGGCGCACGCGGCGTCCTGCTCGACATCTCCGGGCTGGACATCGTGGACTCGTTCATGGGTCGCATGATCGCGAACATCGCGGCGATGTCGCGTGTACTCGATGCGGAAACGGTGGTGGTCGGGATGCAGCCCGCGGTCGCCATCACGCTCGTCGAGCTGGGCCTCTCGCTCCCTGGCGTCCAGACGGCGCTTAACGTGGAGCGAGGGATGATGCTCCTCCGGCGCGCCACCGCCGGCGACAGGGAGGAAGAGGAGATCGAGGCATCGACGAACTACCGGGATGGCGATGCCAGTAGTCCGGGATGAGCTACTCCGACTCGAGTCGACTCATGACATCGTCGCCGTGCGGCACGAGGTGAGGGCGTGGGCGGCGGCGCTGGGGCTCAACCTCGTGGACCAGACGAAGATCGTCACGGCAGCGAGCGAGCTGGCACGGAACGCGCTCGAGTACGGTGGTGGCGGTACCGCCTGTCTTCAGGCGCTCGAGGATGGGGTACGCAAGGGGTTGCGCCTGACCTTCGAGGACCATGGCCCGGGAATCGCCGACATAGCGCTCGCCATGACCGACGGCTACACGACCAGCGGTGGGCTGGGGCTGGGGCTCTCCGGTGCGAGGCGCCTCGTGAACGAGTTCGAGATACGCTCCACTCCGGGAGAGGGCACACGAGTGACGATCACACGTTGGAAGTGAAGTGACTGATCCAGGCCCAGCTCAGGTGACGGACGGCCTGGGAGGGGCTGCCGGAGGTCCCGTCTCGACCGTGGTACAGATCGAGGACGAGAGCAACGTGGGTGCGGCTCGCCGGAGCGCGGCAGCGCTAGCCTCGCGGGCAGGACTCGGCGAGACCGAGCGCGGCGCCTTCGCGGTGATCGTGACCGAAGCAGCCACCAACCTCGCACGCCACGCGAAAGAGGGGCTCCTGGCGTTACGCGTCGTGGGGACCCCACCCGATGCCGGCGTCGAGCTCCTCGCGCTCGACAGCTCTCCCGGCATCCACGACATCAACCGTGCGTTGACAGATGGCTACTCCACGAGCGGGACCGCCGGCCACGGACTTGGTGCCATCCGCCGCATGGCCAGCGAGTTCGACATCTACTCGAGCCCTGATGGCGGGACCGCGCTCCTCGCGCGGATCTGGCCATCCTCGCGCGCGCGGCCGCGCGGTGCCATCGATTACCTGGATGGCGTGGTGTGCGTGCCCCAGGCGGGCGAGTGGACGTGCGGCGACGCGTGGTCGCTCATCCGCACTTCCAACGGAGTGCAGGCGGTGGTGGTGGACGGGCTGGGGCACGGCGCCGAGGCGGCGAGGGCTGCCGATGAAGCGCTGCGTATCGTACGCGAGTGCGCAGGGTGGTCGCCGGCGCGAACGATCGAGGCAGCGCACGG
>DASSNL010000082.1:0-6591 GCA_035688075.1 Gemmatimonadaceae bacterium
CCGTGTAGCGGTCGCGGACGCACCACGCGCCCCCTGCCGCTCGCGCAGGATCGTCTTCATCCGCGCTATGTCCTTGCGAATCACCCGGAACCGCAACGGATCCTCGAGCGTCTCGGTGGCGCTGCGGAAGCGAAGCCTGAACCGCTCCTCCTCGAGCTCCGCGATGCGGCTCAGGATCTCCTCTTCGGTCAGCTCCCGGATCTCCTCAGCTTGCATCGGTGTGCGCCTCCTCGCGTACCACGAACTTGGATGGCACCGACAGCTTGGCTGCCGCGAGCGCCATCGCCTTCTCCGCCGTCTTCCGGTCCACGCCCTCGAGCTCGAACATCACCCGGCCGGGCTTCACCACGGCGACCCATCCTTCCGGCGACCCCTTCCCCTTACCCATGCGGGTCTCGGCCGGCTTCTTCGTTATCGGCTTGTCGGGGAAGATGCGGATCCACACCTTGCCGCCGCGCTTGATGTGGCGCGTGAGCGCCACGCGGGCAGCCTCGATCTGGCGGTTCGACACCCAACCCGGCTCCAACGCCTGGAGACCGTAGTGGCCGAAAGCCACGGTGGAACCACGGGTCGCGACCCCACGGGTGCGCCCCTTGAACATCTTCCGGAACTTTACGCGCTTGGGACTCAGCATTTCTCTAGTACTCCCTTACGAACCCGTGGAGTAGGTGCTCCCGCGCCGAGAAGCCGTGGGCTCCTCGCCGTGGAAGATCCACACTTTCACGCCGATCGTACCGAACGTCGTCTTGGCGGTGGACGTGGCGTAGTCGATCTTCGCCCGGAGCGTGTGCAGCGGCACTCGGCCCTCGTGGTAGCCCTCCACGCGCGCGATCTCCGCGCCGCCCAGACGACCGCCACACTTGATCTTGATCCCCTGCGCGCCCATCCGCATCGCGCTCTGCACCGCGCGCTTCATAGCGCGGCGGAAGGAGATTCGCTGCGCCAGCTGGTGCGCGATCTGGTCGGCCACGAGCTGAGCGTCGAGCTCGGGACGCTTGATCTCCTCCACGTTGATCCCGACTTCCTTCCCCGTCAGCTGCGCGAGCTCGTCGCGGAGCTTGTCCACCTCCGCACCCTTCTTACCGATCACCACGCCCGGACGGCCGGTGTGAACGGTGACCACCATCTTGCCGGGCTTCCGCTCGATGGTGATGTCGGCGATGGCGGCGTGCCCCAGGCGCGCCTTCAGATACTTGCGCAGCAGCTCGTCTTCCTTGAGGAGCGCCGGGAAATCCCGGTTCGCGTACCAGCGCGACCGATGGTCACGCGTGATCCCCAGCCGGAAGCCGATCGGATTCGTCTTCTGTCCCATTAGCGACCTTCCTCGTCCGCGACCACGATCTCGACGTGGCTCGTCCTCTTGAGAATGGGAGTACCACGCCCCATCGCGCCCGGCATGAAACGCTTGAGCTTGGGGCCCTCGTTTACGACCGCGTGCTTCACGAAGAGCAGATCGGTGTCGAGCGACTCGTTCCGCTCTCTCGCCTGGTACTCCGCGTTCGCTATGGCCGACTTCAGCACCTTCTCGATCTGCTTCGCCGCGTGCTTCTTCGAGAACGCGAGAAGCGCGAGCGCCTCGTTCACGTTCCGCCCACGGATCTGATCGATCACCAGCCGCATCTTGTACGGCGACTGCCGCGTCGTGCGCTGGACAGCCCGAACTTCAGCCATGATCACTTGCCTCCCTTGCCGGCCGGAGACGCCTTGCGATCGGCCGCCTTGTTGCCGCTGTGACCACGGAAGAGCCGCGTCGGAGCGAACTCGCCGAGCTTGTGCCCCACCATGTTCTCCGTCACGTACACGGGGATGAACTTGTTCCCGTTGTGCACGGCGAAGGTGTGACCCACGAACTCGGGTGCCACCGTGCTCGAGCGCGACCAGGTCTTCACCACCCGCTTCTCGTTCCTCTGGTTCATGCTCTGCACCTTCTTCAGGAGCGACTCCTGCACGAACGGTCCCTTCTTGATGCTTCTAGCCATGGTAGATGTCTCTGGTTGTCGGGCAGGGCTGCGTCCGCCCCTCGCTCATCGGGTAGCCTTGCCGCGCTTCCGGCCGCGGACGATCAGCCGCTGGGAAGACTTCTTCTTGTTACGCGTCTTCGTCCCTTCCTTCTTGCCCCACGGGCTCACCACGTTCCGACCGCCGCGCGTGCGGCCGCCGTGCGGGTGATCCACCGGGTTCATCACCTCGCCGCGAACCTTCGGACGCCGACCCTTCCAGCGGGTCTTCCCGGCCTTCCCCCACGAGATCAGCTCGTGCTCCTGGTTCCCCACCTCGCCGATCGTGGCGAGGCAGTTCCCGTGCACCAGCCGAACCTCGGTGGAACCCATCCGGAGCGTCACGTAGTCGCCTTCCTTCGCCACCACCTGCGCCGACATCCCGGCCGAGCGCGCCAGCTGGCCGCCCTTGCCGATCTTGAGCTCGATGTTGTGCACCGCGGTTCCGAGCGGGACTTCCTTGAGAGGAATCGCGTTGCCGAGCCGGATGTCCGAGCCGGGACCGGAGACGACGGTGTCGCCCACCGAGAGCCCGCGCGGGTGCAGGATGTAGCGCTTCTCGCCATCGGCGTACTCCACCAGCGCTATCCGCGCCGAGCGATTGGGATCGTACTCGATCTCACGAACCGTGGCGGGAACACCGAACTTGTTCCGCTTGAAGTCGATGATCCGGTAGCGGCGCTTGTGCCCGCCCCCACGCCGCCGCATCGAGATGTGGCCGTGGTTGTTCCGGCCGCCCGACTTGGTCAGCGGCGCGAGCAGCGACTTCTCGGGGGTCGTCCGCGTGATCTCGGAGAAGTCCGAGACCGTGCGGAAGCGAGTTCCCTTGGTCACTGGCTTGAATTGACGAATCCCCATCGGTCAGCCCTCGAAGATCTCGATCGTCTCGCCTTCACGCAGCGTGACGATCGCTTTTTTCCAGTGAGCGCGGCGCCCCACCGTTCTTCCCGAACGACGGGTCTTGCCGCGCTGATTCGACGTCCATACGCCGGTCACGTGGACGCCGAAGAGCGCCTCCACGGCCTGCTTGATGTGTCCCTTGGTGGCGTCGGGGTGCACCTGCAGCGTGTACTCGCCACGCTCCTGGTACGCCGCCGAGCTCTTCTCGGTGACGATGGGACGGATGATCGTTTCGTGCAGCGTCGGCATCGGTTATTTCCCCTTCTTCGGCTTGGACGAAGTCTTCTTCGCCGCCGTCTTCCTGGTGGCGGTCGACTTCCGCGCCGTGGACTTCTTGGCGGCCGACTTCTTCGCGGTCTTCCGGGTGGTGCTCTTCTTTGCCGCCGTCTTCCTGGCACCGGCGCGAGCGGAGGAGGTGCTCTTCCTTGCCGCCTTCTTCGCGGGCGCCTTCTTCTCGGCCTTCTCCGCCGTCTTCTTCTTGGCCTTGGGACGCGGACGCGGCTTCGACTCCGGCTCGCTCTCCGCCACCGGCTCGAGCTGATGCCCGATCGCGCCACCCTCGATCACGACCGTGTCGGACCAGAGGATGTGATACGTGGAAGCATCGCTGTACGGCATCACGTGCACCGTGGGAAGGTTGCGCCCCGAGCGGTACACGTTCGGCTTGATCCCGTCGGTGAGGATCAGGACCTTCTGCCCCGTGAGACCGAGACGGTCGACGAACGCCGCCAGCCGCGCCGTGCGCGGTGCGTCGTACTCGAAGCGGTCCACCACGATTACCGCGCCCTCTCTCGCCCGCGCGTTGAGCGCACTCTTGCGGGCGAGCGCCTTCACCTGGCGCGGGACGCGCTCGGTGTAGCCGCGCGGACTCGGGCCGAAGACCGTACCACCGCCAACCCAGTGTGGAGCGCGGGTCGAGCCCTGCCGCGCACGGCCCGTGCCCTTCTGTCGCCACGGCTTCTGGTTGCCACCCACCACTCTGCCGCGCGTCTTCGTCGCGGCGTTCCCCTGGCGCTGATTCGCGAGGAACGCCTTCACCGCCTGGTGCATCACGGGGACGTGCACGGTGCCGTCGAAGGTCTCTCCGGGGAGCGGGACGCGCTCTCTGGCGGTGCCGTTCCCGGTGTATGCGGCTGCGTCGAACTCTCGTGTTGTCTCAGCCATGATCAACCCTGCTTGCGGACGAGGACGATCCCGTTCGTGGGACCGGCGATCGCGCCGCGGATGTAGACCAGGTTCCGCTCCGCGTCCACCTTCTCCACGCGCAGGCTTCCCTGTGTGTGTCGCTCCGCGCCATAGTGGCCCGGCATGCGCTTACCCTTGATCACGCGCGACGGATTGGTGCCGGCGCCGATCGAGCCCGGACGGCGGTGCTTCGTGTTGCCGTGCGTGTTCGGCCCGCCGCCGAAGCCGTGGCGCTTCACCACGCCCTGGAATCCGCGTCCCTTCGTGGTGCCGGTGACCTTCACCCGCTCGCCCGGCTCGAAGATCGCCACCGTGATGACGTCGCCCACGTTGTAGGTGGGGATCTCCGGCTCCTTCCCGGGCGCGTCGTCGAGCCGGAAAGAGCGCAGCACCTTGGGCGGCGCATCGAGCCCCGCCTTCGCTGCATGCCCCACCTCGGCCTTCGTCGCACGCCGTCCGCGCGGCGTCCTCTCGCCGTTCCCCGACTCGCGCCGCACGCGCTGCTTCCCGTAGCCGAGCTGCACCGCGGCGAAGCCCGCCTGCTCCTTGTCGAACACCTGGAGCACCGGATTCGGCTCGGCCTCGACGACCGTCACCGGCACCTGCTGCCCCGCCTCGTTGAAGATCTGGGTCATCCCCAGCTTCCTTCCAATGATCCCTATCATTCCTTCCTCAGTTGAGTCACTGGCGACGCGCGCGAAGCGCGCGGCTCTTTAGTGCCAGTTGGACCGTTGAGGCAGGGTTCAGGAGGCAGGGTTCAGGGTTCAGTTACTGCTCTTGGGGTGAGGACTCTACCCCGAGGTAGTTCCTGAACCCTGAACCCTGCCTCCTGAACCCTGCCCCTCTACTCTACCTTGATCTCCACATCCACCCCGGCCGGGAGATCCAGCTTGGTCAGGGCGTCCACCGTCTGGGCGCGGGAATCGAGAATGTCGATCACGCGCTTGTGCGTCTTCAGCTCGAACTGCTCGCGCGACTTCTTGTCCACGTGCGGCGAGCGAAGCACCGTCCACCGCTGCGTCTTGGTGGGCAGAGGAATCGGACCCGACACCTGTGCGCCCGTCTTCTCGGCGGTGCGTACGATGTCCGCCGACGCCTGGTCGATCACGGCGTGATCGAATGCCTTCAGACGGATGCGGATTCTGCCAGCCATAGTTATGAGTCTCGTGTTACTGGATTCTGGATCGATCGCTTGATCGCCGGTTCCGTGGAATCGGCTTACTTGATGATCTTGGTCACTACGCCGGCGCCCACGGTGCGGCCACCCTCGCGGATGGCGAACCGGAGCCCCTCGTCCATGGCAATGGGCGTGATGAGCTCGATCTCCATCTGCACATTATCCCCCGGCATGACCATCTCCGTCCCCTCGGGCAGCTTCACCGTGCCCGTCACGTCCGTCGTGCGGAAGTAGAACTGCGGCCGGTAGCCGTTGAAGAACGGCGTGTGACGACCGCCCTCCTCCTTGGTCAGCACGTCGACCTCGGCCAGGTAGTGCGTGTGCGGCGTTATGGCCCCGGGCTTACTCAAGACCATGCCGCGCTCGATCTCCTCCTTGGCCACACCGCGGAGAAGTAGACCCACGTTGTCACCCGCCTGACCCTCGTCGAGGAGCTTGCGGAACATCTCCACTCCGGTGACCACGGTCTTCTTGTCCGTGCCGAAGCCCACCATCTCGACCTCGTCCTGCACCTTGACCACGCCGCGCTCTATGCGCCCCGTGGCCACCGTGCCTCTTCCCGTGATGCTGAAGACGTCCTCGACGGGCATGAGGAAGGGCTTGTCGACCTCGCGCTTGGGCTCGGGAATGTAGCTGTCCAGGGCGTCGAGGAGCTCGCCAATGTGCTTGCCCCACTCACTGGCCGGATCGCCCGACTCCAGCGCCTTCAAGGCCGAGCCGCGGATGACCGGCACGTCGTCGCCCGGGAACTCGTACTGACTCAAGAGCTCCCTGACCTCGAGCTCGACCAAGTCCAGGAGCTCGGGGTCGTCGACCATGTCGACCTTGTTCATGAAGACCACGACGTAGGGCACGTTCACCTGCCGCGCGAGCAGGATGTGCTCTCTGGTCTGCGGCATGGGCCCGTCGGCCGCGGAGACGACGAGAATGGCCCCGTCCATCTGAGCGGCACCGGTGATCATGTTCTTCACGTAGTCGGCGTGTCCCGGGCAGTCGACGTGGGCGTAGTGCCGCTTGGGGCTCTCGTACTCCACGTGGCTCGTTGCGATCGTGATCCCCCGCTCCCGCTCCTCCGGAGCACGGTCGATCTGATCGTAGCCGGTGAACTGCGCCATCCCCTGCTTCGCCTGAATAGCAGTGATCGCCGCGGTGAGCGTCGTCTTGCCATGATCCACGTGACCGATCGTACCCACGTTCACGTGCGGCTTCGTACGCTCGAACTTTGCCTTCGCCATAAGACCTTTCCCAGGGTTAGTAATGTCGCTACACAGAGCTCGCGATCGGGATTGAACCGATGACCTCACCCTTACCAAGGGTGTGCTCTACCAACTG
>DASSNL010000091.1:0-11667 GCA_035688075.1 Gemmatimonadaceae bacterium
TTTCGATTTCGAAGACGGGAAGCACTCTCGCAGGATCGCCTTCCATCGGGGCGGGGACCGAGCCGATCTCGCGCGCGCCCAAGCGGCGATAGAATCCCGCGGCATTGGGGTCGGACTCCACGCGCACCACGCTTCCAGAGCGGCGGCGCGCGGCGATGGTGAGCGCTCGCCTCACGAGGGCGCTCCCCGCGCCGCGTCCGTGCGCGCGCGGATCCACCCAGAGGTGGGCCAGCTCCCAATGATCCTGGTGGTCCTCGAGCGCGCACATGCCGATCACCGAATCCGGCTCCGACTCGATGCTGGCGACGAGCACCGCGTGGGTCTCGATGTAATCGGGTGTGATGGTGAGCGCATCTCGCCACACCTCGAGCCATGCGGCCGGGTATCCCCAGTGAGCCTTGGCTTCGCGAGCGAGCGCGGTGAGGCGCGGGGCGTCGCCGCGAACGGCGAGTCTCAGCGCGAAGTCCACGGCGTGATGGATTGGGGCTCCGATAGGGTCATACTCCATTGCACGCAAGCGTCATCCCTGTGCAGGCTGGCGGCCAGGTTACTCGACCAAACATGGACCCCCGCTTGCGCGGAGATGCCAGCGTGGCCGTCTACGGTATTACGGGCTTCGGCCGCTGCTTCATGATCGCCTCGATCTCGTCGATCTCCCGTGGCGCCTTCGAGGAGATTCGTTCGACCCCGCTCTCGGTGACGATGTAATCGTCCTCGATCCGTACTCCGGTGTTCTCGTACTTCTTCACCAGCGGGCGTACGCGCGCGATCCAGGCGCGGTTGCGCGGTGTGTCGGGGAGAGCATCGAGCGAACGGGTGGAGATGTAGATCCCCGGCTCGATCGTGAAGACGTCGCCCGGCTGATACGTGCGATCGCCCTCGTAGAACTGAGCCGGATCGTGCACGGCGAGCCCCAGTCCGTGACTTATGCCGTGGATCATCCAGAGATTTGCCTGCGTACACTGCGCGGGCGTGCGGTTGCAGTCGGCGCGCCAGGGCGGGTCGATCATCGCGTTCGCGCTATCGATGAGTCCCAGCTTCGCGAGTCCCCGCGCACGCACCGCGATGGACGAATCGAGCGACGCCTGCGCCGATCCGCCGGGCCTCACCTGGCGCTCCGCGGCTGCCTGCGCGTCGCGCACGAGCTGGTAAATCGCGCGCTGCTCCGGCGTGAAGGTGCCGCTCACGGGGATGGTGCGCGTGATGTCCGCCGCGTATCCCTCGTACTCCGCGGCGGCGTCCATCACCACGAGATCGCCCGGGCGCGCCGGCGCGTCGTCTTTCATATAGTGGAGCTGCGTGCCGTTCACACCCGCGCCCACGATGGAGCCATACGCGGGGCGTGCCGCGCCGAGTCGCTTGAAGGTGTACTCGAGCACCGCCGCCCACTCGTACTCGTGGCTCGGCTCGGGTGCGGTGAGTACGGCGCGATGCCCCTCGGCGCTGATCTCCGCCGCGCGTCGCAGGAGCGCCATCTCGGCGGGGCTCTTGCGTGCACGCAACTGGTCGACCACCGGTGTCGCATCGCGCATCTCGAGACCGGGGTGGCCCTCCCAGAACGCCTTCATCCACTGCTGCCCGCGCGTGAGCGAGTCCTGCCGCGCGAAGTCCTGATCCTCCACGTCCGGCAACTCGTACACGGACAGCGCACTGTCCGCGGTGACGAGAGAGTCGAGTACCGTGCCGAACGAATCGAACGGCCGTGAGTCGAGCCCCAGCTCGCGCGCGATGGTCGCCGAGTCGGGACGGAAGCCGTAGTAGAATGCCCGCCGCGGGTCGGCGGGAGTTACGAAGAGCGTGCTCCGTGGCTGACCGTCGCGGACGAAGATGATGAGTGCGGCGTCGGGCTCGAGGTAGCCGGTGAGATAGCGGAAGCCCGGTAGCTGAAAGAACGTCCCGAAGTCCGTGACCGGGTTTCGCCCGCCATAGGCGACCACTATTCCGCTGTCGAGGCGTGCGGCGAGTGAATCGCGACGGGCCGCGTACTCGGCCGCGGTGATCTGCGCGTGGAGCGGGAGTGAGAGCGGTGCCGCTACGAGGAACAGCGCGAGCGCGGCGACGAGTCTCAGCCGGCCGAGTGAAGTGGGCAGCATGGGGAGGCTCCAAACGATGGTGTGAGCGCCGTGTGACATCGCGTCCGGCGGTGACGCATACGAAGGTGAGCCGAAGCGGCGCAGCGTTCAAGAGCGGGTGACGAGCGAGGACTGCCGACTTCTACAGCGGCGGCGGAACCGATCGGCTCTTGGCGTGCCGACAGCCATGGATGCACAATACGATGTACGCCGTTCCGCTTGTCGACCGAAATTTCACTACCTCCAACTGACCGATGCCCCACATCACTACCGAGATCGAGACACAGGATGGCCGTTGCCCGGCACACGTCTTCCATCCCGAAGGCGAAGGGCCATGGCCGGGGGCGATCCTTTTCATGGATGGCATCGGCATCAGGCCCGCGCTCTTCGACATGGCCGGGCGGTTGGCGAGCGCCGGCTATTACGTGCTCCTCCCGGATCTCTTCTACCGGCTCGGCCCGACTTCCTTCGACGCGAAGACGCTCTTCTCGGACCCGGCACAGCTCCAGGATTTCAAGACGCGTGTGCTGCCTGTGGCGACGATCGCGAACATCATGCGCGACACGAGCGCGTTCATCGCGCACCTGGACGCGCGGCCGCAGGTGCGCGACGGGAAGATCGGCGTGACGGGCTACTGCATGGGCGGGCGGATGTCGTTCGCGGCGGCAGGCCACTTCCCGGGTCGCATCGCGGCGTCAGCGTCATATCACCCGAGCGGTCTCGCCACTGACGCACCCGACAGCCCGCACAAGCTCGCTCCGCGCATCACGGCACGGGTGTACGTGGGGCGCGCGAAGGAAGATGCCGGCTTCGACGACGCGCAGCTGTCGAGGCTCGAGCGAGCGCTGACGGAGACGGGCGTCAGGCACACGATCGAGACCTACGACGCGCGCCACGGCTGGGTCCCCGCGGATACCCCGGTGCACGATCCGCTGGAGGCCGAGCGCCACTGGCGGACGCTGTTCGAGCTCTTCGACGAGGAGCTGGGAGAACACGCGGTAGCGTCGCGGTAAGCCGGCGCGCCGTGCGCGCGCCGGTTGCGACGTCCGAGCCTCCGTCCAACGCGTCGCCCGCTACGCGGTACCCGGAACGCGGTAGGCGACCTGCTTCTTGGTTGCCTGGTCGATCTCCTCGGGCGGGATGAGCACGATAGTCCTGAGCTCGACCGCACCGCTGGCATTGATGGCCATGCTGATCGCGGCTGCCGACGCGACGTCCGGTATGTCGCAGATGATGTAGACGTCGGCATCGCCGAACGCGTAGTAGAACGCCTCCAGCGCCCCGCCCGATTTCTTGACCATTTCCTCGACGGTCGTGCGGCGCTTCGAGCCACCATCGCGCATCAACCCCTTCGTACCCTCAGCGGTGTACGAAGCCTTGATCAGGTACTTGGCCATAGCGCCTCCCTGGGGCAACTGGGGTGGTACGACGGGGATGCCGCGGCACACCGGCCAGGCGGTCGCCAGGCCAAGGCGGGCGGGGCATCATGCGGCTTCCTCGCCTCCTGGCCGCACATCGCGCGCCCTGCGCGGTTCCGGGTGGCTGGAATCCGGCAGAGCTCCATTCGGGGCCACGAGCGATGTGATCGGGTCGGCAGAAGTTTGTCGTCGAAGGGTGCGGCGAAACCGGCGCCGTCCGCGTCCGTAGAGCGTATTAGCATTCAGCCCGACGCCCGCTCCACGATGCTTCTCTGCGCACTCCCGCTAATCGCAGCCCTGCAGGTCACGGTGCCGGCCACTCCACCGGCGAGCACCGCGACTGCCGACAGCGCGCGCACGACGACCGACACATCACTCGTAGACTCCGCTCGCTCGCGCCCCGATTCGGCGCGGCGACACGAGCATCACGACCACGACCACATCGAGCACGAGCTCATCCCGCTCACCCCCGAGCTCCTCGCCAACGCCTACCGCGACCCGGTGGCGCGTGATATCATCGCCCGCGCGCGCGAGGCGCGGCTCCGCCAGGACTCCACGATCGTGAGCTACGACGCGACCACGAAGCAGCGGATCTCCGCCTGGCTCGGCGTGCGCAAGCTCGGCGTGCGGCGGCTGGCGTACCGGAACGAGATCGCCAGCCGTGTGCAGTGGCAGCGGGGCGTTGGCGCATGGGTTGACGTTCTGGGCACGCGCACCGCGATCCCGATGGCCTTCCCCGGCGCGCTCGTGCTCGAGGATGCTCTCGACGAAAGCCCGATCCCGTACTACCCGGGCCGTGAAGGACTCCTCTCCCTCGCGGGTGTGCAGACGGTGTCGGGCGACGATGAGTCGGTGTTCATGCACCCACTCGAGGCGGGAGCGGAGGCGTACTACAGGTTTGCGTCCGGCGACTCGGTGCGGCTCACCCTTCCGGATGGTCGCGCGCTCCGCCTGCGCGAGGTGAAGGTCACCGCGCGCAAGCCGCGCTGGGATCTGCTGGTGGGCTCGCTCTGGTTCGACATGGCGAGCGCGCACCTCGTGCGCGCGGTGTTCAGGCCGTCGGCTCCCTTCGACATCTTGGAGTTCATCGACCGCGAGGATGGGGACCACGACGAAGGGATCCCCGGCCCCGTGCGCGCGATGATGTCGCCGGCCACGATCACCATCGATGCGTTCACGGTGGAGTACGGCCTGCATGAACAGCGCTGGTGGCTGCCACGTCTCCAGACAGTGGAGGCGAGGGGGCAGATGGGCTTCGTGCGCGCGCCGTTTTCCATGCAGCAGACTTTCAGCTACGCGAGCGTGAGCGGGAAGGACTCGGTCTCGCTCCCGCCGATCCCGCTTCCGCCCGAAGACTCCGCGAGCGGACGTCACGGCGACACAGTGGTGGCATCGCGCCCGGATTCGGCGTCCGACGAAGATGCGGTGACGATCGAAGTAGGGCCGGCGCGCGTCACTGTGAGTGATACGCTCACGCGGAAGCGGGACAGGAAGGGCCGCAACAGTGACGATCCGGACTTCGACATTCTGCGTTGTCCGCAGGGTGACACGCTGATCCGCATCCAGCCGCGTCTGCGCGGCCAGTTGCGTGTGGCTTATCGCATCCCCTGCGACACCGCCGCGCTCGCGCACTCGAGCGAGCTCCCGTCATCGATCTTCGACTCGGGAGAGGAGGTGTTCGGAACGGAGCAGGGGAGGGAGCTGGCGAAGGCGCTCGACCTATCGCTGCAGCCGGGGTGGGGGCCGCTCCCCTACACGTTCCACTACGGTATCGACCGCGGGATGCTGCGCTACAATCGCATCGAGGGGCTCTCCGCGGGCGTCGACGTGGAGCGACAGCTCGGCCGCGGTTACGCTGCCGAGGCGAACGTCCGGCTTGGTGTCGCCGATCTCTCGCCCAACGGCGAGCTGCACATCCGGCGCTCCAACGGTAGCGTCACCTACGGGCTGGGTGTCTTTCGGCGGCTCGACGCCTCCAACGACTGGGGCGAGCCGCTGGGCGTCGGCGCTTCGCTCGACGCGCTGCTTTTCGCGCGCGACGATGGCTTCTACTACCGGAGCTGGGGCGCAGAGCTCACGCGCACGAGCCAGCGTGGCGCGAGCTCGCAGCTGAGCCAGCGCCTCTTCGTGGAGCGACAGTCGGGCGCGAGCGTCAACACGCAGTTCTCGCTCGCGAACGCCATCAACGACACGCGCTTCGTCCAGAACATCGCCGCCGACAAGGCGACCGTCATCGGATATGAGGCGAGTCTGAGCGGGAGCTATGGCGACGATCCCGCCGGATGGCGCGCCACGACTCTCCTGCGCGCCGAGTTGGGGACGGGGACCTTCGACTACACGCGCGGCTCGGTGGAGGCCACAGTGTCGCACGCGATCGGTGAGAAGCTCGTCGGCGCGCTCACCGGAAGCGCGGGTGCATCGGGAGGCACGCTGCCCGTGCAGCGGCTCTGGTATCTCGGCGGCCCGTTCACGGTGCACGGGCAGGGGCCCGGCACTGCGGTCGGAGACGCCTACTGGTTCGGGCGCGCGGAGCTGGGATGGGGGACGAGCAAGCTGCGGCCGATCGTGTTCGGCGACATCGGATGGGCAGGCGATCGGCACGATTGGCGAAATCCCGGAAGGCCGATCAGCGGCGCCGGTGTGGGCGCGTCGGTGCTCGATGGACTCATCCGCTTCGATCTCTCCCACGGGATACATCCCGATCGCGGTTTCCGTGCGGATCTGTATCTGCAGGGGAGCTTCTGAATCGGACTCCGCACGGGCTATGCGAATGTGCCCCGAGTCAGGATCCGAAAATCGTTGGCTGCCTGAGAAGGAACGCCGCAGCGACGGCGGAGCCGCCCTCGACCAGCGCGAGGACGGCGGCGCTCAGCGTGAAGCGTGCGCGGGATGCTGCGCCTCCGCCGGCGAGATGGTGGATGTTGTCAGGCGAGACGATCAGGTAGTGGTAAAGGAGTCCAAAGAGGAGCGAGGCTGACATGGCCGCCAGGAAGAGCCCCAGGGCGAACTTCACGTATCGCGTCCAGAGGAGGATTACCGCTACGAGGGGCGCGAGCAGTATGACGACGTAAACGAAGACGTTTTGCGCGGGCGATAGCGCGACCGCAAGCCGCGCGTGCGCCGACCCGTGCCACATCCCGAGGAGCAGGTGGATCACAGCAAGCGCGGTGAGCGCGATTCTCCACACCATGACGACCCTCCCGTGCGACGCACGACTCCCTGCTCGCTGGTCAGCGTGTGGAGCATCGAGCAAGGAAGTTAAGGATGGAGAGAGAAGCCCGCGCCGTCCATGGAGCATTCGTGCGGCCGTTCGTCGGGCCCAGCCGTGTCCGTCACTCGCGCTCGCCGCTCGCGTCAGCCAGAGACAGCACTTCCTCCGGCGTGTAGCCTCGCGCCCGCAGCGCGCGAACCGACAGTGCCCGGTGCCGCTTCGCCAGCCTGCGCCCTGCCGCATCGCGCACCAACGGCAGGTGACACCACGCCGGGGCCTTCGCCTCGAGTGCGCGGTATACGAGTAGCTGCCGCGCCGTCGACCGCAACAGGTCCTCCCCGCGTACCACCTCGGTGATCCCCATCTCGATGTCGTCCGCCACCACCGCCAGTTCGTACGCTGGAACGTCGTCCTTGCGCCACACGACGAAGTCACCGAAGTCCACTCCGGCGGTGAACGCCTGCACACCGTAGCGCGCGTCGTCGAAGCGTACCACTTCTCCGTCTGGAACGCGAAAGCGCCACACCACGCCGGCTGGTGACTCGACGTCGCACCCTGTGCGGGGAGGCGGCCGCAGCTCCGGCGGGAAGATCGGTTCGCTCTCCTCTTCATCGTCGTGGGGCGCGTGCGCTGCGTCGCGCAGCTCCTTCCGTGACACGGTACTCGGGTGGACGACGCCCGCGTCGCGCAGCGTACGCCACGCCTGCTCGTAGACCTCACGACGCTGCGATTGATATACGGGCTCCTCGCTCCAGTTCACGCCGAGCCACTCGAGATCCTCGATGGCGCGCTCCGTGTACTCCGCGCGGCAGCGCAGCGGATCGAGATCCTCGATGCGGAGCACGATATCGCCGCCCGCGTCCACCGCGCGACGCCACGCGGCCACGAAGGTCCTTGCGTGACCCACGTGCATGTCGCCGGTGGGGGTGGGAGCCAGGCGGCCGCGGTAGCTCTGCGGCAGCGAAGGGCGAGTGCGCCCGTATCGCGGTCCCGTCACGTGTAGAGGATCACGCTCCCCGTCGTCCGGCCCGCTTCGAGGTCGGCGTGTGCTCGTGAAGCTTCGCGGAGCGGATACTCCGCTCCGATGGGATTCACGAGCCCCTCTCTCAGCACGGCGAAGAGCTCCTCGGCCGCGGGACGATACAACGCGGGATCGTTGGCGTACGCTATCAAGCTCGGGCGGCTCAGGCTCGCGCTGCGCTTCGGACCGAGCTCCTCGACATGAAGCTGGGGAATCGGACCACCCGCCTGACCGACGCTGGCGACAGTGCCGAAGGGGCGGACGGTAGCCAGCGTTCGCGCGAAGTGTTCTCCGCCGATGCCATCGACCGCTAGATGAACGCCCTTCCCATCGGCGAGCTCCCTGACGGTGGTCGGCCAGTCGGATACGTCGCGCAGCAGGACAGCGTCGGCTCCCGCCTCACGCGCGGTGTCGACCTTCCTCTCGGATCCCACGGTGCCGATGACCACGGCTCCGAGGCGCTTCGCCCAGCGCGTCAGCATCTGACCGAGGCCTCCCGCTGCCGCATGGACGAGGACGAAGTCGCCTTCGGAGATCGGATGTACTTTCCGAAGGAGCATGTGCACGGTGAGGCCGCGAAGCATCGTGCTGCCCCCCACTCGCTCGGGGATGTCATCGGGAAGCCGGACCAGGCGAGCTCGCGGAATGTTCCTGACTTCCGCGTAGCCTCCGGGCGGTGTGCCGGCATAGGCGACCCGGTCGCCCGCGTGCAGGTCCACGACTCGCTCTCCCACCGCATCCACCACTCCGGCCCCCTCCACGCCCAGGACCGCGGGCAGTTCGGGGAGCGCGTACAGGCCGGTGCGATGGTAGAGGTCCACGAAGCTCACGCCGATCGTGCTCTGGCGAATCCGCACTTCGCCGGGACCGGGATCGGGGATTTCGGAATCGGTGGCAACCAGGACCTCAGGGCCGCCGACACGTCGCATCTGAATCGTTAGAGCCATCGATTACTCGGTCGAGGCATACCGTCGGGGAGGAGTTGACCATAGGTACCTGCCCATGGCGGCCGCCGTGCGTGCACACAATGACTGACGCAAAGGCCTGGTTCCATGCGGTGGTGAGCCCGCGCGTCAACATCGGAACCCCCGTCGCTGTTTACAAGGGGTAAACGCGGCCGTATGTTCGATGCGCCTACCCACCCGCATTCCACAGATCGATGCGCGACGAAAGTTTCACCAGTCCGGCTGCGACTCCACCGCGGGGCGCCGCGCTCGCGGTGCCACCCGCGCGGCGCGATTCCGCACGCGCTTACTCGACCCGAGCGCGGCGTTCTTGAGCAGCTTCGACGACCTGCGCGCTGCACTCGCCGAGCGTTACGAGATAGAGCGGGAGCTGGGCCGCGGCGGGATGGCAACGGTCTACCTGGCCCGCGACGTACGGCACGACCGCGCCGTCGCGCTCAAGGTGCTGCATCCGGAGCTCGCGATGGCGCTCGGCGGCGAGCGTTTCCAGAGGGAGATCCGCCTTGCCGCGCGCCTGCAGCACCCGCACATCCTCACCGTGCACGACTCGGGCGAGAACGGTGGGATGCTCTGGTTCACGATGCCTTACGTGGAGGGCGAGTCGCTCCGCGATCGGCTGAATCGAGAGAAGCAGCTCCCGGTGGAGGATGCTCTCCGCATCGCCCGCGAAGCGGCCGACGCGCTCGACTTCGCGCACCGCCACGGTGTGGTCCATCGCGACGTCAAGCCCGAGAACATCCTCCTCATCGAAGGCCACGCGCTGGTGGCCGACTTCGGGATCGCTCGATCGCTCTCGGTGGAAGGTGAACGTCTCACGCAGACCGGCACATCCATCGGCACCGCCGCCTATATGAGCCCTGAGCAAGCGGCAGGCGAGCGCGAGGTGGATGGCCGCAGCGACACCTACTCGCTCGGCATCGTGCTCTACGAGATGCTCGTGGGCGAGACGCCTTTCGCGGGCCCCACTCCCGAGGCGACGATCGCACGGCGCTTCACCGATACCGCGCGCCCGGTGCGCGAGTTGCGCAACACGGTGCCCGAAGAGATGGAGCGCGCCGTGCAGAAGGCGCTCTCCCGCACGGCCGCCGATCGCTTCAGCAGCACGCGTGCATTCGCGGATGCACTCGAGCCGCGCCGCGAAACGTCGGCATCCGTGGCGCCGACCACCACCGCGGTACGCGCCGCTCGACGCCGGAAGCGGCTCCCGGCCGCGTTCCTCACGCTGGTGCTCGGCGTGGCGATCGGCCTCGGTGTTCTCTTCGCCTGGCGGAAGCATGGAGAGCCTGCACCGACTGTCGCGAGCGGCCCGCCCACCATCGCCGTCCTCCCCTTCGAGAACCTGGGCGATTCGACGGACGTGTACTTCGCCGACGGCGTTACCGACGCGGTGCGCGGCAAGCTCACGGCGCTCAACGGCGTGCGTGTGATAGCGCGCGGTAGCTCGGAGCCGTATCGCGGAACGACGAAGACTCCCGAGCAGATCGCGGCCGAGCTGGGTGCGCGCTACCTGCTCACCGGCACGGTGCGGTGGGCGAAGGCGGCCAACGGCGCCAGCAGAGTGCAGGTCAGTCCGGAGCTGGTAGAGGTAGTCGCCAACGGCTCGGCGCAGAGCAAATGGCAGCAGTCGTTCGACGCCCCGCTCACCGATGTCTTCGCGATGCAGGGTGACATCGCGACCGAAGTGGCGGACTCGATGCGCGTGGCACTGTCGGGAACGCAGCGGGCGCGACTCGCCACGGTACCGACCGCGGTACCGGAGGCTTACGATGCCTATCTGCGCGCAGAGGCAGCGTGGGGCGCGGGGGCAAACCTCTCGCCGGCGGCGCTTCGACAGGCGATCTCATTCTACCAGGAGGCGGTGAAGCTCGATTCCACCTTCGCGGATGCGTGGGCGCAGCTCGCGAGCGCATCGGCGCTGCTCTACTCGAACAGCACGCCGACTGCGGCACTCGACCATCAGGCGTTCGACGCAGCGACGCGCGCGGCCGAGCTCGACCCGAATGGCGTGGCGGGCCATCGAGCGCTGGCCAACTACTACAGGGGCGTGGCGTACGATGGCGCGAAGGCGCTGACCGAGGCCGAGGCGGCGTATCGGCTGGCGCCGGGCGACGCTACGGTACTGGTTACTCTCGCGAGCGTGCTCGCTTCGGCAGGTCGGTGGGAGGAGGCGGTAAGCTACGCGAAGGCCGCCTACACCCTGGACCCTCGCACGGCCGCTCGTCCCGCCACGGTGACTCGCTTCTATCTCTGGATGCGCCGTCCCGCTGACGCACGGCCACTCATCGATCGGGCCATGGCGCTCGCGCCGCGGAATCCCAGCGCGGCGCAGGATCGGGTAATGGTGGCGCTGAGCGCGGGCGATCTCACCGATGCGAGGCGGGTGCTGCGGAGCGCGACCGAAATACCACCGGCCGACCTCGCCGCATACATGGCCATATACTGGGATCTGGGTTGGGTGCTAGACGATGCCGGGCAGCGGCTCGTACTCTCGCTCGGGCCAGAGGCGTTCGACGGCGACTCCGCCGGCATGGCGATCGTGCGGGCGCAGATATACGGCTGGCGCGGCGAGACGGATCCGGCTCGCGCCTGGGGCGACCGCGCGGCGCGTCTGTTCAGGGAACAGTTGCGCGAATCGCCCACTGACGACGCGCAGCGCCACAGCTTCCTCGGTCTCTCGCTGGCCTACGCGGGGAACTTCGACGAAGCGATCGCGGAGGCGAAGCGCGGCGTGGCGATGTCACCGGTGAGCGTGGAGGCGCAGTTCGCTCCGTACTACATGCACCTTCTCACCCGCGTCTACATTCTCGCGGGGAGGAAGGGCGAAGCACTGGACGAGCTCGAGGCGATCATGAAGCTGCACTACTTCCTTACGCCCGCCTGGCTGAAGATCGACCCCACCTTCGCACCGCTCCGTGGCAACCCGCGCTTCGAGCGTTTGACGGCGGGGTCAGGTCTTTAATTTCGAGCGGGCTGGGCATTC
>DASSNL010000111.1:0-2933 GCA_035688075.1 Gemmatimonadaceae bacterium
TCGTGGTGAGCGTAGCGCCGCCGGTGACACTCCCGTACACCGTGCGCCTGCAGCGCGCACAACTCCCCGACAGTGTGTTAGTCGTGCGCGCGGCGAAGCCGGCTGGATGACGGAGCGAGTCACCCGCGGAGCGTCTCGTGCACGTGACGCTCGGGGAGTGATCGTGGTGAGCGGGCGGCGCCGCCCCTTTTTCTACCCGCCGATCACCACCGCCTCGCCTCCACCCGTCGCCAGCGGCGTACGCCGCCGCGACACGACGAGCAGCAGCGCGGCCGCGAGCAGGAGCGCGTTCGCCCACCACATGCCGACGAACGGCGAGACCACGAGCCGGTCGGCGAGATCCTCGCCTGCTATCATCAACATGTAGTACGCGCCGAAGATCACGAAGCTGGACCCGAAGACCAGCCACATACCGCCGCGCGGGACGCGAAGCGCGATCGCCACGCCGATGAGCGCCATGACCACGCACGCCGCGGCAAGGGCGAGCTTCTTCTGGACCTCGATCTCGTACGCGGCCACGCGTGCGAGGGCGTCGGGCTCGTTGGCTGGGCGAACGCTCCGTGCCGCATCCCGCAGTTCGCCGATAGTCATCATGCGGTCGCTCTGCGGCGCCGCGCCGTCCCGCGCCATCATCGCCGCCAGTCGCACATTCGCACGCGGGACGATCTCGGCGGCCACGACGAGCTCCAGTGCGGCGATGCAGATGGCCGCCGCGAGCACGGGCCTGACCAGACGGCGGATGCCATCGCGCTCACGTCGCGCGCCTGCGAGCGTTCCGTCCGCCCTCAACCGCGTGAAGTCCCGGAGCACGGCGATGAAGACAGCCATCGGGATCGTCATTGCCGCGATGAACGGCACCGCCAGCAGCAGCGTCTCCGCGATCGTGCCGGCGGACGCTCCCTGCGCGCTGAGCACCGGTACCTGCTTTTTCGCGAAGAGGGCGAGCATCGCCGTGGTGAGTGCCACGAACGCGATGACGAAGGATATGGCGTGGCGACGCAGGAGCTGCCGGGTCGTGTACTGCGGCATGTGCGGACCTCCGAGGTTGGCGCCGGCCGGCTGCGGCTCATGCGCGTCGATGTTCCACCATTCCGAAGGACTATGGTCGTGGCGTTCACCCGCGGTGACGCGGACCGGTCGCACCTGCTCATAGGCGCCGCGCCGAACCACATCCCACACGCCTGCCGCGCCGGCGAGCACACCCTCCATTCGCCCCTGCTCACGCGCGCGTTGGAGCTCGCGTGCGAAAAGGGCTTCCATCGCCGAGCCATGCTTGCGTCGCAGCCCGGTCGGGAGCAGGTGCAGCGCGAGGCGATAGGTACGCGTCCAGCTCATCACGCTCTCCCTGCCGCGAGTCGTGTGCGTGCTACGCGGGCGAGCGACTCCAGTCGCGCGGCTTCCCGCTCGAGGGCGACGCGGCCGGCGCGCGTGATCCGGTAGAAGCGCTCGCGCCCGGAGATCCCCTCGGGACGCTTGTCCTCTGGAACTTCTTCGAGCCACTTCTGCTCGACGAGCTCTTCGAGCGATCCGTACAGCGTCGCCGGCCAGAGACGCACGCTTCCGTCGCTCAGCTCGCGCACGTCGTCCTGGATCGCCGTGCCGTAGCGCGGCGCGGCGGAGACGGAAAGTAGGATGAAGAACCAGTGCGGCTTCATGGATTGGTTGGTGATGGGAAGCCGGGAAGAGCAAACTACACTATCATACTATGGTTGAGTAGTACATTACGCAAGGCCCGGGTATGACGGGGTCAGGTCTGGAATCGTGTGCCACGTCATCCCCGCGAAAGCGGGGACCCATGTTACTCGACCGAACATGGGTCCCCGCTTTCGCGGGGATGACGATGTTGGATACAGCCGGAGAACCGGCTGCATCGATTCACGATTCCAGACCTGACCCCGTCACCACCGCTGTAATGAATCGTTGCACCGGCCCAGCGTGGGCAGTCTTCCATATATGCCCCTGGCGGGTGCGGCTCGGATGGACCATCGTCACACCCGGATGGCCGGCGCGTGCAGCTGGCCCCCGCGTTGGACAGCCACCGCCTCCATCTCATCGAAGCGGCGAAGTGGCTCGGCTCCCCCCGGGCGGAGCGCACTCCGGTAAATTCTCGGCCGTCCAGAACGCTCACAATGCCGAAAGGAATGACCAACTACTCCACCAACCGTACGTCGTTGGCGCGTTCCAGCGGCCGACTCGTCCTGGCTTGTCTGGTCGTTGCGGCCATCACTGCATGTGGGTCGGACAGACTGGCGCCGACCGCTCCACCCGAAGATCCCGTCGATTCCCTGCCACCTCGAGAACCGCCGAAGCCAACACCCAACTTCATCGAGCTCGAAAGCGATTCGGGCGACTACATCGGCAAGGGACTGAAGTACCACTACACCCAGGCGACTGCGGTGATCTCCGTGTCCGCCGCTCCTGGCCACCTGTCACTCACGGTCACCGGCGATGAGTGGTGGATCGCGGACATGCAGACACCGGAGGGAGAGCCGTTTCAACTAGGTACTTACGACAATCTTGTCCGCTATCCCTTCAACGACGCGGGGACGGGCGGCCTGGATTGGTCCGGGGAAGGGCGCGGCTGCAACACCCTCACCGGCTCTTTCACGGTCGACAGTGTCACGTATTCGGGGACGGAGCTGACAGCGATCGATCTCCACTTCGAGCAGCATTGTGAAGGCGCGAGCGCCGCGCTGCGAGGGACGATCCACTGGAGGAACGACGATACGACGGGGCCTGCCGGTCCCGTGAATCCGATCCCGAGCGGTCTGTGGACGCCGAATGCAGCGTACCTGCCAGCGTCGGGGAATTACGTCTACCTCGAGAGCGACCCGGGGGATTGGATAGGTCAGGGCGTATTCCACACATACACCCCGCCCGATGACCCGATCGCTCTCACGGCCTTTGGCGGTAAACTCTCGGTCAGCGTCGCT
>DASSNL010000201.1:0-18782 GCA_035688075.1 Gemmatimonadaceae bacterium
CCAGCCCGCTCGAAATCAAAGACCTGACCCCGTCGTTTACTTCCGCCACGGCGGCGCTTTCCCCTCTCTTCTCTCGAGCTCCGGATTCTCGCGGTAGAGCGTGGCGGTCTTGCCGATCACCTGAACCACCTCGGCGTTGGCCTCGGCGGCGAGCTGGTTGGCCATCTCACGGGGATCCAGCTCGGCCTGGCGACCGAGCTGGATCTTCACCAGCTCGCGAGCGCGGAGGGCATCATCCAGCGATTGCACGAGCGTGGGCGTTACGCCGTGCTGCCCCACGTGCACAGTTGGGGTGAGGTGGTGCGCCTCGGCACGCAGCTCGGAGCGCTGCTTCGAGGTCAGCGTCACGCCGTGCCTCGCGGGATCTCGTTGCGGCGTGCCGAAGAGCGTCGCCGGCCGGCGGGCTCGTCAGTCATCGCCCTGGGCCGCGGCGAGCTCGCTCGATGCTGCCGATGAGTCGCCGGCGATCGGTAAACCGTTCGATGATCCATCCGCCGCGAGGCCTGCTTCGCGCGCCATTGCCGCGATACCGTCGTCGATCGTGCGCGAGTGGTGCATGGAGCAGAACTTCGGACCGCACATCGCGCAGAACTCCGCGCTCTTGAAGTACTCGGCCGGGAGAGTCTCATCGTGGTACTCCTGCGCGCGCTCGGGGTCGAGTGCAAGGCGGAACTGCTCGTTCCAATCGAAGGCGTAGCGCGCGCGGGAGAGTGCGTCATCGCGATCGCGTGCACCGGGGCGTCCGCGCGCGATATCGGCGGCGTGCGCGGCGATCTTGTAGGCGATCACTCCCTGCCGCACGTCCTCGGCGTTGGGGAGGCCGAGGTGCTCCTTGGGCGTGACGTAGCAGAGCATGTCGGCGCCGTACCAGCCGATCATCGCCGCGCCGATCGCGCTCGTGATGTGGTCGTAGCCGGGTGCGACGTCGGTGACCAGCGGACCGAGCGTGTAGAACGGTGCCTCGTTGCAGATCTCCTTCTGCTTGCGGACGTTCATCTCGATCTCGTGCATCGGGATGTGCCCCGGCCCCTCCACCATCACCTGCACGTCCCGCTCCCACGCGCGGCGCGTGAGCTCGCCGAGCGTCTCCAGCTCCGCGAACTGCGCGCGGTCGCTCGCATCGTGGATGCTTCCCGGACGGAGCGAATCGCCGAGCGAGATGGTCACGTCGTACTGGCGCAGGATGTCGAGTACGTCGTCGTAGTGCTCGTAGAGGGGGTTCTGTTTGCGGTGCGCCATCATCCATACCGCGTGCAGCGACCCCCCGCGACTCACGATCCCCGTCACGCGCCCGTACACGAGCGGAAGGTGCTCCAGGAGAATCCCGGCGTGCAGCGTCATGTAGTCCACGCCCTGCCGCGCCTGGTGCTCGATCATCTCGAGGAAGTCGTTGATGGTCAGCTCCTCGAGCTCCTTCCCCATCAGTACCGCCTGATAGATCGGCACCGTGCCGATCGGGACGGTGGACGCCGCGATGATCGCTTCGCGCACGGTGTCTATGTCCTTGCCGGTGGAGAGATCCATCACCGTGTCGGCGCCGTAGCGGACCGCGAGCTTCAGCTTCTCCACCTCCTCGTCTATGGACGAGGTGACGGCGGAGTTTCCGATGTTGGCGTTGATCTTGACGCGCGCGACCTTCCCGATTCCCATCGGCTCGAGCGAGCCAGCGAGATGGTTGATGTTGGCCGGGATGACGAGCCGCCCACGCGCGACCTCGTCGCGCACCGTCTCAGCCGCGATCGCCTCGCGCTCGGCGACGAACTTCATCGCGTCGGTGATCTCGCCGTTGCGCGCGTGGCGCATCTGCGTACGTGCAGCGAGCGGCACACGCTCGCGGGTACGAATATCCATTGTTCTGACTCCCTACGCCGGTATGAGCCGGATCAGGTTCTAAGGGACTCTCTCAGCCCGCCACCCCAGTGTCGCGGGCACCCCTGTCTTTGCGGAACGTAGTTCGGTATCGGGGAGAGAGGAAGCAGAAGGAAGAAGGCAGACAGCAGAAAGCAGTGAGAAGCTGAGGGTTCAGAACTACGGGGTTCAGGGTTCAGTGACTGCCTCGGGCGGAAAGATCTCTACTCCGAGGTAGTACCTGAACCCTGAACCCTGCCTCCTGAACCCTTGCAGTCACTGCTTTCTGCTGTCTGCCTTCTGCTCTCCCCCTCCACTCTCCCCTCATACACCCCCAGATACCTCCCCACCACCCGCTCCCTCTCGTAATTCTCCAGCACGAACTCGTATCCCAGCTCGCCGCGGGGGCGCCAGGAGTCGTTGGCGAGGAGAGCGTCGAGGCCGGCGGCGAGGTCGCCATCGGCGGCGTGGTAGCCGAAGCGGGTGGCGAAGCCATCTGGGTCGGCGTCGCTCAGGATCGCGCAGCGGTGCGCCGCTGCTTCCACGCATGCGTCGGGTACGCCGCGACGCACGCCCGTATTCACGAGAATCCAGCTCTCGGCGAGGATGTTGGAGAGCGCATCCGAGTGGAAAGGATCGATCACCCCGGTGAACTCGAGGTTGGGGAGCGAACCGTACCGACGTCTGAGACTCGCGTCGTAGCGCCTGTCGCGCGCCTTGCCCACGGCAACGAAAGTCGCCGCCGGGAAGCGTCGCGCCAGCTCGAAGAAGAGCTCCGGATGCCGGTGACGATCCCAGCCGCCCATAAAGCAGACGGTAGGCGTGCGTCCCTTCTGGACACGTCGCGGGATCGCGACGGGCGTTGGAAGGAAGATCGCTTCCTTCACTCGATACTTCGTGCGCACCAAGGGCACGAGGTCGTCCGACGCGCAGAGAATCGCATCGGCACGATGGACGGCGAGCCAGACGAGCGGATTCTCCGTGAGCAGACATGCCTGCGCGATGTCCGTGCGGTTGCCGCCGCGCAGCTCACGCAACCAGTCGTGCGGCGCGCGGATGGTGACCACGTGACGGCGTCCGCGCTGCGCCGCGCCGGCCATCGCCGTGAACACCGATGGGTCGAACGAGTGATAGACGTCGGCGTCGCACTCGCGGCAGAGCGCGACCGCGCTCCACGGCGACTCCGGGCGATAGGCGTGCACGGTTATCCCGTCCATCTGCTCGAGATCCCGCTGGCCGTGACGCTTCGGGATGACCGCACTCACTTTCACGCCGCGCCTGGCGAGCTCGCGCCCGAGCACTCGCGCGGCGCGCCCCGTCGGATTGTGACTACCCCAGGCGTAGAGCCCCGGCGCAATCAGGCATACGCGCAGGCGTCCCACCGAGCCGGTACTCAAAAGGTCTCCCAGGCGAAGCCGCTGACGATGTACATCAGCCGGTGCTTCTCGGGATCGAGACGTAGCACCACCGTCCCTCCCGAACGCTCGGCGCGACCGAGCGCGGCCACATCGTCCACGCCATCGCCGTCGGCGTCGAAGGCGCGGAGCGCCTCGTGGGTCTTGAAGCGAAGATCGTTCACCGAGAGCGGGGTCACGTTGCCGTCGTGGTCGAGCAGCACTGCCAGCTCACGCGCCGGCTCGCGCGACGTGGCGGCGAGGTCGGCGAAGACTATCGCGTCGTAATCGCCGAAGCAGCCCGCCAGGCGCGTCACCTTGCTCACGGGCGGCTTGCCCATGGCAGCCGGCTTGCCGGCGGTGTCAGCGCGCATCACGGCGATCAGCGAATCACCCACCGCGGTGGCGCGCGCTGCGAGCCGGCCGGAGAGCTCCCCGCGCCGGTCGCAACTGTCGGCTACGGGCGGCGCCGCGGAGTCTACCCTGAGCGCCAGCGCGACCATCGGTTCCACCCGTCGCGCCAGCGAGTCCACCAGTGGCGGCAGGTCCAGCGTGACCACCGCTCTGCCGTTCCACTCACGGTAGCCGGACACCGTGGCGTCGCTCTCGCCCCACGGACCGCGCAGCCGGAGCCGATCGCCCACCGCCAGCGGTGCGCGCGCGGAGGCGGCCTCCCTGAAGGCCCGGAGTCGCTCGGGTGTGGCCAGCTTCGTGTCGATGCGGCCGATGTCCACCAGCAGGTCGTGCTTGCGCCCCGCGGCTATGAACGCCCTCTGAAAGGTTGCCAGAAAGGTGACCTGGTTGGCGATCGAATCGGCCAGAAGGCTGAGCCGCTTCCGTGGCGCGGCCGGCTCGTCGCTCTCCACCGTCGCGGATTCGGGGAGCGCGAGGAGCGATGTGCTGTCGAAGGCCTGGATGTCGGAAGCTCCGGCCGTGCTCGTGCTCTTCGCCTCCGACTCTCCGCACGCGGACAAGGCGAGCGCCGCCATGAGCGCGAGCGGCGGCGCGACACGTGCAAGAGCGCGTTGGGTCAACAGACGGAGCATCGGCGACGGAAACCTGTTGTGATGGCGTAGCTCACGCCTTCGCGGCTCGGCCGCTCGACCGAATTATAGCACTCACCTGTAGCCAATGTCGCTTTCGCCTTTCAAGTATCATCGACCCGAAAGCGCCGCGGACGCGGCGCGCCTCCTCGAAAACCCGGACGCGCTCCCCATGGGCGGCGGCACGGACCTGCTGGTGCTCATCAAGGAGCAACTCGCGCACCCGAAGTCCGTCGTCGACCTCCGCGCCATCCCCGATTCCCGGACAGTCACACGTACCGAGAACGGCGGACTGCGGATAGGAGCAGCCGTTCGCATAGCGGACCTCGCACGCGACGACGACGTGCGCTCACGCTTCAGTGCCCTCGCCTCCGCGTGCGAGTCGGTGGGCACCACTGCGCTCCGCCACATGGGTACCATCGGCGGCAACCTCTGTCAGCGGCCGCGCTGCTGGTATCTACGCCGCAACGTCGCCTGCCTCAAGAACGGAGGGAGCGACTGTCCCGCGGCGGATGGCGAAAACCAGTACCACGCCATACTCGGCGGCGGACCGTGCTACATAGTTCACCCTTCCGATCCCGCGGTGGCGCTCACGGCACTCGACGCCGTCGTCGAGGTGAGCTCGGGACGCGGGACGCATCGCATTCCGATCGCGGAGTTGTACGTCCTCCCGTCGGATCGGCTCGACCGCGAGACGGTGCTCGAGAGCGGCGAGGTGATCACCGCGGTAGAGATCCCCGCATCGAGTGCGGGCGGAATGCAGAGCTACGAGAAACTGATGCAGCGCGGAAGCTGGGATTTCGCGCTCGCCAGCCTCGCATCTGTACGTACCGTGGGTGGTGAGGTTCGGCTCGTTCTCGGGGGTGTTGCGCCGAAGCCATGGCGGTTGAGTCGTTCCATCGAGGAAGAAGTGGTGAAGGGAGGGCTGGAAGCCGACGATGTTGCCCGGCTGGTGGATGACGCGTTATACGAGGCGCGCCCTCTCGCGCACAACGGCTACAAGGTGCAGCTCGCCCGAACGCTGCTGCGCCGCGCGATCCTCCAGCTGTCCGCGGCCGCGCGGCCGGCGCCGTAGCGAGCATGCGCTGATACCGCACCCCCGCGCCCTCGAGGCGCCTGGAGAATACGCATGCCCTTTCTCGAGCTCGAAGGCACTTCCGAGCTGGCCGACAATCCGCGCGAGCTCACTGGAGCGCTGGACGTCGGCAGTGGTTCACAGGTGGACTGGCGAATCCAGCGGCGCGATCTCGCGGCGCGTCACTTCAGGATCGAACTGGCTGGAGTGATGCCCACGGTCCTCCCCGCATCCAACCAGAACGTCATCGCGCTGAACGGACGTCAGGTGCCGACTGGCGGAGCAGACCTCCATCCTGGCGACGTGATCGCCGCTGGCTCGGCGCGCTTCGTTTACCTGGAGACTCGCGATGGCGAGCGACCAGCGCCGCCCGAAGAGCCGCCGCAGGCGCTACTGGTAAATGCCGCCGCGCACAAGGCGTACACCATGCGCAACCGCGTGGTGCAGATCGGGCGCGAGATAGGCTGCAGCATAGTCCTCAAGGATCCCACCGTCTCGCGGTTCCACGCCGACGTGCGCTCCGAGGCGGGCGGCTACGTCCTCTATTCGATGGGCTCCGGCGGAACGAAGATCAACGGCCAGACAGTCACCGCGCCGCGCATGCTCGAGGAGGGAGACGAGATCGCGATCGGCGGCACCACCTTCACCTTCGTGCGCGGCGCCATCCCGCCCGGGATGAGCCGGGTGCAGTTCGAGGACAACGCCGAGGAGGCGGTGAACCGCCGGCAGACCGTGCTCGCCCAGCGAGCGGTCACCGCGTCGCACAGTCGGCCCTACCGCCCGCAGCGCAACTGGATCACACCGCTCATGCTCGGTGGCGGGCTGGTGGCGGTTCTCGCGGCGCTCTATGTAGTCTTCGTGAGGTGACGCGGGGCAGGTTGTCGATTCAGGCATCCTCCGAACGACTACTTCCCGGAATCACTTTCAACCCTTCGGGAGGTAGTCATGAAATACCTGTGCCTGATCTACGACGACGAAACGATGTGGCCGTCGATGCCCCGCGAGCAGGCCGACACCATCATGGGCGAGTACTTCGCCTTCACCAGCGACATCCAGAAGAGCGGCCACTATCTGGGCGGCAACGCGCTCCAGCCCACGCAGACGGCCACCACGGTGCGTGTGCGTAACGGCAAGCTCTCGAGCACCGACGGACCGTTCGCCGAGACGAAAGAGCAGCTCGGCGGCTACTACCTCATCGAGGCGAAAGATCTGAACGAAGCGATCCAGGTCGCCGGGCGCATCCCGTCCGCCCGCTTCGGCTCCATCGAGGTGCGGCCGATCCAGGAGTTCGATCGGCCGGAGTAGCAGTACCGCTTCGAGCACCATGGACGACACGACCGCCACGGCGCTGCGCGAGAAGGTCGGCGAGATCTACCGCTCCGAATCGCGCAGCGTCCTCGCCACGCTCATCCGCCTCCTCGGTGATTTTGATCTCGCCGAGGAGGCGCTGCACGATGCGTTCGCGGCGGCGGTGGAGAAGTGGCCCGAGGGAGGGCTCCCCGCCAATCCGCGTGCGTGGCTCGTTTCGACCGGGAGGTTCAAGGCCATCGACAGGCTGCGCCGTCGCGCGAGGTTCGACACCGCATCCACCGCGCTGGCCCATTGGTCCGCGGAGCTCGAGTCATCGACGTTCGAAGTGGACATCGAAGACGACGATGTTGCCGACGACCGGCTTCGTCTCATCTTCACCTGCTGCCATCCCGCGCTGAGTCCCGACGCGCAGGTCGCGCTCACCCTCCGTGAAGTTTGCGGGCTGACCACCGAGGAGATCGCGCACGCCTTTCTCACGCCGGCTCCCACCCTCGCGCAGCGGATAGTCCGAGCCAAGGGGAAGATCCGCGACGCCCGGATCCCCTACGAGATTCCGTCGCGCACCGACCTCCCCGAGCGGCTGGACAGCGTGCTCCACGTCGTCTACCTCGTCTTCAACGAGGGTTACTCGGCGTCGTCGGGCGAATCGCTCACGCGTGCCGATCTGTCGGGAGAGGCGATCCGTCTGGGGCGACTGCTCGTGGCGCTCCTCCCCGAGCCGGAAGCTATCGGGCTCCTGGCGCTCATGATCCTGCACGATGCGCGGCGCGCCGCGCGCAGCTCCCCGGTGGCGAGCTCATACTCCTGGAGGATCAGGATCGATCGCTCTGGGACCGGGAGCGGATCGCGGAAGGGTGCGCACTCGTGGAGCGCGCCTTGAGGTCGCGTCGCTTCGGCCCGTACACGCTGCAGGCGGCGATCGCGGCGGTGCATGCGGAAGCGCCGACTGCCGCCGCCACCGACTGGTCGCAGATCGTTGGATTGTACGATGTCCTGATGCGCACGGAGCCATCGCCGGTGGTGGAGCTCAACCGCGCCGCGGCCGTCGCCATGCGCGACGGACCGGAAGCCGGTCTCGAGCTGATGGATGCGATTCTCGCCCGTGGAACGCTGGCTGGATACCACCTGGCGCACGGAGCACGCGCGGACCTGTGCAGAAGGCTCGGCCGAATAGACGATGCGATCGCCGCGTACGAGCGGGCTCTCGAGCTCGCCGCGCAGGAGCCGGAGCGGCGCTTCCTCGAGCGCCGGCTGCGGGAGCTGAAGGGCGCGTAGAAGACAGCGCAGCAGCGTCCAGAGAAATCCATCGCGAGCACCCGTCACACTCGAGCGCCGGTCGCGCGAGCGGACCGGACTCCACAGCTCCGGAGGCGCTGCCCGCTTTCGATTTCTTGCTACTGCCACCGTAAACCGCGTCCGGTTAACCTCAATGCATGATCCGCGTCCACAAGCTCCTCGACACTCCGTCCGTGACGCTGGCCGTGTTCGATCATCCGCCCGGCGACGTGCACCACGACCCCGAGCACGAGGTGGCGGAGCGGCACTCGATCAGCTTCGTCGAGCGCGGGAGCTTCGACGTTCGCGTGCGCGGCGAGACGTGGCGCTTCTCACCTGGGACGATCTTCGTAACCGAGCGCGAGCTCGAGTTCTCGTGCACGCACGATTCCGAGTGCCCCGACGACCGCTGCCTCTCCGTGGGCTATGGCGAACAGACCGTCCAGGATCTGCTCGACGCCGGCATCCCCGCGCTGCGACCGCGGGTCGAGTGGAGCGCGGCGCGCCAGAGCTTCCTCCGGCATCGCCTCGGATCGTGTGAGCCGGGCGACGAGCTCCGCCTCGAGCTGATCGCGGGCGCGCTCTTCCAGTCGCTGGCGGCGGGCGGTGCATCGCGCCCAATGCGCGACGCGTTGCGCGTTACCGACGTGATGCGCCGCATCGATCGCGCGGTCGAACTGATCGAAACGAGCTTCGCGCGTCAGCTCACACTTCGCGAGCTTGCCGACGCCGCGGGGATGAGCGTCTACCACTTCGCCCGCGTCTTCCGCGAGATGACGGGGCTCCCAGCACACCGGTATCTCACCGCGGTGCGCCTGCGCCACGCAGCTCGGCGCCTGGACGAGGGCGACAGCGTCACACACACCTGCTACGCCGTGGGATTCGCCTCGCTGAGCCACTTCGTCACCGCGTTCCGCAAGCGCTTCGGCATCGCTCCGTCGGCGGCCGCGAAAGGGGCGCGCTATCCACTCCTGCACGCGTCACTCGCATCGCCCATCTGGCACGCGGCGAAAGATGGCAAGAATGCGCAAGCGTGACGCGACACTCCTTCCATACATTGCTCGCAATCACGAAGCACGACCACCCAACGTTCGAGAGGTGAGATGTGATGAGCAACGTACTGGAGACACGCTGGACTGACATCGGCGACAAGCTCGTGGCGCTCGCGGAGTCGGTTCCCGAGGAGAGCTACGATTATCGTCCCGTGCCCGAGGTGAGATCGTTCGCCGAGCAGCTCCGCCACGTGGCGTTCTGGAACGACTACCTGCGCGACACGCTGCGCGGCGGCGATGCGAACGGAGACGCGAACGAGATCTCGGCCGCTGAATATCCAACGCGGTCCGAGATCCTTCCCGCGCTGCGCGAGAGCTTCGACGGAGTCCGCGCGGAGCTGGCGAAGGGGAACGGAAAGCGCGGTGCTGGCGCTGACGACACGAAGCTCGACCTCGCGGTGAGCTACATCGACCACGCAGGCGAGCACTATGGTCAGCTGGTGGTATATGCCAGACTCTGCGGTGTCGTCCCGCCCGCCTCGCTCGCGGGTGTGTGACGGGGCGCTCCTTGCGCACGACCACCTGACAGGCATATTCGTATGGCCGCGACCGAAGCTTGCACGACCAGTTGCAAGCTTCGGTCGATCATCCAGCTCCCTTCGAGGGAGGTGCTCCGGTGATGCGCCACACCTGGTTATGCCTCGCCCTTTTCGCGCTGGGCGTGATAGCGGCGTGCAGCAGCGACCTGGCGACAGGGATACGAGGCATCTGCGATGTCACCAATCCCGTTTCTAGGATCACCGTCACGCCATCCAGCGCTACGCTCTTCCTCAGACCGTTCCCGCAGGCGAGCGATACGCTACGGCTCGTCCCTACCGCCTTCGGCAGATTCGGCGCCGCGCGCACGGACGTCCCCTTCAGCTACAGCTCCTCCAACCCGGAGGTAGCAACCGTCGACGACTCCGGCGTGGTCACGCCCCAGTCCGATGGGAACACGATGATCACCGTATCGTCGTGCGACGAGGAAGCGACGGTGAACATCTCCGTGACTTCCGCGCAGCAATCCGTCACTGTGACTCTCGCAGCCGACAGCATCCTCGTAGGTGACAGCGTGATCGCGATGGCACACGCCTCGGACGCAGCGACCGGCCCGTTGCACGGCCTGGTCTTCACCTGGTCCATCGTCCCGGATTCCATCGCGAGCTTTACGACCATCGATGATTCCACCGCGCTCGTGACCGGGCTCGCGGAGGGGACCGTAACCGTCACGGCGTCGACCGGCATGATAGCCGGTTCGGCTACTCTGGTAGTGGCTCCCGCGGTTACCCCGTAGAGGCGACGCGACCGGTCACACCGTCACTCTTGGCTGTCCCGAGCCCTCTACCAGCTCTCCACGACTGGCGACGACGTTGTCGATGATCCCGTACGCCTTCGCCTCCTCGGCCGACATGTAATAGTCGCGGTCGAAGTCGCGCTCGATCTGCTCTACCGGGCGCCCGGTGTGCTTGGCCATCAGCGCGTTCACCTGATGACGCTGGTAGACGATCTCCTTCGCCTGCAGCTCCACATCTGCCGCCGCTCCCTGAATGCCACCCGAGGGCTGGTGCTGCATTATGCGCGCGTGCGGCAGCGCGGAGCGGCGCCCCTTACGACCGCCAGCGAGCAGGAAGCACCCCATGCTCGCCGCGAAGCCCACGCAGATGGTGTTCACCGGCGCCTGCATGAACTGCATCGTGTCGTAGATCGCGAGCCCCGCCGATACGCTCCCGCCCGGCGAATTGATGTAGAGGTGTACATCGCGCTCGGGATTCTCGGCCTCGAGAAAGAGGAGCTGTGCGATGATGATGTTGGCCACATCGTCGTCGATCGGTGTGCCCAGGAAGACGATGCGGTCCATGAGGAGCCGCGAGAAGATGTCGTAGGTGCGCTCGCCGCGGCTGGAGCGCTCGGTGACGTACGGGGGGTATATCGTCGGCATGAGTACGGATTCCCGGAGATGAGTGTCCTGGTTGTCGGCAAACAGGAAGCAGGGACCGGCGGGCAGTTCCTGAACCCTGAACCCTCAAGCAGTTCCTGCTTTCTGCTGTCTGCTTTCTGCTTTCTTCCCCCTGGGTCCCCGCAAGTCGCGGGGATGGCGGTTGCAGCTGCGCTACGCCAGCACCACGCGCTCGCGCATTGCCAACGCGAAGGACGCGAGAAGACGCGTCCAGTCGAGCGCGAAATTCTCGCTCGCCACGTATCTCCCGCCCACGGCGAAGCTCGCGCCCGCCTGAGCGTGGATGTCGAGCGCGGCGAGCCCGCTGTGAGTCACCGTGAGGCGAGTGCCCGACACGCCGTGCACCAGAGTGGGTACGAGGTCGAAGCGAACGGTGGTTTCTACGAAGTCATCCCAGCTCGCTGCCCAGGTGAGCTCGAGCGTGTGCGGCGGATCCACCACGCGGTACTCGCCGCGCACGCTTGCCTCCGAGCCATCAGCGGCGGTCGTGCGAACGCTCCATTCGCCGCCCGCGCTCGGCTCGAGCTGCCATTCACTCGTGCGGTAGCTCTCCGGAGTGCCCCACCACTCCTCGAGCTGCGCGGGGTCCGTCAACGCCTCGAAGACCTCCTCGGGCGTAGCGGCGATTTCAACGGTGGCGCGCACCTGGTCGCCCGTGGCATCGGGGGCGGTGGCTGCCGGTGATTCGGGACTGGTCATGACTCCTGGTCCTCCATTGTTGGCTCGGTGATTCCACTGCCCGTCGCGCGCTTCGACTTGTTCTCGACGTGACGCTTGAGGCTCTCGAGGTTGGCCGGCCAGAAATCGGCATACCTCTGTACCCATGCAGCCACCTCGCCGAGCGGTGCGGGAGTGATCGAGTAGATGCGCTGACGGCCGTCCGAGCCTCCGCGACGCTCGCGCACCAGGCGAGCGTCGCGCAGCACACGAAGGTGCTTCGACACCGCCGGACGGCTGATCGCGAAGCCCGACGCCAGCTCCGTCACGGGCGCCTCGCCTCGCCGTAGCCGGTCGAGGATCGCGCGCCTGGTGGGATCGGCCACGGCGTGAAACGGGTCCCCTGCCGGCGGGCGGGCACTGTCTCGAGGCCTGCGAAATTGGGTATCCAATTGGTTACGCATCTCCCGTAATCATTCCCGGCGAACCGCCTCCTGTCAACCCGTGCAAGCGGCCCGCACGACGCCATCCTCAATCGCTCGCACAAGCTTCCGCGTTCCCTGCCAAACGCAACCGGAGCTCGAGCCCTTTTGACACCCCAAGTTTTTGCCGCACATGCATTTACATTCACACCAATAATTCCCCACGAACTTGACTATCCCGACAACTTCACTTAGGATTCGCCGTATCGAGATGCGGGACATTCAAGTGCGGCAAACGGCGAATTCAGCTACTACGGAGTGGGCACCACGCGGACAGAAGGGACCGCGCGCTGCCATCCTCGTGGAGCTCAAGCGTTCGCCCGGACTCACCGTGATGGACCTGTCCGAGCGGCTCGGCGCTTCACTCAATGCGATCCGTCACCACATCAAGGAGCTGGAGGCGGATTCGCTCGTGGAGCACGATCGTTGCCGCAAGGGTGTGGGTGCTCCGGTCTTTCAGTACCGACTCGCCGCTGAGGGCGAGGCGCTCTTCCCCAGGCGCTACGAGGAGACGCTCATGCAGCTCCTCCGCGGCCTGGTCGAGCGCGAAGGGCGCGAAGCGGCCGTCGCAATGCTCGCATCACAGTTCGATGCGATAGAGAGCAGACTCGCCGGTCAGCTGGACGGGCTCTCGCACGACGAGAAGCTCGAGGTCGTCACCAGCGCGCTCGCGAACGAGGGCTTCATGCCCGAGTGGCGTCCCGAGGCCCATGGCGGGGCTCTCATGGAGCACAATTGCGCGATCCTCGCGGTCGCGGAGCAGTTTCCTGAAGTATGTGAAGCCGAGGAGCGCTTTCTCTCGCGCGCACTCGGCGCGGACATAGAGCGCAGGTCGCACATCCTGGGTGGATGTGGCGCCTGCGGCTACAACGTGCGCTTTCGGCCCACGGCTGCCACAGCCGGCAAGGAGAACGGATGAGCAGTTCCATCGAGACCCTGGTCAACAAGGAGTACAAGTTCGGCTTCGTTACCGATATCGAGGCCGACACCATTCCTCACGGGCTGAACGAGGAGACCGTCCGCCTCATCTCCGCCAAGAAGAACGAGCCCGAGTGGCTCCTCGAGTGGCGGCTAAAGGCGTATCGCCGCTGGCTGACGATGAAGGAGCCGCACTCCTGGGCGAACCTGCATTACGACCCGATCGACTACCAGAACCAGACCTACTACTCGGCGCCCAAGACGGCCAAGCCGCTCGGCAGCCTCGACGAAGTCGACCCCAAGCTCCTCGAGACCTACAACAAGCTCGGCATCCCGCTCAACGAGCAGAAGGTGCTGGCTGGTGTAGCAGTGGACGCGGTGTTCGACAGCGTCTCGGTGGGCACCACCTACCGCAAGCAGCTCGAGGAGCTCGGCATCATCTTCTGCTCCTTCGGCGAAGCAGTGCGCGAGCATCCCGAGATAGTGAAGAAATACCTCGGCTCGGTGGTCCCCTACAGCGACAACTTCTTCGCAGCGCTCAACTCCGCCGTCTTCAGCGACGGGTCGTTCGTGTACGTGCCGCCGGGCGTGAAGTGCCCGATGGAGCTCTCGACTTACTTCCGCATCAACGCCGAGAACACCGGCCAGTTCGAGCGAACGCTGATCATCGCCGACGAGGGCGCTTACGTGAGCTACCTCGAGGGGTGCACCGCTCCCAAGCGCTCCACCCAGCAGCTCCACGCGGCGGTGGTGGAGATCATCGCTCTGAAGGACTCGAGCGTGAAGTACTCCACCGTCCAGAACTGGTATTCCGGCGACGAGGAGGGAAAGGGCGGGATCCTGAACTTCGTCACCAAGCGCGGCAAGTGCGCGGGCGCGAACTCCAAGATCTCCTGGACGCAGGTCGAGACCGGCTCGGCGATCACCTGGAAGTATCCGAGCGTGATCCTGCTTGGCGACAACTCGGTGGGCGAGTTCTACTCGGTGGCCGTGGTGAACAACAAGCAGCAGGCCGACACGGGCACGAAGATGACCCACATCGGCCGCAACACGAAGTCCACTATCGTCTCCAAGGGGATCTCGGCCGGCGAGGGGAACAACAGCTATCGGGGCCGCGTCTACGTCTCACCCAAGGCGTCCGGCGCGCGCAACTACACGCAGTGCGACTCGATGCTGATCGGGAACCGCTGCGGCGCGCATACCTTCCCGTATATCGAGGTCGGCAACAACACCGCCCAGGTGGAGCACGAGGCTTCCACGTCGAAGATCGGCGAGGACCAGATTTTCTACCTCCGCCAGCGCGGCATCTCCACCGAGAACGCCGTCTCCATGATCGTTGCCGGCTTCTGCAAGGAAGTCTTCAAGGAGCTCCCCATGGAATTCGCCCTCGAGGCTCAGCAGCTTCTCGGGATCACGCTCGAGGGGAGCGTGGGGTGAGGGACTACAGGGTTCAGGAGGCGGGGTTCAGGGTTCAGGTACTACGTCAAAGCAGCGATCTGTCCGCTCGAGCAGTTTCTGAACCCTGAACCCTGCCTCCTGAACCCTTCAGCGATGAACACAGACCATAAACGGAACTCTATAATCGTGCTCACCATAAAGGATCTACACGCAAGAGTCGCAGGAAGCGAAGACCGGGAAATCCTCAGGGGGATCGACCTCACCGTGAACGCGGGGGAGGTTCATGCGGTCATGGGGCCGAACGGATCGGGGAAGAGCACGCTCGCGCAGGTGCTCGCCGGAAATCCGGCGTACGAGGTGACCAGTGGATCGGTCAAGTTCGACGGGGAGGATCTTCTCGAGATGGATCCCGAGGTGAGGGCGCAGGCAGGCGTCTTCATGGCGTTCCAGTATCCGGTGGAGATCCCCGGCGTCTCGAACGCGTACTTCCTTCGCACGGCGTACAACGAGATCCGGAAGTCCAAGGGACTTCCCGAGGTGGACCCGCTCGAGTTTCTCGACATCATGGAGGAGCAGCTCGCGCTCGTCGACATGGACCCGGGGATGCTCAACCGCTCCGTCAACGCCGGCTTCTCCGGCGGTGAGAAGAAGCGCAACGAGATCCTGCAGATGGCGGTGCTCCGTCCGCGTCTCGCGATCCTCGACGAAACCGACTCGGGGCTGGACATCGACGCGCTGCGCATCGTGGCCGAGGGCGTCAACAAGCTGAAGCGCCCCGACAACGCGACGATCGTGGTCACACACTACCAGCGGCTCCTCAACTACATCGTGCCCGACTTCGTGCACGTGCTCTCGGCCGGTCGCATCGTGAAGTCCGGCGGGAAGGAGCTGGCGCTCGAGCTGGAAGCGAAGGGTTACGAATGGGTCGAGCAGAAGGAGGAGGCGCTGGCATGACCCAGCCGTACGTGAACGACTTCGCGACCTTCGCCACCGACGGCGGGAGCGCGGGGCCCGAGTGGCTTCCTCAGCTCCGCCACTCCGCCATCGAGCGCTTCAGCGCCCTCGGCTTCCCGACGACGAAGAACGAAGACTGGCACTTCACGAGCGTGACGCCGATCGCCGAGCGCGAGTTCCAGATCGCTCCGCCGCCGGCGCGCAGAGTCGAGGCGTCGGACCTGGCGCCATTCTCGTTCGGGCATCCCGAGTGGCCAACGCTCGTGTTCGTGGACGGCCGCTTCGACGCCGACCTGTCGTCGGCCGCAAAGCTCCCACGCGGGCTCGTGGTGATGGACCTGAAGCGCGCTTGGCGCGAGGCGAGCGTGCTCCTGGAGCAGCACCTCACGAAGGTAGCCGCGTTCGAGAACGATGCGTTCACGGCGCTCAACACCGCCTTCATGAGCGACGGTGCCGTGGTGCACCTCGCGGCCGACGCGGCGATCGAGACGCCGATCCATCTCATCTTCGTCTCGACCGGAATCACCGACTCGCTGGTGACCTACCCGCGCAACCTCATCGTGGCCGAGCGCAACTCGAAGGCCACCGTGCTCGAGAGCTACGTCCCGCTGGGCGACGCGGCCTACTTCACCAACGCGGTGAGCGAGGTCGTGCTGCGCAGGGGTGCCACGCTCAATCACATCAAGCTGCAGCGCGAGAGCGAGAAGGCTTTCCACGTGGGGAACGTGCAGGTCACGCAGGAGCGTGACAGCCACCTGCTCTCCTTCTCCTTCGCCACCGGCGCGCGGCTCTCGCGCACCAACGTCCACACCTCCCTCGCTGGAGAGGGCTGCGGTGCCACGCTCGATGGCCTGTACATGGTGGACGGCGAACAGCACGTGGACCACCAGACGCTGGTGGAGCACGCCGAGCCCAATACCTTCAGCCGCGAGCTGTACAAGGGGATCCTCGACGGCGCGTCGCACGGCGTCTTCAACGGCCGGGTGTACGTGCACTCGAAGGCGCAGAAGACCGACGGGAAGCAGCAGAACAACAACCTGCTCCTCTCGGAGACCGCGCACGTGGACACCAAGCCGCAGCTCGAGATCTTCGCCGACGACGTGCGCTGCACCCACGGCGCCACCGTGGGCCGCCTGGACGAGGTAGCGCTCTTCTACATGAAGAGCCGCGGCATTGCCTCCGACCGCGCCCGCGAGCTCCTCACCTACGCCTTCGCCGCCGACGTCCTCGAAAAGATCGACGTCCCCGCGATCCGCGAGGAGCTGGAGGAGCAGACGTTGAGGAGATTTACCCGGTGACGGGGTCAGGTCTTTAATTTCGAGCGGACTGAGCATTCGCTCAGTCCGCTCGAAATTAAAGACCTGACCCCGTCGTTCACTATATGCCACCAATCGCGCGCCTCTCCGACATCCCCGAGGGCTCCACGCTCGGTGTCGTACTGGAGGATGGCACTCGTGTCTGTCTGATCAACGATGCGGGGGAGATAAGAGCGATCAGCGACTTGTGCACGCACCAGGGATACGCGATGTCGTCGGGAGCGGTGCTGGGTGGGGGGCGGATCGAGTGCGGGTGGCACGGCACCGTCTATGATTGTCGGACGGGCGCGGTGGAGCGGGGGCCGGCAACGGAGCCGATCGCGGTCTATGAAGTGACGGTGAATGACGGGGACATCTACGTGGGGGAGAGGGTAAGGTGAAGCCGCTCGTGGATCGCGCTGAGTTTCCGCTCCTCGCCGAAGAGCCGGAGCTCGTCTATCTCGATTCGGCGGCCACCTCGCAGAAGCCACGCGCGGTGATCGACGCGATAAGCGGACTGTACGAGCACGACAACGCGAATCCGCACCGCGGTGCGTACGCGCTCTCGGTGCGCGCCACGGAGCGCTACCACGACGCGCGCGAGCGCGTGGCCCGCTTCCTCGGCGTTCGCGATCCCAGCTGCCTGATCTTCACGCGCGGCACCACCGAGTCGCTGAACCTGGTGGCGTCGTCGTGGGGACGCCGTAACGTGGAAGCGGGCGACGAGATACTGGTGACCGCCTCGGAGCATCACGCGAACTTCGTCCCCTGGCAGCAGCTCGCGCTCGAGCGGGGGGCGCGACTGCGCATCCTGGAGCTCGACGAGAGCGGACGCATCTGCCCGGAGCGGCTCGCCGATCTCCTCGGACCGCGTACGCGAATCGTGGCCTTCCACCACGTATCCAACGTCCTCGGCGACATCGCGCCCGTGCGCGCGATCGCGGAATCCGCGCACGCGGTTGGTGCGCTGGCCATCTGCGACGGCGCGCAGGCGGTGCCGCACATCCCGGTGGACTTCGAAGCGCTCGGCGTGGATTTCTACGCCTTCAGTGGCCACAAGATGTGCGGACCGATGGGGATCGGTGCGTTGATCGGCCGCCGCCACTTGCTCGAGGCGATGCCGCCCTACATGATGGGCGGTGACATGATCGAGTTCGTCCACGACGAGAACAGCAGCTGGAACGTGCTCCCGCACAAGTTCGAGGCGGGAACGCCCAACGTGTCGGGCGCGGTGGGACTCGCGGCCGCGGTCGACTTTCTCGATGCACTCGGCCTCGACCGCGTTCACGCCCACGAGCGCGAGCTCGTGAACGAGGCGTGCGCCAGGCTGGCGGCCATCGAGGACGTTACCATCCACGGGCCGCCGCCGGGCGAGGAGCGGAGCGGCGTGGTGAGCTTTACCGTCGCAGACATCCACCCGCACGACCTCTCCAGCATCCTCGATGCGCGGGGAGTCTGCATCCGCGCCGGCCACCACTGCGCGCAGCCGCTCATGCGGCGGCTCGGCGTGGCCGCTACGGCGCGAGCATCTTTCTACATCTACAACAGCTCGACCGACATCGACGCTCTGGTGGCCGGCGTGCGGAACGCGAAGGAGCTTTTCGGCCATGCCGCCATCTGACCGGAGCGGAGCGCCCGACCTCTCGGCGCTCTACCAGGACATCATCCTCGACCACTACCGCAGACCGCGCAACAGCGGAAAGCTCGACGAGCCGGACGAGCGCATCACTCGCAAGAATCCCTTCTGCGGTGACATGATCGAGTTGCAGCTCACTTTCGACGGCGACCGCGTGGGCGAAGCGCGCTTCACCGGCCAGGGATGCGCCATCTCGCAGGCATCGGCATCGATGATGGCGCACCTGATCGAGGGGAAGAGCGTGGCCGAGCTCGAGAAGCTGGCCGCCGACTTTACCCGGCTCGTTTCGGAAGGGAAGGCGACCGGAGCCGACTCGTCACTCGGTGAGCTGCGCGCCTTTTCCGGCGTCGCTCGCCTCCCCAATCGTCATCTCTGCGCGCTCCTCCCCTGGGGCGCGCTCACGGAAGCACTCCTCCACCACAGAGGCGGGGTCAGCTCTTGAACGAACGACGGGGTCAGGTCTTGCAACGTGAATCAGCCGGCCGACGGCCGGCTGATGCACGTTGCA
>DASSNL010000138.1:0-7306 GCA_035688075.1 Gemmatimonadaceae bacterium
TGAATCGATGCGAGCGGCGAAGCACTCGCATCGATTCACGGTTCCAGACCTGACCCCGCCGTTCATTAAGATCAATTCACGATGCCACACCTGACTCCGCCTCTTGCCCTGCCCGCCGTGGCGCGCTAGACTGGCTCGATCCGAGCGGCCTGATGTGTAGCGCTTCCCGCGCGCGGCCGCCGTAGCGCAGCTCCCAGCCCGGGGCGATCCCCGGGCCAGTCGGCCGCTCCCCTTGGAGCCGGCCACCATCTCCCACGATGTCGAGCGGCGCTAGCCGGGCTCCCCCTTGGGGCGTTCCTCGCCCGCCGGCATCCCAGAGCGAAGTCCCGATCGCGGGACATTCGCGACCCTCAAGGAGGGAAACATGTCTCGGTTACTTGGGTGCGGAGCCGGACTGCTGTTGACGTTCGCATCCGCGGGCGACGCGTTCGCGCTGGAGCTGAGCCGCTCCTCACCGCCGCCTCGACAGCAACAGGAGCAGCTGGGCAGCGTGAGCGGCACAGTGGTGCGTGCCGCGAGTGGGACGCCGTTGAACGGCGTGCAGGTCGGAGTCGTAGGCGTACCGCGTGGCACGATCACCGACGAGAACGGACGCTTCCACATCGCCAATTTGCAGGGCGACTCGGTGACCCTCCGTGCGAAGTTGATCGGCTACAAGCCGGCGGATGTACGAGTCGCGGTCGGTACCACCGACATCCGCATCTCGCTCGAGGCAGCGGCCCTGCAGCTCGATGAGATCGTGGTCACTGGCACGCCAGGCGCCACGCAGCAGCGCGCGATCGGCAACGCGGTGTCGAGCGTCAGCGCGGAGCAGGTGACGGAGAAGGCGCCCATCGCCGACGTCGACGAGCTGCTCCAGGGACGCGTCCCCGGTCTCACCTTGATGCCAGGCGCGGGCACGGCGGGCACTGCCGCCAACATCCGCATCCGCGGCGCGGGATCGCTGAATGCAGGCAACCGTCCCGTGTTCTACGTCGATGGCGTGCGCATAACCTCCGGCACGCAGGGTGGCTTCAGCGTATCCGGCCAGTCGACGTCGGCGCTCGATGCGATCAACCCCGACGACATCGAGTCCATCGAGGTGATCAAGGGACCGGCGGCCGCCACGCTGTACGGCGCCGACGCTGCCGCGGGCGTGATCCAGATCATCACGAAGAAGGGGAAGCGCGGCGAGCAGGGGCTCCAGTGGAACGCCAAGGTCGAACGCGGACGTTCCGACTGGGCGCTGGAAATCCCCACCAACTACGCACTCTGCACGCCCGACCGGATCGCGGATGAAGATTGGGTGGGTTGCGCCGGGATGGATCCGGGTGCGCCGGCGAACCAGCGGGTACTCAGTCAGAACCCTCTTCGCGAAGATCCCCGTGCGTTGCGCGATGGGACCGACGCCACCTACACACTATCTACCCGCGGTGGCGGCGAGAGCTACTCCTTCTTCCTCTCCGGACAGAGGGAAGAGCAGGAGGGCGTGTTCTTCAACAACTACTTCAAGCGTACGTCGGGCCGCGGCAACTTCCAGATCTCGCCGCGTGACAATCTCGACATGACCATGAGCCTCGGTTACACGAAGAGCGATACGCGGCTCCCGTTGAACGACAATGCGTCGAACGGGCTGCTGCGTAACGCCATGCGCGGGACTCCTGGTCGGCAGGGCCCCTTCGCCGTCGGTTGGCGCGGTCTCTCTCCAGCCGAGATCAATATCTACGACAATCGTACTGCCGCAGAGCGGTTCGTCGTGGGACTCACCGCCAACTATCAGCCGTGGGAGTGGTTCAAGAATCGTCTCACGGTGGGTCTGGATCTCAACACGCGGTACGCGACGCTCTTCTACCCGATCGACACGACGGGGAAGGAGCCGTACGGCTCCACCAACGCGACTGGCTTCATCGGACAGTACCGCCCCGAGACGCACAACTGGACGCTCGACTACGCCGGCACGCTGAGCAAGGATCTCACCGACGAGATCAAGTCGGACCTTTCGGTCGGGATGCAGGTGAACGCATACCGCTTCCACTCGGTGCAGGCGAATGGCGAGGGACTTCTCTCCAACGATGTGCGCCTCGTCAGCTCGGCCGCCGTCACCAAGGGGTTCGAGGGATTCGAGGAACAGAACTCGGCCGGCTTCTACGTGCAGGAGCAGATCGGCTGGGCCAACCGGCGCTTCATTACCGGCGCCATTCGAGTGGACGACAACTCCGCCTTCGGTAACGACTTCTCGGTCGTGGTATACCCGAAGCTCTCCGGCTCGTGGGTGATCTCGGAGGAGTCGTTCTTCCACATCCCGAAGGTGGAGCAGCTCCGGCTGCGCGCCGCATACGGACAGGCGGGCAACTCGCCCGCGCCCTTTTCCGCGGACCGCACCTACGAAGCAGTGGCGGTGCTGCAGCAGGATGGGACGGTGCTCCCCGCGCTTCGCGCCGACGCCTTCGGCAACTCGGAGCTCAAGGCGGAAACCGGCCGTGAGATCGAGGTGGGCTTCGATGCGTCGCTCTATGGCGACCGCCTCGGACTCGGCTTCACCTACTACAACAAGAAGACCAACGACGCGTTGATCTCGGTGCCGGTTCCACCGTCGAGCGGCTTCGGTGGGAACCAGCTCCAGAACGTCGGAACGATCTCCAACACCGGTGTGGAGCTCAACGTGACCGCCACCCCGATCCTGAACAGCAACCTGATCTGGGATGTCACGCTGGCCGCGTCCACGAACCACAACAAGCTCGTCTCCTTCGGGAGCCGGAGCGACCCGATCATCTTCGGCAACTTCGACGACGTGCAGATGCACCGCGAGGGATACCCGCTCGCTGGTTACTGGGGACACGAGGCGCTGCGCAATCCGGATGGCTCGCTGATGTTGGACGAGACGGGCCGCGTGATGCTCGAGGATACGCTCCGCTACCTCGGGCCCTCCACGCCCACGCGCGAGATCGGCTTCGCCAACACGTTCACGCTCTTCAAGAACTGGCGCGTGTACGTGTTCCTCGACCACCGCGGTGGGAATTACATGTGGAACGCCGGCGATTACATCCGGAACAAGAACGACCAGAACGCCTGGGCGGTGGTCAACCCGGATGCGGACCCCGATGATGTTCTGTACCGCCAGTCGGGAACCACGATGCCATTTCTCACGAAGGCCGACTTCACGAAGTTGCGCGAGGTGTCGCTCACCTATGCCCTCCCGAGCTCACTCGTTTCGCGGGTGGGACTCAAGGGTGTGAGCATCACCGCCGCCGGCCGCAACCTGGCCATCTGGACCAAGTACAGTGGTGCGGACCCGGAGCTCAACTTCAACGGCGCCGATACCTTCGAGCGCAGCGACTACATGTCCGTTCCCATGATGCGCCGCTTCGTGGGCAGCGTGAACATCACCTTCTGAGGACAGACATGCCCAACTATGGACAAGAGAGCCGCGTGCGCGCGCTGGCAGGTAGAGTAGCGCGACGAGCGGCCACGATCGCCGTCCTCGGTCTGGCTCTGCCGCTCGGCGGATGCAACGAGCTGCTGAGCGTCGAGAACCCCGGCGCCATCCAGGACGGTCAGCTCAACGATCCCATCCTGGGAGAGACCATCGTGCAGTCGGTGGTGAGCGACTTCCAGCGCATGTACGGCGATCTCGCGTACTACAGCGCGGTCATCACCGATGAAGCAGTGACCGGTCACAACTTCGAGACGATCAAGGAGATGGATCTCCGGATCGCGAAGCCCAACAACGGCACGCTCAACAGCGACATCTACACGCCGCTGCAGCGCGCGCGTTTCGCCGGCGACAGCCTCAGTGGCCGGCTCCGCGCGATCTTCGGCGACACCGCGTCGAAGAGTCTCGGGCTGGCGCGTGCGCTCGCGTACGGCGCCTATGCGAACATGCTCCTTGGTGAGTTCATGTGCGAAGCACCGGTGGATCCCGCATCCGCTCCGCTGGGGTGGGACGAGCTGATGTCGCGAGCCATCGAGCGCTACGACGAAGCGATCGCCATCGCCGGCGCGTACAAGGCCGACGGAGGCGAGGAAGCATCGGCGGATTCGATCATCTACCTCGCTAGCGTCGGAGCCGCGAGGTCGTCGCTCAACCTGGGGAATTTCCCGGACGCGATCACCTACGCGTCGAGCGTCCCCGCTGACTTCCAGTTCCAGATTCCGCACAGCAAGGAGAAGGACTACCTGGAGAATCCATTCCAGGGCGCCACGACCGGGAACAACCGCAACCTCGGCGTCGATTCCTCCTTCCGCTTCCTCAACGACGTGCGTGTGACGCACACCGCCACGTCGCGCACGGGTCACAACGGACTGACGCTCCTCTGGACTCCGTACCAGCCGTCGTCGTTCGGCGAGTGGGCTCCTGGCGCGAACGCGCCGTTCGAGGACACCACGCCGATCCGCTTCTCGTCGGGTCTCGAGGCGCGCTACATCGTGGCCGAGGCCGAGGGCGTGACTCCGGAGACGGTGGCCTTCATCAACGAGCGCCGTAAAGTCGGCGATCCCGCGGCTTCCGACATCACGATCGACGACGATGTGATGGCCGAGCTGCGCGATCAGCGCAGGAGGGACTTCTACCTCGACGGGCACCGACTCGGCGATCTGCGTCGCTACATCAAGCTCTACTCGATCGACCAATTCCCGAGCGGACCGCATCCGAACGCGGAGTGGGGGAACTACGGCACATTGCAGTGCTTCCCACTCCCGGACAACGAGACGATCGGCAACCCCAACGCGTAGGCAGTGAGCGGCCGTCCGTCAGCGATCACCGCTGGCGGGCGGCCGCTCCGCTGGAGGGGGCCCCAAGAACGTACGGCCCCGAACTCAAATCCCCCGTGGAGACATTCATGAGGCCAGTGCGCAACTATTCTCCTGCGGTGAGCGTGGCGGTCTGCGTTGCGGCTGCGCTGGCCGCGAGTCCCGCGCTCGCGGCGGCGCAGGATGGCTATCGCCAGCCGCCCGCTCCCATCGCGCAGATCCTCGATGCGGAGCCGACGCCGTCAGTCAGCGTGAGCCCCGACCACTCCTGGCTCCTGTTGATGGAGCGCCAGGATCTTCCACCGATCTCCGAGGTAGCCGGCCCGGAGCTCAGACTCGCGGGCGAGCGCATCAGCCCGCGCACCAACGATCGTACGCGCGAGCGCGGCTTCGATGGACTCAGACTACGCAGCGTCGACGGCGATGCGGAGCGCGCGATCCAGACACCTTCAGGCGGGCGGCTCGGCGACGTGAGCTGGTCGTCTGACGGCTCGCGCATCGCGTTCACCGTCACGAGCGACAGCGGCGTGTCATTGTGGGTAGCCGAGGTCGCGAGCGGCAAGTCGCGCGCGGTCACCGGTCCTGTGCTCAACGGTACTACCGGTGCGCCCTGCCAGTGGCGCAGTGCGTCGAGCTTCGCGTGCCGCCTGGTGGTGGCCGATCGCGGTGCTCCGCCTCCGGAGCCCACCGTGCCGGCGGGTCCGATAATCCAGGAGTCGAAGGGTCGTGCGGCTCCCAATCGCACGTACGAGGATCTTCTCGAGAGTCCGCACGACGAGGCGCTCTTCGACTACTACTTCAGCAGCCAGGTGGCGCTGGTGTCGCTGGACGGCCGGATCACTCCAGTCGGCGAGCCGGGCGTGCACTCCTCGGCTGATCCATCGCCAGACGGTCGCTACCTGTACGTCGAGACGGTGCACAAGCCGTACTCGTACCTGGTCCCGATGGGGCGATTCCCGGTGCGGATGGAGATCTGGGACTCCGCCGGCGCGGTGGTGCGGAAGATCGCAGATCGCCCGTCGCAGGAGGCCATCGCCCTCGGCTTCGACGCCGTCACCACCGGTCCGCGCCGCGTGTCTTGGCGGAACGACGCGGCATCCACGCTCGTCTGGGCCGAGGCGCTCGACGGGGGTGATCCGCGCAGGGAGGCGGCGAAGCGCGACCGACTGGTGGCGCTCGGAGCGCCGTTCAGCGGCTCACCGGTCACGCTTCTGGAGGTGGAGAGCCGCATCCGCAACGTGACCTGGGGGAACGACCAGCTATCGCTCGTGGACGAGTACTGGTGGAAGAACCGCCACACGCGTACGTGGATCGTGAACCCGACCGCTCCCGGGAAGGCGCGGAAGCTCTTCGATCGCTCCACGGAAGATCGCTACGGCGACCCGGGGCGCTTCGTGACGGCGCGGGGTAAGCTGGGCACGGAAGTACTGCTCACCACGAAGGGTGGTAAATCGGCGTACCTCACCGGAACCGGTGCGTCGCAGGAGGGTGACCGCCCCTTCCTGGATCGCATCGATATGGCCACCGGGAAGACGACGCGCCTCTGGAGATCGCAGGCCCCCTACTACGAGCAGGTAGTGGAGCTGCTCGACGCCGACGGCCGGCGGATCGTCACGCGCCGCGAATCGGTGAAGGACGTGCCCAACTACTTCCTGCGCGACCTTTCGAGAAAAGGCCGGCTCACGCAGCTCACAGCGTTCGAGGATCCGGCTCCACAGTTTGCCGGCGTGACGTCACGGTTGATCCGCTACAAGCGCGCCGACGGCGTGGACCTCTCTGCTACGCTGTATCTCCCCGCCGGCTACGACACATCGCAGGGACCGCTGCCGTTCCTGTTCTGGGCGTACCCGAGAGAGTTCAGAAGTGCCACGGCTGCTTCGCAGACCGTGGGTTCGCCGTACCGATTCACACGGCCGTCGGGGATGTCACACCTCTTCCTGCTCACGCAGGGCTACGGTGTGCTCGACGGGCCGACGATGCCGATCATCGGCGAGGGGAGCGCACATCCGAACGACCACTACGTGGAGCAGCTCGTGTCGAGCGCCGCTGCGGCGGTGGACGAGGTGGTGCGGCTCGGCGTGGCGGATCGCGACAGGATTGCGATAGGCGGCCACTCGTACGGAGCGTTCATGACGGCCAACCTGCTGGCGCATTCTCGCCTCTTTGCGGCCGGAATCGCAAGGAGTGGCGCGTACAACCGCTCGCTCACGCCCTTCGGCTTCCAGCAGGAGGAGCGCACTTACTGGAAGGCACTCGACGTCTACACCAGGATGTCACCCTTCACATACGCCGACAGCGTGAAGGCGCCGATCCTCCTGATCCACGGCATGGCCGACGACAACTCGGGCACCTTCCCGGTACAGTCCGAGCGCTTCTACGCGGCGCTCAAGGGAAATGGCGCCACCGTACGTTACGTCCAACTCCCCGCGGAAGCGCACGGCTACCGTGCGCGGGAGTCAGTCGGTCACACGCTGTGGGAGATGGTGAACTGGCTGGATACGTGGGTCAAGAACGCGCACAAGCCGACTACCGAGTAAGCGACGGGGTCAGGTCTTTAAATTCGAGCGGGCTGGGCATT
>DASSNL010000161.1:0-17782 GCA_035688075.1 Gemmatimonadaceae bacterium
TGAAGCAGGCTGTATCGATTCACGATTCCAGACCTGACCCCGAGCTCTGGGCTATGGCGCTCCACTCCGCCCGCCACTCGCAGCTACCTTCCCCGCGCGCGGCACAGCGCACATGATCCGCAGCGCTCACGCTGGTGCCGAGGAGGCGCAGGAGCTCGGTGAGAAACTCGGCGTAGTAGGCGCACCCGGCGCGGCCGGGCGCGCTGTCCACGGTGGCGGAGTGAGGAACCTCGAGCGATATGAACGAGCCGGAGCGGCGCACCGAGCCGTTGAGGTAGCGGTGCGCGATGCGGCCGGTGTGGCGCAGCGCCATGGGGCGCGCTACGAAGGAGGGGAGTACGGCTATTAATTTGCGCGACGTTCCGGGGATGGCTTGGTAGGCCTGCGCGGCGAGGTAACGGCCCGCGGCGCGGAAGACCTCTTCCGCATCCGGACGACGTCCGATCAGCTTCGCGATCCCCGTCGCCTCGGCCTGCACCGCGCGCTGGTGTCGCTTGGCGGCTTCGCTGTAACGCCGGATCTGGGCGTAGACCGTATCGCTGAGACCGAGCCGCTTGTTGCGCAGCTCCGGTACCAGCTCGGCGTCCTGGTCGTCGTCGGGAAGGTCGACATTGCGCACCGCCTCCAGGAAGCTGAGGGGGAGCAGAGCGTCGACTGTGATCGTCATCGTAGTGTGGGGGTACGAAGCTGGGGAGCCGGCTGGTGGGCGGGATTCGCTCCGCTCGGGGGCGGCATCCCCGTCCGGTGGGACGCGCTAAGCTAACCAGCACCCACCCGCGCTTCAAGGATCTGCTCCGCCATCTGGAACCTTTGCCGGCTCTTGCCCCTTGAGTCGATAGATGCTACAGGACTGAGATGCTTTCCAACCATCATTCGCCATGACCCGAGACGATACAGCGACGTCGCTGACGTGCGCACAGGCGATTGAAAAGATTTACGAATATCTCGATGGGGAGCTCACTCCCCAGGTGGAGGAGGGGATTCGCGCGCACCTCGCCATCTGCCGCAAGTGCTACCCGAACTTCCGGCACGAGGAAGTGTTCCTCCGCTTCCTGGAGCAGCGCGCGCGGCTCGAGAAGGCGCCGCCCGAGTTGCGGCGGCGCATCATGCAGATGTTGATGGACGAAGAGGCGGCGCGGGAGCCGGAGTGATCGAGCGCGCCGCGCTCGGCTTCCTTCTGGCCTCCTTTGTAGTTTTGTTTGCGGTGCGCTCGCGCGCGCTGACCCGTGATGGAGGTGTGGCGGCGGTGGCGGTGGGAACGATCTGCGTAGCTGCGGGCTGGGGGTGGGCCGCGCTGCTGGCGGTCTTTTTCGTTACATCCAGCTTCCTCTCGCGCGTGCGCGAGGGGGCGCGAGTGCGACTCACGGAGTCGATAATCGCCAAGGGCGGAGCTCGCGACGCGGCGCAAGTGCTCGCCAACGGAGGGCTATTCGCCCTCGCGGCACTTCTTTCGCTCCTCGTCCCCTGGACGGGCTGGCTGCCGCTCGGCGCCGGCGCGATCGCGGCCTCGACCGCCGACACCTGGAGCAGCGAGGTCGGCACCCTCTCCCCCACACCTCCGCTCCTGGTGACCTCCTGGAAGCGCGTCCCTGCCGGGACCTCGGGAGCCGTGACTCCCCTCGGGCTCGCTGCGGCGATTGCGGGAGCGCTACTCATCGCGCTGGTGGTGTGGCTGCTGCGCTGGCCACCGGAAGTGGCGATTGCCGCGCTCCTCGGTGGGGTCGCGGGCGCGCTGGCGGACTCGTTCGTCGGCGCGCTCTGGCAGGCGAGGCGGCGCTGCCCCCGCTGCGGGCGCGACACCGAACGAAAGGTGCACATCTGCGGTACCACCACTGAACCGGCGGGAGGGGTCTCTTGGCTCGACAACGACGGAGTCAACTTTCTGAGTGGCGCGGCGGGTGGGTTGGTGGCGCTGCTGGTAGTGCTCGTATGAGAGCGGCGCTGGTGCTGCCGCGCGCGGTCGTCGCGCTGACCCTCGCGCTGGCGATATTCGCCTGCGTGGATGGCGACACCTCGCTCCGCCCCGACACCACCGCCGGACGCGGCGGGGGGAACGGTGCGGCCGGTCTGCTGGTGGGACAGTGGTCGCACAGCGAAGTGTTCACCGACGACAACGGCGCGGTGCACGGCTCCAAGACCGTGTGGCGCTTCGACGAAGACAGCACCGCCAGGCGTCTGGTGATCGCGACCGATGTCGCAGCAGGCTTCGCCGACACCGTGGCGGCCGACGCGCGCTGGGAGGCCACCGGAACGCAACTCACCATCACCTTCCAACCGCCAGACACCGGAACGGTGACCTTCACCTACGAGGTCCACCTCTCCTCTCTCACGCTCGGCGGCGTGGAATTCGTGCGCGATGACTGATACCGCGGCCGCCTCCCCCTCCCCCGCTCCGCCCCGTGCGCGCTCCACGAAAGCGCGCGTTCTGCTGGTGAGCTCCAATCGCGAGCGCCAGCCGATGCCGGTGGTGCCGAATGGAGTGGCGTGTGTGGCGGCCGCGCTGGATGATGCTGGATACGAAGTGCGCGTGCTCGATCTCTGCTTCGAGCGCCGCCCGCACGACGCCGCGCGCCGCGCCGCGCGCGACTTTCGCCCGGACGTCGTAGGCCTCTCGGTGCGCAACATAGACAACAGCGACCTCGTGGCGTTGCGGCACTACACGCCGGAGGCGGCGGAGATCCTGACTGCACTGCGCGAGGCGGCGCCGCACGCACGGGTAATCGCCGGAGGAGCAGCGTTCGGCGTGGCGCCGGCCTCGCTCTTCGAGACGCTGGGTGTGGACTACGCTGTTGCCGGAGACGGCGAACGGGCCACGGTGGCGATCATGGATTCGCTGGCCGCCGGCCGTACACCGGGCGCGATCCCTGGCGTGGTCCGGCGGCATGGCGGCCGGATAGAGCTCGCCTCTGCTGGCGGCGACGCGGCGATGGACACAGGTCTCGACTCGCTTCCGTCCACGCACATGCACCGCTGGCTCGACCTCCGCGCGTACGAGCGGCGCGGCGGGACTGTCCCGATTCAGACGAAGCGCGGCTGCGTCTTCAAGTGCGTCTACTGCACCTACCTGAACGTGGAGGGGTGGGGTTACCGCCTGCGCGATCCCGAGGCGGTGGTGGACGAGATCGCCGAGCTGTCACGCGATGCAGGCGTGCGTCACTTCGAGTTCGTGGATTCCACCTTCAACTCTCCGCCGCGACACGCCGCCGCTGTTTGCGAGGCGATCGTGCGGCGCGGGCTGAAGGTGAAGCTGGACACCACCAACTTCACTCCAGCGAGCGTGCCGCCGTACCTCCTCGAGCCGATGCGGCGCGCGGGCTTCCGCTGGCTCGGCATCACCGCGGAGAGCGCCAGCGACCACGTGCTCGAGCGACTGGGCAAGGGCTTCGATTCGGAGCGCGTCCGTAGAGTGGCGGAAGATGTGGAGCGCGCCGGCATGGGCGTGCTCTGGATCTTCCTGGTTGGCGGACCGGGTGAGACTCGCGAGACACTCGAAGAGACGCTCCGATTCGCCGCCTGGCGCATGTCACGCGGCGACGCGGTGTATCTCACTGTTGGACTCCGCATCTACCCGGGCACGCAGCTGCAGCGGACTGCGATCGAAGAGGGAGTGATCGCGGCCGACGACCCGCTCCTCCTACCCCGTTTCTACTTTTCGAGCGCGCTCGGCATGGACGAGTGCCTCGCCACGCTTCACCGCTTCGCCGCCACTCAACCGCGCTTCATGTTCTCCGCCGATTCGCGGTCGGTGATCCTCCCGTATCTCACGAGACTCGCGTCCGCGCTGCATCTGCCGCGGCCGCACTGGCGCTACATGGCGCTCTTCCAGCGCCTCTCGCGAACGCTGGAACGTGGGCGCCTCAAAACTCACGGTGAGGGCGCTGCATGAGCGACGCCCAGGTGCTGGTGGTGGGGGGTGGACCGGGTGGCGCATCCACGGCGTGGCAGCTCGCGCGCCGAGGGATGGACGTACTTCTCCTCGACCGCGCGCACTTCCCGCGCGACAAGCCGTGTGCCGAGTATCTGAGTCCGGAAGCGTCGCGCCTCCTCTCGGAGATGGGCGCGCTCGAGGAGTGCGAGCGCGCCGGCGCGGCCACGCTGAGGGGGATGACGGTCCGCTCACCGGCGGGCGAGCGAATCCGCGGTGATTTCGCGGCCGCGCACGGGTTCCGCGGCTTCCGCGACAGCGGGCTCGCTCTCAGGCGCACGATCCTCGATTCCATCCTGCTGGCGCGAGCGAAGTGCGCCGGCGTGCGCGTGCTCGAGGGAGTACGCGCGGCCGATGTGCTGCGCGATACGCGGGGGAGCGTGCGCGGCGTGTCGGCGCTCGCGAATGGCGTGGCGCGCGATTACACCGCGCGCGTAACCGTAGGCGCAGATGGCCTCCGCTCGATCGTGGGGCGGCGGCTCGGTCTCACGCGCTACGCGCGCTTCCCCTATCGGCTCGCGCTCGTGGGGCACTTTCGCGGCGTGGAGGGGATGAGCGAGCACGGCGAGATGCACGTCGAGGACGACGGCTACGTGGGCCTCGCGAACGTGGGGGATGGAGTGACGAACGTGGCTCTCGTGATGCCTGTGTGGCGCGCGCGCGCGGCGAAGGGGCGGAGCGCCGCGTTCCTCGATGGCTGGCTCCGATCGCGCACGCAACTGGCACCGCGCTTTGCCCGCGCCGAGCGGATCTCGCCCGTGCGAGCGACGGGCCCCTTCGCGCAGCGCGCGCGCCGCGCCTGGGCGAGCGGCGCCGCTCTCGTGGGCGACGCCGCTGACTTCTACGATCCCTTCACCGGCGAGGGAATCTACGCTGCGCTCCGCGGCGGCGAGCTCCTCGCACCGTTCGTGGAGCGCGCCCTCTCCGCGCGCAGCACGCGCGAAGCGGATGCGGCACTCGCCGAGTACGATTCTGCACGCGCCAGCGAGTTCAGTGGCAAGTGGAAAGTGGAACGACTCGTGGCGCTCGCAGTGGCGACCCCGACGCTGATGAACCGGGCCGCTCGCACGCTCTCGCGAAGAAAGGAGATGGCCGACTTGCTGGTGGGTGTAGCGGGCGACTTCGTCCCGCCACGGAAGGTCCTCTCCCTACGCTACCTCTCACGCCTTCTTCTCTCCTCGTGATGTCACCCGCTCCCCCTCCCGATGCCGACAACGGCTCCACGATAGACCCCGCCCTCTTCCGCAGCGTGCTCGGACGGTTCGCGTCCGGAGTCACCGTGGTCACCGCCCGCGACAGCGCGCGCAACGACCATGGGATGACGGTCAGCGCGTTCTGCTCGTTGAGTCTCGACCCGCTCCTCGTGCTGATCTGCGTCGAGCACAATACCGAGTTGCACGGTGTACTGGCCGAGGCGAGCCAGTTCGCCGTGAACGTGCTCTCGTCGGGACAGGAATCGATATCGCGGCGCTTCTCCGAGCAGATCGACGACCGCTTCGAGGGGATCGGTTACGAGCGCGGCATCACCGGTTGTGCGATACTCGGTGGGATACTCGGCCATCTCGAGTGCGACATCGATGCGCGCTACCCCGGCGGCGATCACACCATAATCGTTGGGAGGGTGATTGCCGCGGCCGCCCACAAGGGGAGCCCGCTCCTGTATTACCGGGGTGGCTACGCACAGCTGGAGCGCTGAGTGACCGCGCTGCTGACGCCGCGCCGCAGACGCGGGCTGGAGTACCTGGACGAACCGGGCGTGGACGGGCGTGTGACGGTGCGCTCGCTCCAGGATGTGGCGTGCGCGAACAGATACTTCGGCGGTGTGAGCGCACCGCTCGCGGAGCTGCGAATCGCGCTCCGCGAGCTGCGAACGCTGGCGGATGGCGAGAGCGCGGTGCTTCTCGACGTCGGCACCGGACTCGGCGATATAGCGGCGCGCGCACGTGCCGTGGCCGCGGATGCGGGGATCCCGCTGCGGACCGTGGGTGTGGACGCCTCGGAGCCGCTGGCGCGGAACGCGTCGTGCCCGGCGCTCCCTACGGCGCGAGCCGACGCGCTGGCGCTCCCCTTCGCCGATGACTCCGTGGACATCGTGCTCTGCTCGCAGCTCCTTCATCACTTCGAGAACGACCGAGCCATCGAGCTGCTGCGCGAGCTCGACCGTGTGGCGAAGCATCGAGTGATCGTGAGCGACCTGCGCCGCAGCTGGTTCGCCGCGTCGGGAATATGGCTCGTCTCTTTCCCGCTCCGCTTTCACCCCGTGAGCCGACACGATGGAGTGGTCTCCGTGCTGCGCGGGTTCACCCGTGGCGAGCTGGAGAGAATGGTGGAGCGCGCCGTGCATACGCAGGCACGAGTGCGCCAGCGCCCCACCTTCCGCCTGACTGCCGCATGGACACCGAACCGGATCGTGTGAAGATGACAGACTCCACGCCGAAGTCGGTCGCGCTCGCGCGGCCGCCATTCCAGCTCGGCGAGATGCCGCTCGGCACCGCCATGAGAACCTCCGACGAACGATTGGTGCACGCACCCGTGCCGCTGATCTTCGACCTGGCGCGCCAGGTGGAGCTGTGGCCCGGCTACCTCTCGCACTATCGCCGCGTGCGCTTCCGGGAATTGACGAGCGACGGCGGCGGTCTGGTAGAGATGGCGGCGTGGCGTCCCATCGGGTCGCTCCCCGCCGGCTGGCCCACCTGGTGGCTCTCACAGATGGCCGTGGACTCCGCGCGCCCCGCGATCCGATTTCGACACATCGAGGGTATCACACGCGGCATGGAAGTCGAGTGGACGTTCGCTGAAAACACCGAGGGTACGCTCGTGCGCATTGTGCACGCCTGGAACGGCCCCCACTGGCCCCTGGTCGGCGTCTTCGCCGCCACCACGGTCATCGGTCCGCATTTCATCTCCGCCATTGCCGGGAGGACGTTGAGGGGGCTCGGAGAGGTGGCTGAGAGAGAGAGCAGAAAGCAGAAGGCAGAAGGCAGAAAGCAGAGAACTCCCTCGGGGTAGAGGGCTCTACCCTCACGAGCCGTTACTGCTTCCTGCTCTCTGCTGTCTGCTTCCTCCTTTTCTCTTTCTCATCATGTCCATCGATCGTAGTCGCCGCAGAGTCGTGATCACCGGGATAGGGGCGATAACGCCCATAGGGACTGCCGTGGATGGGCTATGGCGAGGGCTGCGCGAGGAGAGGTCGGCGGTGCGCCTCATCTCGCGCTTCGACCCCGAGCCGTTTCGCAGTCACATCGCCGCGGAGGTGCCGGACTTCCGGGCGGACGACTTCCTGGAGAGCAAGCGCGTGCGGCGGCTGGATCGTTTCGGGCAGTTCTCGGTCTCCGCGGCTCGACTCGCGGTGCAGGACGCGGAGCTCGATCTCGGCAGCTGCGATCTCGAGCGCGTGGGCTCCACCATGGGGACCGCGCTCGGAGGCGTGGGCTACGCGGAGCAGCAGTGCGGAGTCTACATGCGTGAGGGAGCGAAGGGTGTCGACCCCGCGCTCGCCCTGATGGTGTTCGGCGGCGCGGCGAGCTGCAATGTGGCGATCGAGCTGGGGGTGCAGGGGCCGAACAGCACCAACGCGATGAGCTGCGCGTCGGGAACCATCGCGATCGGCGAGGGCTTCCGGCAGGTGCGCGACGGCTATGCCGACGTGATGATCTCCGGCGGTGCCGAAGCTCCGCTCTGGCCGCTCTGCTTCGGCGCCTTTGCGATCATCCGCGCGATGTCGACGAGGAACGACGACCCCTCGAGCGCGTCACGCCCCTTCGACCGGGACCGTGACGGCTTCGTGATGGGCGAGGGCGCCGCGGTACTCGTTCTCGAGGAGCGCTCGCGCGCCGTCGCGCGTGGCGCGCGCATCTACGGCGAGATCCTCGGCTTCGGGATGTCGAACGACGCCTATCACATGACGGCCCCGCGCCCCGACGGATCGCAGGCCGCGCGCTCGATCCGCGGTGCACTCGCCGACGCCGGCGTGCAGGCGAGCGAGATCGGTTACGTGAACGCGCACGGGAGCTCCACTCCGCTCAACGACTCCACCGAGACGCTCGCGCTCAAGCGCGTCTTCGGCGACGACGCCTATCGCATGCAGGTGAGCGGCACCAAGGGCTACTACGGCCACGCTCTCGGCGCGAGCGGCGCCATCGAAGCAGCGATCTGCGCACTCGCCATGACCAATGACTGGCTCCCCCCCACCATCAACCTCTGCACCCCCGACGACGGCTGCGATCTCGACTACATCCCCCACTCCGGCCGCGCCACCTGCCCCGAGTTGCTGCTCTCGAATTCGTTCGGCTTCGGGGGGATAAATGCGGCGTTGGTGATGAGGAGGGGGAGTGAGTGAGGAGAAAGCAGAAAGCGGAGAGCAGAAAGCAGTGAAAACCACAGGGTTCAGGAGGCAGGGTTCAGGGTTCAGGTACTACCTCGGAGTAGAGATCTATCCGCCCGAGGCAGTACCTGAACCCTGAACCCTGTAGTTCTGAACCCTCGGCTTCTCACTGCTTTCTGCTCTCTGCTTTCTCTCCTCACTCCCCTCCCCACGTAGCTCCTCCTGCAACGCCCTCCTCACCGTCCGCTCCAATCCCTTCTGATCCTTGAAGGGGTGATCTGCGCGCCAGGATTTGAGGTCTATGACGGTCTTGGCCATCACTGGGTGGCCGCCGGCGCTGCCGTAGGGGGAGAAGATCGCGCGGAGGTGCTCGCCGAGCCTGGCGGAGGGAGAGAGGGCGCGGGTGCTCATCGCGAGCTTGGAGCCGAAGACGCCCGAGACAGCTGATACGGTGGCGCCCTTCATTCCCAGGCAGAATTCAGCCAGCTGCGCCACGATGTGCTCCTCGTCGGCGGGGAGCTTTCCGAGATGCACGTACGCGAGGCCGTCGTGCACGCGGGCGTGCTGCAGCGCCTGGCCGAGGCGCTTGAGCGCCAGGGTGCCGTACGAGGGGTGCTGGATCCGCCTGAGCAGCGCGTGATCGGCGCGCGGGAAGAGATAGGCGAACATCTCCAGGTCCTCATCGCTCGCGGCGCGCGACAGCGACTTCGTGTCGGTGATGATCCCGTACAGGAGCGCGGTCGCGAGCGCGGTGCCGATTGGTGCGTCGTGCTCCGCGAGTAGATATTCCGCCGCCATCGTCGCGCTGGCGCCGAACCATGTTCGTACGTCGCGATAACGCGCTTGGTACTCACCGCTCGACGGATGATGATCGAGGACCGCGGCCACCGCCGGCAGCGAGTCGCCGAAGTACGTCGGCTGCACGTCCACCAGGATCAGCGGGCCGAGCCCGCCCAACTCCTTGCGCTCCACGTGGCGCACCTTCACGCCGAGCGCCGAGATCAGTCGCAGATTCTCGGGGCGCGTGATCTGCCCGAGCGTCACGATCGGGGCGCGCTCGGGACGGTAGCCGAGCGCCTGGCGCAGCGCGAGCGACGAGGCGATCGCATCGGGGTCGGGGTCGTTCTGGACGAGAAAGGCGCACGAGCGTGCGCCATCGAGCGCTGCACGCATGCCGTGCAGCCGCTTGCGACCAGCCAGGCGTCTGAGCACCGTCTCGATCGCATCGGCGAGCAGCTCGCTCTCATCTATCCACGTCACGCCGTCGCGGACCGCGCCGTGCCGATCTCCTCCCCTCCCCTGACGGTCGATCACGAGCACCGACGGGAGCGAGAGCGCCTCCGAGATGGCGTGCGCCACGCGCTGCGCGCTCCGCTCCTCGGCGAGATCGATGATGGCAATCACGTCGCGGCCCTGCAGCGGCTGATACGTCGCCGGCTCCTCCGGATCGCCGCGCAGCGCCAACGACCACTCGGGTGCCGGAACGCCATCTCTCACCCAGAGGTGCACCGTCCGCCCCGCGAGCGCGCTCCGCCGGAGCGCCATGAATCGCTCCGGCTGCTCCGAGACGAAGAGCACCGATATCCGTGAGCGCGGCGGCCGCGCCTCGGTAGAGCTCACCTGCGCGCGGCCGTTCCCGGATTCCCGATCCCTGCTATCCGCAGTCCTCATTCACCGCCATCACGGTCCCGTCGGGATCACGTACTCCTCGCGATACCGCTCCATCGACTCGAGGACCGAGCGCATGGCCTCCTCGCTCTTGCGCCAGCCGATCGTCTGGACGCGCTTCCCCTCGAGATCCTTGTAGATGTGGAAGAAGTGCTCCACTTCCTTAAGGTAGTGCTGAGGAATGTCGGCGATGTCGAAGTATTCGCCGTAGAACGGGTCGCCAGACGGTACCGCGAGGATCTTGTAGTCCCGTTCGCCGCGGTCGAGCATGTCCAGCAGCCCGATCGGGCGCGCATCGATCTGGCAGCCGGGGAAGGTGGGCTCGTTCAGCAGCACCAGCACGTCGCACGGGTCGCCGTCCTCGGCGAGCGTGCGCGGTATGAAGCCGTAGTCGCCGGGATAGTGCACGGCGGAGTAGAGCACCCGATCGAGGCGGATCAGACCGGATCTCTTGTCGAGCTCGTACTTGTTGCGACTGCCGCTTGGGATCTCGATGAATGCAGTGACCTCGTCGGGCGGATGGTTGCCCGGCAGGAGGTCGTGCCAGGGGTGCATCACGAGGCGGCACGCTCCCGCGCCGGGAGCGCGTTCGTCGCGCCCTCATCCCACGTGACCCCCTTGTACGCCATCGGCTCCTCGACCACGTCGAAGTTGCGGACGTTCAGCTCGGCGATGCGCGCCATCTGCGCGGAGGTGAGCTCCGGCTTCTTCGATGCCTCCGCGAACTCGGCGAGCTGCTCGCTGTCGTAGATGTTGGGGAGCACCGTGACCACGCGCGGTTCGGCGAGCAGCCACTTCAGCGCCGCCTGGCCAAGCGTCATCCGCTCCGTGAGGAAATCGAGCGTCTCCACCTTGCGCAGGCCGTTGATGAGCCAGGAGCGCGGGCGGTGCCGACGGTGGTCGTTCTCGGGGAATACCGTGTTCTCGGTGTACTTCCCCTCGAGCATCCCGGAAGCATGCGTGACGCGGATGTTGAAGCAGCAGTTCGGAGCGTACTTGCGCGCCGCCTCGAGCATCGCGGTGCCGGGGTGCTGCTCGATGATGTTCCAGATCATCTGGATCGTGTTGATGTCCCGCTCGCGCTCCAGCAGCTCGACCGCCTCGTACAGCCACCCGATGGCAGGCCCGAAGGCCGCGCCCCACGTGCGAAGCTTCCCCTCGCGCACCAGGTCGCGCAGCGTCTGCCAGATCTCGGGGTCGCGCACGTGCTCCATCTTCACGTTGTGCATCTGGAGCACGTCGATGTAATCGGTCTCGAGCCGCTCGAGGCAGCGATCCACCGCGCTGCGGATGTACACGGAGTCGAAGCGCTGCGGCAGCTCGCGCTGCCCGCGACGTGACGCCTGCGCGGCGGTATCGTAGAAGTCGTAGCCGACCTTCGTGGCGTACACGACCTTGTCGCGCAGACCGCGATCGCCGAAGGCGCGCGCGAGCTGACGCTCGGAGCGACCGTTGCCGTACGTATCGGCGGCATCGAAGAAGGTGATGCCGTACTCGTCGTACGCCTCGCGCAGCATCGCCATCGCCTGCTCGTCGGTCTTCTCGCCCCACCAGCCGGTGGAGACGGTCCACATGCCGAAACCGACCTCACTCACCGAGAGATCGGTACCGGGGAAGGTGCGGTATTGCATCGTCGTTTCCTCTATGGTTCAGAGCCCGGGCGCTCGCTCGAGCCGCAGGGCTGCTTCGGTCGCAAAATAAGTGATGATGAAGTCGGCACCCGCGCGGCGAATGCCGAGCAGCGACTCCATCATCGCGCGTTCTCCATCGAGCCATCCGCGCTCGGCAGCCGCCTTAATCATAGCGTACTCGCCGCTTACCTGATAGGCAGCAACGGGATAGCCGGTGTCGTCCTTCACACGCGAGATGACATCGAGGTACGGTCCCGCCGGCTTCACCATCACCGCATCGGCGCCCTCCTCGATGTCGAGCCGAACCTCGCGCAGCGCTTCATCGGTGTTGGCGGGGTCCATCTGGTAACCGCGCCGGTCGCCCTCCTTCGGTGCAGACTCGGCCGCTTCGCGGAAGGGGCCGTAGAAGACCGATGCATATTTCGCGGCGTAGGAGAGGATTCCCACGTTAGGCTGACCGGCGTGGTCCAGCTCACGGCGAATCGCGCCGACGCGCCCGTCCATCATGTCGCTCGGCGCAACGATGTCGGCACCAGCGCGAGCGTGCGAGAGCGACTCCTTCGTGAGGAGCTCGAGAGTGGCGTCGTTGTCCACGTCGCCATCCCGCAGAATCCCGCAGTGGCCGTGATCGGTGTACTCGCACATGCAGACGTCGGTGATGACGACGAGCTGCGGCAGCTCCTTCTTCAGCGCACGCACCGCGTTCTGCACGGGACCATCATCATCCCATGCACTCGACCCCGTGGCATCCTTGGTGTCAGGGATACCGAAGAGGAGCACGCCGCCGACTCCGGCCTTCGCCGCGGCTTCCGTGTCGCGCAGCATCTCGTCCACCGAGAGCTGCGCCACACCCGGCATCGCCTCCACCGGTTTACGTACTCCCTTCCCATTTCGCACGAAGAGTGGGAGCACGAGTTGCTCCGCCGAAAGCCGCGTCTCGCGCACCAGCGCGCGGAGAGATGGGGTTCTGCGGAGACGACGAGGACGGGAAGCGGGGAAGGTAGGCATCATTCCGGTTGGGGCATTGGAACTCTTTTCTTCTCTCGCAGAGCGGCGAGGATGTCGGCGGCGCCGTCGCGGAGAAGGATGGACGCGAGCTGCTCGCCAGCTGCGGCGGGGCACGTGGGATCGACCGTGACGCTGCCGCGAAGGACGCGGCGGCCCGAGACTTCGGCGATCAGACCGTGGAGAACGAGCGAGCCGGAGGAGTCTGTAGCGAGCGCGCCGATCGGCACCTGACAGCCGCCCTCGAGGCCAGCGAGGAAGGTACGCTCGGCGGTGACGGCTATGCGCGTCGGCGCGTGGTCGAGGGGCGCGAGGATCGCGCTCGTCTCCGAATCGTCGGTGCGCGACTGGACGGCGATGGCGCCCTGGCCGGCGGCGGGGAGCCAGTCCGGCGGCTCGAGCCAGGCGTCGATACGCTGGTGGACACCCAGGCGAAGGAGGCCGGCGCCGGCGAGAATCGCGGCGTGCACCTGCCCCTCGTCCACCTTGCGAAGGCGCGTGGGGACGTTGCCGCGGAGCTCCACGGCGTCGACGTCGGAGCGGAGATTCGCGAGCATCGCGCGGCGGCGCAGGCTCGAGGTGCCCACGCGGCTACCGCGCGGGAGGTCGGCGATGGACTCTGCGAAGATGCCATCGTTCACCACCAGCACATCGCGCGGGTCCTCGCGCTCGAGGATGGCGGTGATCGCGAGCCCGTCAGGCGACTCGGTGGGGAGGTCCTTGAGCGAGTGCACGCAGCAGTCCACGCGCCCCTTCGCGAGCGCCTCCTCGAGCTCGCGCGTGAAGAGCCCCTTGCCGCCGATGCTGCTCAGCGGCTCATCGAGCCGCTTGTCGCCAGTGGTCTTGAAGGGGACGATCTCGCACGAGATGCCACGCGCCTTGAGCGCGGACTCGACGATGCGCGCCTGCCGCAGCGCCAGCTCGGACGAGCGCGACGCGATGCGAAAGACGCCGTCGCGCGACGCACGCTTCCCCCGGGCTCGCGTCACCTGGCCTCGCATGGGTAATGGCTCGTCCGATGGATGGTAGTCACGCCGGGAAAGCTAACCGGCAATTCACCGTATTGCCCGGTTCAACAAAGCGCGGCGCGGGCCTCCGAGAGCATCATCGAAAGCACACCGGGTGTCGTGCGACCGCTCCTGGTGCAGATACGCCTGGTGCAGATACGGCGCGGCCGTCCTGCCTGCCACCCGTCAGCGCGTGCTCTCGACCACCGCCTCCACGAGCGAGTCGATGGTCGCCTCGCGTGCTTCCACCGCCACGTCGAGGCCGAGCGTTCGTGCGGTCTCGCTGGTGATCGGTCCCATCGAGATGATCGTCGCGCGGCGTGCGGCGTCGATCCCCACGGACTCCACGAAGTAGCGGACGGTAGAGCTGGAGGTAAAGGTGACAAGGTCCACCGAGCCACTATCCAGTGCCTCGCGAGCGGTGCGGACCCCGTCGGGATCGGGCACCGACCGATAGATCGGGATCGCTACCACTTCCGCTTCGAGCTCGCGCAAGTCGTTCGGGATCACATCACGCGCGCCTTCGGCCTGCGGATACAGCACGCGGGCTCCGCTTATATCGCTGCGGCCGCGCAATGCCTCGACGACTCCCTCGGCGACGAAACGCTCTGGAATCACGTCCGCCACGAGTCCGTGCTCTGCCAGCGCGGCAGCGGTGGACGGACCGACGGCCACGAGCCTCGTGCCGACGAACGCGCGCGCATCCAGCCCGAGTGCGAGCAGCTCGCCCCAAACTATGTCGACGGCATTGCGACTGGTGAAGACCGCCCACTCGTAGTCTCCGAGCGAGCCGAGCGCGCGTCGCAGGGGAGCGGTATCGAGCGCCTCGATGCGAATTGCCGGTGCCTCGATCACGTCCGCGCCGAGCTCCGTGAGTCGCTCGGCGAGCTGCGAGGCCTGGGTGCGTGCGCGGGTGACGATGATGCGCTTTCCGAACAACGGCCGTTCGTCGAACCAGCGAATATCGTCGCGGAGCGCGACCACGTCGCCGATGATGGTGATGGAGGGCGCAGAGATCTTCTCTCTGCGCGCCGCATCCACGAGGGTGCCGATCGTCGCGGTGAGGGTACGCTGACGGGGGAAAGTTCCCCACTCCACCATCGCGGCCGGCGTCTCGAGCGGCATCCCGCCGGCTGCCAATGCGCTGACGATGTCCGGGAGTCGCCGGACGCCCATGTAGAGCACGAGCGTCCCGCCGGTGCGCGCGAGTGCGGACCAATCGGTGCCGCTCTCACCCTTGGTGGGATCTTCGTGGCCGGTGATGAAGGTGACGGATGTGGCGACTGCGCGGTGGGTAACCGGGATCCCGGCATACGCCGGCGCAGCGACACCTGCGGTGATTCCCGGAACCACCTCGAACGGAATGCCCGAGCTGACGAGCGCCTGCGCCTCCTCGCTGCCGCGGCCGAAGACGAACGGGTCGCCGCCCTTGAGCCGCACCACGCGCTTCCCGTCGCGCGCGAGGCGCACGAGGAGCGCCTCGATCTCCTCCTGCCGCGCCGAGCTCTCGCCACCACGCTTCCCCACGAAGTGCCGCTCCGCTCCGTCAGGTATCGCGCTGCCGGAAAGGATTACCGGATTGACGAGCGCATCGAACACCACCGCATCGCACTCCGCGAGCAGCTGGCGAGCACGCACCGTGAGCAGCCCGGGATCACCCGGACCTGCACCGACGAGGTAAACGACGCCTTTCCCCTTCCCTCCATCGCCCATGGGCGCAAGATGAGCGGGGGGAGGAGGGAATGAAAGCAGAGAGCAGGAACTGCTAAAAGAGGGTTCAGAACAACAGGGTTCAGGGTTCAGTGACTGCCTCGGGCGGAGAGATCTCTACTCCGAGGTGGCACCTGAACCCTGAACCCTGCCTCCTGAACCCTTGCAGTCACTGCTTTCTGCTGTCTGCTATCTCTCTCACCTTCCCTCTCCCCCGCAAAGATGCTTATCATCGCGGCATGACTGCGACGCGGCCGAGAACGGTGCTCGTGGGGTGCTCCTTTGCGGGACTGGAGCTCCTTTACCGGTACGTCCGGCGGAATGGTCGGTTCGAGCCTGGCGAGATGACGGTGATAGACCCGCTCGAGGCGCAGCAGTACGTCCCGCTCGTGCACGAAGTCGCGGGCGGTGAGAGCCAGGCGTCGGAGATGAGCTTCGATAGTTCGGCGTTCTGTGGAGCGGTCGGCGCGGAGCTGGTGCGGGGTGCGGTGACGCGTCTGGACGAGGCGCGGCACGTCGTCATCCTCGATGACGCCCGCGAGATCGAGTACGAGCGGCTCGTCCTGGCGGTCGGCAGCGTCCCCGACGTGCCGGATACGCTCGCGAGGGCGACGAACGTCATCCCCGTCAAGTTCCTCGCGTCAGCGGAAGCGATCCGACGCCGGCTCCACGTTCTGCGAGTCGGTGGTGCCAGCGTCCAGCGCGTAGTGGTAGTGGGCGCCGGGGTTACGGGCGTCGAGTGGAGCGCCGAGCTCGCGGCCGCGCGAGTGGACGGCGCGCGCCTGGCCACCACGCTGATCTGCGGGAATGTACGGATCCTCCCCACCTTCCCCCTCGGCGTAGCGCGCAACGCCGCTCGCGCACTGCGCACGCTGGGCGTCGAGATCCTGGTTTCGAGCCGAGTCGCCGCGGTCAAGTCCGATCAGGTGATCCTGCAGGGGGGGATCGGCATACCGTTCGACATCGTAGTATGGGCCGCCGGAGTTCGACCCAATGCTGTGACGACGACGCTCGGCCTCCCACTCACCGCAGACGGCCACATCACCGTCACGCCACGCCTCGCCGTTCCTGGGCACGATGGCGTGTACGCGATCGGCGACTGCGCGCGAATCGTGGGTGAAAACGGGCGCGCCTGGCCCACGATGGAGCGCGCAATCGAAGCGATCTGGCAGGGCGCCTACCTCGCGCGCCGCTTCTCGTCTGGCTGGTCGCCCGCCGAGGGCCCCGTACACCACCTCCGCCGCGACTTTTTCTACGGCATCTCCCTCGGCCGCAAACGCGCCGCGCTCGTCTACAAGAGCTTCATCTCGATTGGCCGCGTTCAACTCTGGTTCCGATGGTTCCTCCGGTGGGGGTACTACGCGCGCTTCCGGTTGCTGGCGAGGTGGAAAGGCAGAGAGACGTCGTAGACTACTCTTCCGACCGCGCACGATGCGCACTACGTTCGCCCGGGGTGCCCGAGGAAACGCGCGAGATGGAGCTTCCACAATGGCCCGCAGACGGAAAATCGCATCGCGATGCTGAAGCACCGACTCGCCCTCGGCATCGCCGTGGCCGCGCTCACGGCGAGCGGCTCGGTCGCCGCTGCCCAGTCATCGAGTGATACACTGGGGCAGCCATGGCCGCGATGCGTCCTGGTGACCAACGACAATGGGATCGACGACCGAGCCACCCTCGCGCTGGCGGTCGCGCTCGGACGCATTGCCGACACCTACCTGGTCGCGTCCGTCGAGGATCGAAGCGGATACTCGAACCTCCTGACGGTTACTCAGACAGGCACGTTCGGTGTGCAACGGCGCAACGTAGGCGCCGGGGTGCGGGCCTGGGCAATACACGGGACGCCCGCCGATGCGGTGATATTCGCCCTCTCGGGTCCCATGCGTGATGACCCGCCCGACCTCGTCATTTCAGGCATCAACGGTGGTAGCAATCTCGCCGACGACTGGTTCGGATCAGGCACGATCGGCGCCGTACGCACGGGCGCGTACTTCGGGGTTCCCGGGATCGCGATATCCGGTGTCGAAGACGATGATTCCACCTCGGTGAACGCAGTCGTCGCGTGGGTCGTGGAGCTCGCGAGGAGCGAGCTGGCCCGCAAACTGGAGGCGCCTCAGTACCTAACGGTATCGCTGCCGGAGCTTCCACCCGATCGAATCAAAGGCCCTCGGATCGTGCGTCGCGCGCGCGGCCTGGTGACCGCCGTGGCGACGCCTGATTCGCTCTCCGGTACGGACTCGCTGGAGATCTGGGAGGTTCGACTCGAAACCCACCCGGACAGCGCCGCGCCGGAGACGGACGTCGCCGCAGTAGCGGCGGGCCACATCGCCATAGTCCCCATCCGCGTGGATGAATACGACGGAGTGCTCGCCGAGAAGCTCAGCGGAGAGCTGGCCGGATCGGCTCCGCCATGGCCCCCGGAACTTTCTCGGCCCCGCAAGGAGCGTAGCGAGCAGCCGCGCTGAGCCAACGACGGGGTCAGGTCTTTAATTTCGAGCGGGCTGAACCATGGTGA
>DASSNL010000206.1:0-2482 GCA_035688075.1 Gemmatimonadaceae bacterium
GGCTGGCCATACTGCAGTCGCTCGGCATGCAGCTCCATCATGTCGATGTAGTTGCATTTCGGGTCGAGCGGCGTGATCCCGAGGGCGGCGCGCTCTGCCCGGTCGTACTTGTGGTAGTCGTCGACACAGACGCGGGTCACCCGGTCGCTGCCGAGGATGCGCGCGATCCCGCTCGTGATCGTGGTCTTGCCCGCGGCGCTGTCGCCAACGATGCCCATTACCATGGGGCGATTTGCGGTCATGACGTGACCTCCTTCATGCCAGACAGGCCCGCGCTCACACGTGCGCCGCCGAGGGCTCCTGGGTGGGAGGGGGAGGTGGCGGTGGCTCGGCGAACAATCGGCTCTGACGGACGTCCGACTCATCGATGCGCGCCAGCTCGTCGCTGGTCACCAGGCCACCACTTCGGACCAGACGGCTGGCCTGGCGCAGCTTCGCGCGGTCGAGCGCGTTGCGTACCGAGCGCGCATTGGCGAAGTGCGGTTGAGGGATCCGCCGCTCCAGATACTCCCGGAACGCCTGCCGCGCGTCATCATCGAGCCGGTAGTGCTGGTGCTCGAGCATCAGCTCGGCGATCGCCATAAGCTCGTCCACCGAGTAGTCGGGGAAGTCGAGGTGGTGGGCAACACGCGAGTGGAAGCCCGGGTTCGAGTGGAAGAACGTCTCCATCCGCTCCTTGTAGCCCGCGAGCACCACGACGATGTCATCGCGGTTGTTCTCCATCACGGTGAGAAGCATCTCGATCGCTTCCTGGCCGTAATCGCGCTCGTTCTCCGGCCGGTACAGGTAGTAAGCCTCGTCGATGAACAGCACGCCGCCCATCGCCTTCTTGAGGACTTCCTTGGTCTTCGGCGCGGTGTGGCCGACGTACTGGCCCACCAGGTCGTCGCGTGTGGCAACCACCAGATGGCCCTTCCGGATATAGCCCAGATGGTGGAGGATCGTGGCCATCCGCATCGCTACTGTAGTCTTGCCCGTGCCGGCGCGTCCTGTGAAGCTCATGTGCAGCGTCGGGCGCTCGGTCTCGAGCCCGACGCGCTCTCGCAGGCGCGCTATGAGCAGGAGGCTGGCAATCTCGCGCACGCGCTCCTTTACGGGCTTCAGTCCGACCAGCTGGCTGTCCAACTCATCGAGCAGCGCTGGCACGTTCGAACCCGCGTAGGTGGCGCTCACATCCACGGGCTCGGCAGGCGCACTCTGCGCGCTCGATGCTTCCGCCTGCTCGCTGGCGCGCGCTTCGTCCAACGTTGCGGCCTGCCTTCCGGCCCGCGCGGGCGAAGTCACTGGTAACGCTCCCCGGACGGCCTGTCCGCGGCGTACGACCGGAGTGTGTAGCGCATCTGCCGGTCCGGCCCACCCTGACGCTCGAGATGGAAGCCCGGTTCCTCGGGCGGCCTGTTGACGATTATCGAGAGCATCGTGCTCGCGCGTCCCAGGCTCCGGTCGTAGCCGCTGATGCGGATGTAGTGCCGCGGCAGCTCCTTGCGGCAGGCGTTCAGCTCGAGCATGATCGCCGCCGGGTCCTTGATGTCGAACATCGGCATCCCCCACATCTCCCAGAGGATGTTCCGAGGGTGAGGGTCGTCGGTGTACTCGATGAGTAGCGGCCAGCCGTTGTCGAGGCAGTACTGGACCTGCGCCTCGATCTGATCATCGGTGAAGTCGGGGAGATAGGAGAAGGTGCCCTGGGTGATGCGCATGTGAATCTCTCCGTCGGAGCGTCGAATCGTCACGCAGTGGGAGTGACCACCGCGTCGGGCGTGTCGGTCGAGGTGTAGTCGAAGGTCACATCCTTCCACACCTCGAGCGCGGCGCGCAGCGCCGGCGAGTTCCGCGATGCGGCTGCGAGGATGTCGGGGCCCTCCACGAGATAGTCGCGCCCCTCGTTTCGTGCCTGGATCATCGCCTCCACCGCTACGCGGTTGGCGGTGGCGCCGTCGGCGATGCCACTCGGGTGGCCGATCGTTCCGCCGCCGAACTGCAGCACCACGTCCTCGCCGAGGTAATGGAGGAGCTGGTGGATCTGACCGGCGTGGATCCCGCCCGATGCTACCGGCATCACGCCCGGCATCTGGCCCCAGTCCTGCTCGAAGTACAGTCCGAGCGTCGGATCCGGCTCCAGCTTCGCGCTGCGCAATGTGGAGTAGTAGCCGCGAACCGCGTTCGGGTCGCCCTCGAGCTTCCCCACCACGGTCCCAGCGTGAAGGTGGTCCACTCCGGCGAGACGCATCCACTTCGCGATCACTCTGAAGCTCACGCCGTGCGTCTTCTGCCGCGTGTACGTGCCGTGGCCCGCGCGGTGCAGGTGGAGCAGGAGGCCATTCCTCCGGCACCACCTGGCCATCGACTGGATCGCCGTGTAGCCCACCGTGAGGTCGACCATGACGATCACGCTGCCGAGCTCCTTCGCGAACGAGGCTCGCTCGTACATGTCCTCCATCGTCGCCGCGGTGACGTTGAGGTAGTGGCCCTTGATCTCCCC
>DASSNL010000209.1:0-14614 GCA_035688075.1 Gemmatimonadaceae bacterium
AACTCTGGCCGCGAGGACGAAGGAAGCACTCGTGGCAGCCATCACTCCTGCACTCCAGGCGATAACCGCATCCGATGCCAGGGGCTACTTCACCCATTGCGGCTATGCTCTCTCTGCCAACTGAAGCCGGAACCGCTCTAATTTCGAGCAGGCTCAACCATGGTTAAGCCATGGTTGAGCCTGCTCGAAATTAAAGACCCGACCCCGCCGTGCTGCTCACGGGCCGCGGGATGACGTAGAAGTTCTCATCCACCGCGAAGTCGGAGGGCTTGTTCAGCCGGAGGGTGGCGGTCTGCCACGACTCGGTGGGGCGGATTCTCGTGAACTTCGAGCCGGAGAGTTTCACGCGGAGAGGCATGTCGAAGCCCGGCACCACGTCGGTCCACCGGTAGGAGAGCTGGTTCCCCTCGATGCGATACTCGAACACGGGGATCTTCGTGGTCCGCAGGTACTGGTCGAACACCTTGTCCAGGTTCACGCCGGCGTGCTCGCTGATGTACTCCTCCACCTGCCACCCCATCACGGTCTGGTGCCGGAAGGTGGAGTTCAGGCCGCGGAGGATGCCGCGCCACTTCTCATCGTTGTCGATGATCTGGCGGATGGTGTGCAGCATGTTCCCACCCTTCGGGTACATGTCACCCGAGCCCTGCGCGTTGACGTTGTACGCCGGGACGATGGGCCGGTCGTTGCGGATCCCGCGCCGCGTCCCGACGGTGTACCGCGCGCCGGCTTCCTTGCCGAAGAGGCACTCGGTGTAGAGTCCCTCCGCGTAGTTCGCGAAGCTCTCGTGCACCCACATGTCGGCGTTGTCCTTCGCCGTGATGTTGTTGCCGAACCACTCGTGCGCGCTCTCGTGCACGATGATGAAGTCCCACTTCATCCCGAGCCCGGTCCCCGAGCCGTCGCGCCCGCGGTAACCGTTCGCGTAGTGGTTCCCGTACGACACCGCGCTCTGGTGCTCCATCCCGGTGTTCGGCACCTCGATCAGCTTGTAGCCGTCCTTGTACCACGGGTACGGTCCGAACCAGTGCTCGAAGCAATTCAGCATCGACCTGGCCTGCGGGAACTGGCGGTGTGCGGCGGCGACGTGATAGTCGAGCGGCCAGAAGTCGAGCGAGAGCTTCCCGGCCTCACCTTGCAGCGTGTCGGAGTAGTGCGCGTAGTTCCCGGCCGCGACCGCGATCGCATAGTTGTTGATGGGATTGCGAACCGACCACTCGAACGTGGTGGTGCCGTCTGGGTTCGTCGTCTTTCGCGTGAGACGGCCGTTGCCGACGTGGGTGAGCGGCTTCGGCACGGTGAGCGCGACTCTCTGGCTGTCCGGTTCGTCGGCCTGCGTGTCCTTGTTGGGCCACCAGACGCTCGCGCCCATGCCCTGGTCGGTGGTGACGACCCATGGTCTTCCGAGACTGTCAGTGGTCCAGGTGAAGCCGCCCTGCCAGGGCGGCCGCTTCGCGATCTGCGGCCGTCCGTGGTAGTAGACCTTCACCGTCTCTATCGCCCCCGCATCGCGCGGCTCGGCGAAGGTGGCGAAGAAAGCGTTCCCCTCGCGGCGGAAGGGAAGGGCCCCCGCAGCGCCGACGATGCTGTCCACCACGAGCGGCTCCATGAGATCTATCTGCATCTCACGCGCCGGTTGCAGCACCCGATAGCTGATCGCGTTGTACCCAGCGATGCTGCTGTCCGCGGGATCGACCTTCACGTGCAGGTCGTAGAACGTCACGTCCCACCAGACGCGTCCCGGCGTAGTGAACGATCCGCGCAGCGTATCCGCACGCGTGAAGGTTCGCCGTTGCTGTGCCGCCGCCGGCGCGAAGCCGCACGCGGCAAGGAGTAGGGCGAGGGTGGGGCGAAGCATCACAGGCTCACTGGGTCTCGGGTTTTCTAGCCAGCCGATCTGGATATAGTATCCAGGCGTCCTGTGGGGCGGAAGACGGGGAAGTGCAAGAAAGCAGAGAGCAGAAAGCGGAGAGCAGAAAGCAGAGAGCAGAAAGCAGAGAGCAGAAAGCAGGAACTGCAAGGAAACAGGAAACAGGAAACAGGTACCGGCTCCCGCGAGTAGAGCCCTCACCCCCGAGGCAGTTACCTGTTTCCTGTTTCCTGTTTCCTTGTAGTTCCTGAACCCTGGGCCGTCACTGCCTTCTGCTTTCTGCCCCCTCTACCTCCCCTCCGGCGAGGGCGGCAGGGCCTTCACCCTCGCCTGGAACGCGTGGAAGTTCTCCGTATCCCGCGTGAGCGACTGCAGGATCAGCGGGTCGATCTTGTCGATCATCGCCTGCGTGTCGGCGATACGGTCTTCCTCGAGCGGGTGCGTGGAGAACCAGGCGGCCACCGCCGAAGGCTGCGAGCCGCGCTCCTCGAGGAGCTTCTCGAACATCTGCGGGATGCCGCGCGGGTCGATCCCGGCGCGCGTCACGTAGCGCACGCCGCTCTCGTCGGCCTCGGTCTCCGCGTCGCGGCTGAACTTGGCGAACACCGCGCCACCCGCCACGTTCACCAGCGCGCCCGTCGCCTGGCTCTCGCAAGCGTTCGTGAGCACGCAACCCAGCGCGATGCCCACATTTGCCGCCTGCTCCTTCTCCATTAGCTTCACGGTGTGCCGGTTGGTCACGTGGCCGATCTCGTGGCCGAGTACGCCGGCGAGCTCGTCGAGCTTGTCAGCTCGCTCGATCAGTCCGCGATTCACGTAGATGAAGCCACCGGGGAGAGCGAAGGCGTTCACCTCCTTGCTGTCCACCACGAAGAAGTGCCAGTCCAGGTTGCGGTCGTCAGAGAGCTCGGCGATCGAGTCGCCCAGCACGTTGATGTAACGGTTGATCTCCGCGTCCTCGATGATCGGCAGCTGCTGGTTGATCTGCGCGGCGTATTGCTGCCCCATCTGGACTTCCTGCTGCGTGGAGATGGTGGCGCACGCCGTCGCGGTGAATGCCAGCATCACTGTTGTCGCGAACCGCTTCATGATCCTTCCTCCGAGGGATTGCAACGCGGCGCCTCCCGCCGACCACGCTTTCGCTCGCCAGCCGAATTGACCGCGTGAAACTACTTACGCTTGCCCGTGACCTCCAGCGCCGGCGCTCGCGCGAGCGCCAGCGACTCTTCGTCGCCGAAGGCGTGCGAAGCGTCGAGGAACTGCTCCGCTCCCGCATCGCGCTGATGGGGGTCGTAGTAGGTCCCGCGCTGGGCGCTACTCCACGAGGAGAAGCGTTGCGCGCATCGCTGGCCGCGAGCGGCGTTCCCACGCTCGAGGTCGACGAGCGGGATTTCGAGAGCGCCGCGTCCACCGAGTCGCCGCAGGGAGTGCTCGCCATCGCCCGGATTCCCGAGCGCGACTTCGCCTCGCTGGCCATCCCGTCGCACACACGCATCCTGGTGCTCGACGGCATCCAGGATCCGGGCAACGTGGGCACGCTGGTACGCACCGCGGCCGCCTTCGGCGTGACGGCGACGCTCGCCATGCCCGGCACGGTTGACCTCTGGAACGGGAAGGTCGTCCGTAGTGCGATGGGCGCCCTCTTCCACCACCCCGCTCTCAGTTGTACCTGGGATGAGCTCCACCGGTTCCTCGCCGCGAGCGCGATCCCGCTCTGGGGCGCCGACGCCGGTGGCGAAGATCTCGACGCTATCCAGCGGCCATTCCCGCCGCGGCTCGCGATAGCGGTGGGGAACGAGGGAGCTGGCCTCTCGCCCGACGCGGCGCCGCACCTCACGCGGACGGTCGCCATCCGAACCTGCCCCGACGTCGAGTCGCTCAACGTCGCGGTTGCAGCAGGCATCTTCCTCCACCACTTCCAGACCTGATGTCTCCCCTCGAGGCGATCGACCCGACGGCGATGCGCATCGTCGCGTTCATCACGGGCGCGGTGATCGGCTCTTTCCTCAACGTATGCGTGGCGCGCTGGCCGAAGGAGCTCTCGGTCGTCTCGCCGCGCTCGCGCTGCCCCAACTGCGCGCACGAGATTGCATGGTTCGAGAACGTGCCGATGGTGAGCTGGATCGCCCTCCGTGCGCGCTGCCGCGGCTGTCACGAACCGATATCGATGATGTATCCGCTCGTGGAGCTGGTGGTGGCACTCGGCTGGCTCGGCGCGGTGATCGCATACGGCCCGGGCCTCACCGCGCTGCGCGTCGCGGTGTTCGGGACGATTCTCTTCGGCGTGGTTCTCACGGACGCCATGGAGTACGTGATCCCCGATGGCTTCACCGCCTTCGGCCTGGTCTGGGCACTCGTGATGGCGTTCGTCGCCGTCTTCGTCCGTGAAACTTCCCCCTTCGCCATGCTGTATGATTCATTGGTGGGGGCGTGCGCGTCGGCGGGTGCCATCGCCATTGCCGGTTGGCTTGGCGAGATGGTCCTGAAGAAGGAGGCCATGGGCTTCGGCGACGTCACGCTGATGGCGATGATCGGCGCTCACCTGGGAGTAGCGCGCGGGCTGATGACGATTTTCATTGGCGCGGCGCTGGGCGCGATCGGCTTCCTGGTGATAGTCTTCCCTGTAGCGTGGCTGCGAAGCAAGCGCGCGGGGAAGGAATTCGAGCCGCCGCTCGTGCCTTTCGGCGTGTTTCTCGCTCCAGCCGCTATGGTGGCGCTCCTCTGGGGAGATGCCCTGCTGAACTGGTATCGAGGGCTGATGGGACTATGATGTTCGGCGACATGCTGCGATCCGAGGAAGCGACGCTGCAGCAGGTGACGCGCGATCTTACCGCCATGGCGCGCGCCGGGAAGCTCGAGCCGGTGCGCTGCCGCGAGGTGGAGATCGCGCGAGTGGTGGACATCCTGCTCCGCCACCAGAAGAACAACCCCGCCCTCGTCGGTGCCGCCGGCGTGGGGAAGACCGCGATCGCCGAAGGACTCGCGCAGCGCATCGCCGATGGCGGGGTCCCACTCGCACTTCGCAACGCGCGCATCCTCGCGCTCGATCACGTGTCGCTACTGGCCGGGACGATGTTCCGCGGGCAGTACGAGGAGCGCCTCCGCGCGGTGGTCACCGCCGCTTCGGCGGATCCAAACGTCATCCTCTTCGTGGACGAGCTGCACAACCTGATCGGGCAGGGAACGGCGATCGGCGTCGCGATGGATGCGGCCAACATGCTCAAGCCGGCGTTGGTGCGCGGCGAGTTCCGCGTGATCGGCGCCACCACCGGCGACGAGTACGACCGGTGGGTGCGCGGCGATCCCGCGCTCGAGCGTCGCTTCCAGCCGATCCCCGTTCGCGAGCTCACTGCGGAGGAGACCATCGAGATCCTGCGGGCGAGGCTCGATCGGCTCGAGCGTCATCACGCTGTGGCCATCTCCGAGGAAGCCGTGCTGGCGAGCGTCGAGCTGACCGACCGCTACGTGACGGACCGCGTGCGTCCCGACCGCGCGATCGACGTGCTGGACGAAGCGTGCGCGCACACGCAGGCGACGGCGTCGTACTCTCACGAGCTCGAGAAGCTCATCCTCGAGCGGCGCGCACTGCTCGGCGCCGCCGAGCGTGCGCGGCCGGCGGTGGAGGAGCCCGAGCGCGAATCGGAGCGTGCGGCCGAAGCCGACAGCGCGCCGAACGCCGAGCCGGTGGAAGATCCGCTCGGACGGATGGCGCGCGACGGCTTCGCGGCGCTGGAGCGCTTCGGTCTGGAGCTCGAAGCGGCGTTCGCCAGCGGCTTCGCCCGCCCCGCCGCGCAGGGCGCGGAAGAGGGAGCTGAGGGGAGCGCGACGCAGCAGCCGCGCCCGGAACAGAACGCCGGCGCGAACGAGGCACGGCCGCGCGCGCGAGAGCCGCGCACGACACGGCCGCCGAGGCAGCGCGAGCGACTCGCCGCGCTCGAGGCGGAGCTCAGACGACGACTCATCGACGAGGGGCTGGTGGTGCGCGGGCACGATGTGGCGCGCGTCGTCGCCGTCTCCACTGGCCAGCACGTTCACTGGAGCACCTGAATAGTGAAACTCCGGAGCGCACCGGCGCTGCTCGCTCTCACCGTGGCCGCGGCGTGCTCGAGCGGCGAAGGGAGCAGCGACATCAAGGGGCCGTACGCGAAGCAGGTTTCCGAGGCGATCCCCGCCATCGAGCAAGGCACCGGGCTCAAGTTCAAGGAGCAGCCGAAGGTGGAGACGCGCACCAAGCAGCAGGTGCGCTCCTTCCTCGAGCAGCGCTTCGCCGACGAGGTCACCGACGACGAGATCGAAGGGCAGCAGATCATGTACAGCCGGCTCGGGCTGATCCCCGACACGATGGATCTGCGGAAGTTCATGCTCGATCTCCTCACCGAGCAGGTGGCCGGCTTCTACGATCCGAAGACCAAGGTCCTCTACATCGTGGACGGCGCACCGCCCGAGCAGGTGGGCTTCGTGGTGTCGCACGAGCTGGTGCACGCGCTGCAGGACCAGTACACCGACCTCGACTCGATCCAGGACGCGAAGGGCGACAACGACCGCTCGATGGCCGCGCAGGCGGTGTTCGAGGGGCAGGCGATGCTCGTGCCGCTGAAGGCGGCGCTCGGGCCGGGCGCCTATTTCCCCGGTGGCTGGGATCGCGTGCGCGACATGATCCGGCAGCAGCAGGCGAGCATGCCGATCTTCAACTCCGCGCCCTTCGCGCTGCAGGAGACGTTGCTGTTCCCCTACCTGAGCGGCGCCGAGTTCATGCGACGCTTCGAGGCCCAGCGTCCTGGCCAGCAGCCGTACAACGAGAACATTCCCACTTCCACAGAGCAGATCCTGCACGAGCAGTCTTACTTCGGGAAGGAGCGCGACGCTCCCACCGAGGTGAAGCTCGCGGAGCCAAGGGAAGGGAAGGTTCTATACTCGGACGACATGGGTGAGTTCGAAACGCGGCTCTTCCTCTTCCAGCACCTGCAGGATCAGAACGACGCGGTCCGCGGCGCAGCCGGCTGGGATGGCGACCGCTACATGGTGATCCGCACCCCGCGCGGCGACGGCATCGTGTGGCTCACGGTCTGGGACTCCAACATCGACGCCGCCGAGTTCGGAAGCGACCTCGAAGATGTGATGTCCAAGCGCTTCCGCTCCGCCACGCCCCGCAGCACCACCGCCGGCAAATCCTACTCCTTCCCCAACCGCACCATCACGATCTGGGGCGGTGAGCTGGATGGACGGAACGTCGTGCTCTATACCGATCTCCCGAGCGGAGAGGAGTATGAGTTGAAGGGGACGGAGCTGGACGGGAGCTGACAGGAAGCAGAGAGCAGAGAGCAGATAGCAGAAAGCAGTGAACGACCTCGGGGGTGAGGGCCTTTCCTCCACGAGCCGTTCACTGCTTTCTGCTTTCTGCTTTCTGCTCTCTGCTTCCTATCCGACTTACTTCCTCGCCTCCACCATCCTCTCCTCCTCCCTCTCCTCCCTCGGCGGGGCGTGGTCGGCGAGGGGATGGGGTGGGGAAGGGAGGAGGACGAGGCGGAGGACCTCGTCCATCGCCTGGACGAAGGTGAAGGCCATACCCTCGCGAACCTCGTCGGGGAGGTCGCGGAGATCCTTCTCGTTGCTCTTGGGGAGGATCACCTCGCGGAGGCCGGAGCGGTAGGCGGACATCACCTTCTCCTTCACGCCGCCGATCTCGAGGACCTTGCCGCGCAGCGTCACCTCGCCGGTCATCGCCACGTCGCGGCGCACGGGGCGGTCGCTGAGGGCGCTGGCGATGGCGAGGGTGATCGTGATACCGGCACTCGGGCCATCCTTCGGGATCGCGCCCGCGGGGAGGTGGATGTGCAGGTCGAAGTCGCGGAACATCCGCTCGTCGATGTCGAGCTGCCGCGCTCGCGAGCGCACGTAGCTGTACGCCGCGTCCACAGACTCGCGCATCACGTCGCCGAGCTGACCGGTCACGATGAGGCGACCGGTACCCGGCATCTTGAGCGCCTCGATCACCATGATGTCGCCGCCCGTAGCGGTCCATGCTAGTCCCGTCACGGTGCCGACTTCCGGCTCCTTCTCGGCGGCTTCCATGGAGTAGCGCGGAGCGCCGAGGATCTCCTCGACCATTTTCTGGTCCACGACCCACGCGCCCTCTTCGCCTTCGGCCTTCTTCAGCGCGCGCTTGCGCATGATCGCCGCGAGGTTGCGCGAGAAGCCGCGCAGACCCGCCTCACGCGAGTAGCCGCTCGAGACGAAGCCGAGCAGCTCGTCCGTGAACTGCAGGTCCTTGTCGGTGAGGCCGTGCTCCTCGAGCAACTTCGGCAGGAGGTAACGCCACGCGATCTCGACCTTCTCCTCGATCGTGTAGCCCGCGATGCGAATGACCTCCATCCTGTCGCGCAGCGGCGCCGGGATGTCGAAGAGGTTGTTCGCGGTGCAGATGAAGAGCACCGACGAGAGATCGAAGGGAAGGTTGACGTAGTGATCGACGAACGAGTTGTTCTGCGACGGGTCGAGCACCTCGAGCATCGCCGCGGTCGGATCACCCGACATCCCGCCGTGGGTCATCTTGTCGATCTCGTCTATCATCAACACCGGGTCGCGCACACCGACTCGCCGGAGCGCCTGGATGACGAGCCCCGGCATTGCGCCGACATAAGTACGGCGGTGTCCGCGGATCTCGGCTTCGTCTCGCACGCCGCCCACGGAAATCCGGTAGAAGGCGCGGCCGATCGACTCGGAGATCGCTTCACCAAGCGAGGTCTTCCCGGTGCCCGGAGGCCCGACGAAGCAGAGGATCGGCCCGTGCGGATCGCCGCCGCGCAGCTTGCGCACCGCGAGATACTCGAGGATGCGCTCCTTCGCCTCCTTGAGACCGTAGTGCTTGGCGTCGAGCGCCTCCTGCACCTTCGTGAGCGCGATCTCCTCCTCGCCCGAGCGCGTGGTCCATGGGAGCGCGAGGAGCCAGTCCAGATAGGTCCGGATCACCTGGTATTCGCTCGACGCGGGCGAGAGCATGCGCATCCGCTCGGTCTCGTGCCGTGCTTCCTGCGCTGCCTTCTCCGGGAGACCGACTTCGTCGATTCGCCTGAGGAGCTCGACCACTTCCTTCTCGCCCGGGTCCGTCTCGCCCAGCTCCGCCTGGATCGCGCGCAGCTGCTGCCGCAGGTAGAACTCGCGCTGGTGCTGCTCGATCTTCACCTCGGTCTGGCGCTTAACGTCTTCCATCACGCGGGCGCGCGCAACCTCGCGCTCGAGGCGGCCGAGGACGAAGCGGATGCGCTCCTCGATGTCGAGCCGCTGGACGACTTCGTCCTTGTCGGCGATCCGGAAGTTCATGTTCGTGGCCGCGAGGTCGGCGAAGCGACCAGGATCGGCCATGTTGATCTTGAGGATCTCCGGGACCTCGTCAGGGATGCGGTCCACCATCTCGGCGAGCGACTCGGCTGCCGAGACGAGGCGCGACATCAGCTCCTCGCCACGTACCGGGTCGAGCGCTTTCTCTCTGGCCGGCCTGATGCGCGCTACCGGATACGGCTCGCGCGAGATGACCTCTTCCACCACGATGCGCCTGAGTCCCTGCAGCGTGATCTGGATCGTGTCGCCCGGCAGGTTGATCCGCTCGTGCACGCGCGCCGCCACCCCGACCCTTCCCACCAGCCAGTCAGGGTTGACCGGCTCGTCGTGCTCGCCGCTCGCCACGAGGAGCCCCACGATCAGCCCCGGCTCGTCGTTGGCTCTGATGAGCTCGAGGTTCTCCGGCGCGCCCATCTGCACGGCGATGGTGCCGAGCGGATACACGATCGTGGAGCGCAGCGCCATGATCGGCAGCGTAGGCGGGAGCTCGGAGCGGAGGATTTCTTCTTTGCGCTGGGTGCGGGACATGCGGGCCGGGAGTGATAAGAAGGCAGGCAGCAGAGAGCAGAAAGCAGCGGAAGCACCGCGGGATGGAGCTCGGGGGACAGCGGGAGAGGACAAGGAGTGTGTCTCGGGGAGGGGACCGTCCCCAGGAGCGGTTCACTGCTCTCTGCTCTCTGCTGTCTGCTTTCTCCCCTCACTCTCCCGTTGCCCCCAATTCTAATCGGGCATACCTTTCACGGCTATGTTTGATGAGCTCAGCGAGAAACTCGACGCGATCTTCACGCGGCTGCGGGGAAGGGGCGTCCTGTCGGAATCCGACATAAAGGAAGGGCTGCGCGAGGTCCGCCGCGTGCTGCTGGAGGCGGACGTCAACTTCCAGCTCACTCGCGAGTTCCTCGAGCGGGTAGAGAAGAAGGCTATCGGAGTTTCGGCGCTTCGGACAGTCTCGCCGGGTCAGCAGCTGGTCAAGATAGTCCACGACGAGCTGGCCACCATGCTCGGCGAGCGGCGCGAGGGGCTCAAGATGAGCACCGTGCCGCCCACGATCGTACTGGTGGTGGGGCTGCAGGGGTCGGGTAAGACTACCACCGCCGCGAAGCTCGCCCGCAAGATCAAGTCCGATGGACGCACGGTTCGGCTGATCGCGGCCGACGTGTACCGTCCGGCAGCAATCGACCAGCTCGAGACGCTGGCGCAGCAGGTGGAGGTTCCGATCCACCTCGATCGCGACAGCAAGGATGTCGTGAAGATCGCGCGCAAGGGTGTCGAGGAGGCGCGTCGAGCCCGCGAGCGTGTGGTGATCGTCGATACCGCCGGCCGGTTGCAGATCGACGAAGAGATGATGTCGGAGCTGGAGCGCCTCAAGGAGGCCATCCGCCCCGACGAGATCCTATTCGTGGCCGACGGAATGACCGGCCAGGACGCGGTGCGGATCGCCAAGGGCTTCAACGATGCCCTCGGGATCACCGGCGTCGTGCTGACCAAGATGGACGGTGACGCGCGCGGCGGCGCCGCCCTCTCGATCCACGGCGTCACCGGCAAGCCGATCAAGTTCATCGGCGTCGGCGAGCGGATCGACGCGCTCGAGGAGTTCTACCCCGACCGCATGGCCGGCCGCATCCTCCAGATGGGCGACATCGTCACCCTGGTGGAGAAGGCGCAGGAGACCTTCGACGCCGAGGAGTCTAAGCGGCTCGAGAAGAAGGTGCGCAAGGAGGGCCTCGATCTCGAGGACTTCCTGGTCACGATGAAGCAGATCCAGAAGCTCGGCCCGCTCGAAGGTCTTCTGAAGATGATCCCGGGCGTCAACAGCAAGATGCTCAAGCAGGCCAACACCGACCCGCGCCGCATGCGCCACGTGGAGGCGATCGTCCTCTCCATGACGCCGGCCGAGCGGAAGCAGCCCTCGATCATCAACGGCACCCGCCGCGCGCGGATCGCCCGCGGCAGCGGCCGCCCGGTGAGCGAAGTCAATCGCCTCCTCCAGCAATTCCGCGAGATGCAGAAGATGATGAAGCGGATGGGGAGTGGGGGGAGGGGAATGGGGGGGTTGGGGATGATGGGAATGAGGTAGAAGCGGGAGGGTTCAGAACTACAGGGTTCAGGGTTCAGTGACTGCGTTGGGCGGAGAGATCTCTACTCCGAGGTAGTACCTGAAACCTGAACCCTGCCTCCTGAACCCTTGCAGTTCCCGGGTGCGCTCCGGATGGGCCGGATGGCGCGATGAGCCCGGTGGTTGGACAGAACACCCTGGAAGAGGGAATGGAGAGAAATGGTTAGAATCCGTCTCCGCCGTGTCGGGCGGAAGAAGACTCCGATTTATCGCATCGTCGTGGCCGATGTGAGAAGTCCGCGCGATGGGCGCTTCATCGAGACGATCGGACACTACAACCCTCGGCAGGCAGAGGGTGGTCTGGAGGTCGACACCGCGCGCGCCGATTACTGGCTCGGCGTGGGCGCGCAGCCGTCGGACACGGTGAGGTCGCTCCTGCGCAAGGCAGGGGTGCTCAAGCTGCGGCAGGAGCGGCGTGCCGGTGCGCGGCGCATCGGCAGCGCGGTGCCCGTGAGCGAGAAAGCGGACGAGACATCGACTGTCGATGTATCGGCCGGTGAGGGATCGCCCGAGGCATCGAGCGCCGAGGGGTGAGATGACCCCGCCCGAGCTCATGCTCGTCGGGCGGCTGCGCAAGGCACATGGGATCCGGGGAGAGCTCGACGTAGAGCCGCTCACCGACGCGCCGGCCGCGGTTTTCGCGGCCGGTCGCAGCATCCTGGTCGGCACCACGGAGGGCGATCCCGATCCGGCCGGCAGGGTGCTCACGGTACGCCGCGCGCGCCCGCAGGGCGATGGATCCATCCTCGTCGCTTTCGATGAGATAACCGATCGCACCGAGGCGGAGCTCTGGCGCGGACGCTATCTCCTCTCCCCCGCGAGCGAGCTGGAGCCGCCCGCGGAGGGGGAGGTCTACGTGCACGAGCTCCCCGGGATGAGAGTGGTGCTTCCGGATGGCGAGTCGCTGGGAGAGGTGGGCGACGTACTCGAGCTCCCGCAGGGACTCGCACTCGAGGTGCGCCGCGGCTCGGAGAGCGTGGTGCTCCCCTTCCACGACGAGTTCATCGAGAGCGTGGACCGGGTCGCGAGAACCATCGTCGCCACGCCGCCCGAGGGGCTCTTCGAGTGACGCTCCGGATCAACGTCGTCACGATCTTCCCCGAGTTCTTCAAGCCGCTCGACCTCAGCATCCCCGCGCGCGCGGCCGCCGCGGGGAGCGTCGCTTACAACGTGGTGGACCTCCGCGATTTCACGCACGACCGCCACCGCACCGTGGACGACTATCCCTTCGGCGGCGGTCCGGGAATGGTGATGAAGCCGGGTCCCTTCTTCGAGGCCGTCGAGTCGCTCGGCGCGAGCGCGCCCATAGTGCTTCTCTCCGCGCGCGGCCGCCGCTTCGAGCAGGCCGACGCGGTGCGCTACGCATCTGGCGAGGAGCTCACGCTGCTCTGCGGCCACTACAAGGACGTCGACCAGCGTGTTGCCGACCACCTCGCCACCGAAGAGATCTCGCTCGGCGACTTCGTCCTCTCCGGCGGGGAGCCCGCTGCGCTCGCCATCATCGACGCCACGGTGCGTCTTCTCGAGGGCGCGATGTCCGACCACGAGAGCGCGCGCACCGACTCGCACTGGCTCCCCGGTCTCAGCGCGCCCAGCTACACCCGCCCCGCCGACTTCCGCGGCCTCCACGTCCCCGCTGTCCTCCTCTCCGGCGATCATGCGAGAATCGCCGAATGGCGATCGAGCGAAGGGCGCAGGCTAAGTGAAGAGAGAAAGCAGAAAGCAGAAGGCAGAAAGCAGGGAACGACTCCTGCAGCCGAAGATCCGTGAGCGGTTGTCTGCGGCGTCAGCACTTCGATGCTCGGGCAGTTCCTGCTTCCTGCTGTCTGCTTTCTGCTTTCTGCTTTCCCTCGACACTCTCCCTACCACGATCTCCCCCTATGAAATCCATCAACCCCGCCACCGGAGAAGTGCTCGGCGACTACCAGGAGTTGACGCCTAGCGAGCTGCAGGGGCGGCTGGAGAAGGCGGCGGAGTCGTTCGAGAGGCACCGGCGGACGAGCTTCGCGGAGCGTGCGGAGCGCCTGCTGCGCGCGGCGGAAATCCTGGAGCGTGAGCAGCGCGAGCTGGGTCGGTTGATGACGCTCGAGATGGGGAAGCCGATCGCGAGCGCGGCCGCGGAGGCGGCGAAGTGTGCGCTCGCTTGCCGCTACTACGCGGAGAACGCCGAGCGCTTCCTCGCGCGCGAGGATGTGAAGACCGAGGCGAAGGAGAGCTACGTGGTCTACCAGCCGCTCGGCGCGGTGCTGGCAGTGATGCCGTGGAACTTTCCCTTCTGGCAGGTCTTCCGCTTTGCAGCGCCAGCGCTCATGGCGGGGAACGTCGGGCTGCTGAAGCACGCGTCGAACGTTCCGCAGTGCGCGCTCGCGATCGAGGACGTCCTCTGCCGCGCGGGCTTCGACGGCCACGAGTTCCAGACGCTCCTGATCTCGTCGGCGCGCGTGGCGGAGGTGGTGGCCGACAAGCGCGTGGCCGCGGTCACCGTGACCGGGAGCGAGCACGCCGGGAGTGAGGTCGCCTCGGCGGCCGGGAAGGTGATCAAGAAAAGCGTGCTGGAGCTCGGCGGGAGCGATCCTTTCATCGTGATGCCTAGCGCGGATCTCGATGCCGCTGTGAGCACCGCGGTGAAGGCGCGCGTGGTGAACTCCGGCCAGTCGTGCATCGCCGCGAAGCGCTTCATCGTGCACGAGAAGATCGCCGACGAGTTCGAGTGGCGCTTCGTACGATCGATGGAGCGACTCAAGGTAGGCGATCCGCTGGACGAGAAGACCGATGTGGGGCCGCTCGCCACGTCCGCCATCCTCGATGGGCTGGAGGAGCAGGTAGCGCGCACCGTCGAAGCCGGCGGCAAGGTGCTGACGGGCGGAAAGCGACTCAAGCGCCCCGGCAACTTCTACTCGCCCACCGTTCTCACTGACATCCCCACGCACTCCCCCGCCTACAGCGAGGAGCTCTTCGGTCCCGTCGCCTCAGTCTTTCGCGTGCGCGACATCGACGAGGCGATCCGCCTCGCCAACGACACCACCTTCGGTCTCGGCTCGAGTGTCTGGACCAACGACGAATCAGAGCGCTCCCGCTTCATCTCCGACATCGACGCGGGCCAGGTCTTCGTGAACGCCATGGTCGCCTCCGACCCCAGGCTCCCCTTCGGCGGCGTCAAACGCTCCGGCTACGGCCGCGAGCTGGGCGAGGCGGGGGTGAGGGAGTTTGTGAACTGGAAGACGGTGGTGGTGAAGTAGAAAAAAAGAAAGAAGAAAGCAGAAAGCAGAAAGCAGTGAACTGCCTCGGGG
>DASSNL010000228.1:0-42808 GCA_035688075.1 Gemmatimonadaceae bacterium
GGCGAGGCCGAGCACCATCTCGGTGGGTCGATCTACCAATTGGTCAGGGGTGCCGCGGCGCTTGCCGGCAAGTACTTTCGCGGTCCACGCACCCAGGCGGCTGTTCCAGAAGCGCGTTCGAATCGCGCCGAGCGAGATCGCGCGAGAGAGCCGCTTCGGGAGGAGGGGGACGCCGAGCGCGGTGCTGGCGACGAAGGTGGCGGGGATCGCGAAGAAGAGAACGCCGGTGATGGTGCTGGCCCAGTGAGGTACCCCGCGGTCGTTGAAGCCGATCACACCGGTGGCGATACACGCAGCCATCCATGCAGCGAAGGCAGGCACCGACGCGTAAGTGGCGACGCGAAGGATACGTAGTGGAAGCGCGAGCTCCTCTTCCAGCTCGAACGCGAGCTCTTCCTGTCGCTCGCCGCGCCAGCGGGTCAACGCGTAACGGAGATCGGAGAGCGAGTACCCTGCACGTAGCACTCGGTACGTCTGACGCAGGTGGAAAATGGCCATTGGAACGACAGGGATGAGCGCGAGGCCGAGAGGAACGAGCGGGTTGTCGTGTACGCCCAGCCGTGCTGGCCTCGTCAACGCTTCGATGACCTCCGCAGTAGCCATGAGACTGAAGAGTCCGCTCCACGCAGCGTAGGCGCCACGCAGTGGATTCTGCGCCTGCAGCCACACCTTGAGAGGAGTCGGGAGCTGCCGCTGCGCCACAGTGGCCGGCTCCAGCGCTTCCGCGAGCGCCTCACCACTGGGGAAGCGATCGTCGCGCTCCTTGCGAAGGCAGCGGTCGATGGCGCGCGCAAGACGTTCGGGCACTGCCGGCACTGCCTCGGCCAGCGACGGCGGCAGTTCCGTAAGCTGCTTGGCGAGCAGCGCCGGCACCGACGACGCGTGGAAAGGGAGGCGCCCGGAGAGTGCCAGGAAGCCGACGACGCCGAGCGCGTAGAGATCGCTGCGCCCGTCGATGGGATCGTTGGCCGCCTGCTCGGGGCTCATGAAGTGGGCGGTGCCCACGATCTGTCCCGGCTCCGTCACAGAACGGTGCGCGCCGTCGCCGAGCGCAGCGATCGTCGCCACCTGGGCGATGCCGAAATCGGTGACGAGTGCGCGACCCGTCTCGCGCTCTATGAGGATATTGTCGGGCTTGATGTCGCGATGCACCACGCCGCGCCCGTGCGCGTACGCCAGTGCCCACGCGACTTCGCGCAACAATTTCGCGGCGGCAGCCGGCGTGAGCGGCCCATGATCGCGGAGCCGTTGACCGAGCGATTCGCCGTCGATGTACGCCATGACGAAAAAGACGAACTCTCCGACCTCACCAACACGATGGATCGGAACGATGTTCGGATGCGAGAGACCCGCCGCGGTGCGCGCCTCGCGCAGGAAGCGCTCGCGAAGGTCGGCGCGCGATGCCAGCGACGAAGGCAGGACCTTTATCGCTACCTGCCGGTCGAGCTGCACGTCGCGCGCGAGATAAACGATCCCCATCCCGCCGCGACCGAGCTCGCGCTCGAGCGAGTACTCTCCCGCGAGGGCGCGCTGGAACTCGACGAACTCCGCGTCAGCCGTGGTCGTACGCACCGTCCTGGCTCCTTCGTCCAATGGTCGCATGGCCATACGGTGCGCCCATCTCCCCGGTTTCCGCAATGGGGAGAGAGGAGAGAGAGCAGAAACCAGAGAGCAGACAGCAGAGAGCAGACAGCAGAGAGCAGACAGCAGAGAGCAGAAAGCAGGAAGCAGGAAGCAGTGAACTGCCTCGGGGTAGAGGGCTCCAACCCGGGGAGCCGGTACCTGTTTCCTGCTTCCTGCTTTCTGCTTCCTTGCAGTTCCTGTTTCCTTGCCGTTCCTGCTTTCTGCTCTCTGCTTTCTGCTCTCTCCCAGTTGACACCGCGCGCGTCGCGAGTCTAATCACTAGCATGCCTTCTCCGACGCCGAGCCCGAGGCCTGGTGTGTTGCTGATCGCGCTGTTCGCGTCGCTCGTCTTTGCGACGGGCTGCGGCGGCGAGACGGACACGCGGCCCGTGATCACCTACTCGGGGAGTGCCGTGGGATCGCAGGGCGAGACGGTTCGCAGGCAGATCGAGCGCTTCGCGAAGATGCACCCCGAGATAGTGGTGCGCGTACAGCCGAGCCCCGACGACGCGACGCAGCGGCACCAGCTCTTCGTGCAGTGGCTCAATGCGCACGTGGGCGATCCGGACGTGATGGAGCTCGATGTCATCTGGACATCCGAGTTTGCGGCGGCTGGGTGGATCCGCTCGCTCGAGCAGTATTCTCCGACGCGCGGCGACTTCTTCCCCGCGGCCATCGAGGCGAACACCTGGAATGACACGCTCTACGCCATCCCCTGGTACGTGGGCGTGGGGCTCCTCTACTGGCGCACGGATCTCCTCGATCACGCGCCGCGCTCGCTCGACGAGCTGGTGTCGCAGGCGGAGCGTGCCATGCGCGCGTCCGACGGTCCGCCCTACGGGTTCGTCTGGCAGGGGGCGCGCTACGAAGGGCTGATCACGAGCTTCGTCGAGTATCTCGGTGCGTTCGGCGCGGAAATCATGAACGACAGCGGCGATGTGGTGGTGGACTCGCCTCGTGCGATCAGCGCGCTCACCTTCATGCGCGACGAGATAACGCGCTCGCGCATCGCGCCGCCGGAAGTGCTCACCTGGCACGAGGAAGAGACGCGCTTCGCCTTCCAGAACGGGAACGCGGTGTTCATGCGCAACTGGCCGTACGCGTACTCGCTGCTCTCCGATAGCTCGCAGTCTCGCGTGGCGGGTCACTTCGCGGTCGCCACGATGCCTGCCGCCGAGGGAGGGCATCCCACCACGGCGCTCGGCGGCGCCGAGCTGGCGATCAACACGTACAGCGAGCACCCGGAGATCGCGTGGCAACTGATACAGTACCTCACCGCGCCCGAGCAGCAGCTCGAGCGTGCCGCTGCCACGGGCGACTACCCAACGAGGCGAGCGCTGTACGACGATCCACGGTTGGCGAAGGCGCTAGCCGTGCCACTCGACCAGGTTCGCACCGCGATCGAGAGCGCGGTTCCACGCCCCGTGACTCCCATCTACACCGAGCTTTCCGGACTTCTTCAGGTACAGCTTCACCGTGCGCTCACCGGCCAGACGTCTCCCGCCAATGCGCTGCACGAAGCTGCGAGGCAGATGAAGGCGGTCATAAGAGAGTCAGGGCTGGATGAGCGCGAAGTCGCGACCGGATCGTTCGCTCCGGCAGCATCCGTCATCCCCGCGAAAGCGGGGACCCATGTTCGAGCCGGTCTTGACATGGGTCCCCGCTTTCGCGGGGATGACGGCGGTGGAGCAGCCCGATGATTGCGCGGAGCAATTCCGACGCCCGGCTCGCGCGGTGGCTCGTCTCGCCCGCGCTCGTAGTCATCGCTCTGGTCGCGATCTTCCCGCTCGGGTGGACGCTGTGGGAGTCGCTGCACAGGCACGATCTGCGACTGCCGTGGATAGGCCAGCCCTTCGTGGGGCTCGGCAATTACGTGCGGATAATCCACGATCCACGCTTCTGGGGAGCGCTCGGACATACCGCGCTCTTCACGGTGGTGAGTGTGGCGCTCGAGCTGGTGCTCGGTCTCATCTTTGCGCTCGCGATGAACCGTGCCTTCCGCGGCCGCGGGCTCGTACGCGTGGCGGTGCTCGTGCCCTGGGCGATACCTACCGTGGTCGCGGCGCTGCTCTGGCGCTTCCTCTTCGACTCGCAGGCGGGGATAGCGAACGCGCTGCTCATGCAGACGGGTGTGATCGATAAGCCCATCGTCTGGTTCGTGCACGCCGCCACCGCGTGGGTGCCGGTGATCCTGGCGGACGTCTGGAAGACGACTCCCTTCGTCGCGCTCCTTCTGCTGGCGGGCCTCCAGAACATCGATTCCGCGCTCTACGAGGCCGCTGCAGTGGATGGCGCCGGAGCGTGGCGACAGCTCACCAGGATCACGATCCCGCTCCTGAAGCCGGCGATCCTGCTCGTATTGATCTTCAGGACGCTCGACGCGTTCAGGGTATTCGATCTCATCTACGTCCTGACCGGCGGCGGACCGGGGACATCGACCGAGCCGATAGCGCTCTACGCCTTCAACGCGCTCCTGCAGAATCTGCAGTTCGGCTACGGGGCGGCGATCTCGGTGGTGATCTTTCTCATCACGTTCGGGCTCGCACTCATCTACATCAAAGGGCTCGGCGCTGGCGGCGCGGCGGGGGTGGAACCGTGAGCGTGGACATTCGCCCCACGGAGACCACCGCGGTGGATCGCGCGCCGGAGGGGCGAGACGCGAAGGCGCCAGCGAAGAGCAGGCCGAGCACTTCGAGCGTGCTGGGATGGATCGGGCTCGCGATACTGGTGCTGCTCATCGCGTTCCCTCTGTACTGGGCGATCGTCGCTTCGTTCACGCCCGAGGCGACGCTCTTCCGCGAGCCATCGCTCTGGCCGCGCACGATCATCCTCGATCACTATCGCGCGCTGTTCACCACGCGACACTTCTGGGTGCCGATCCGCAACTCCATCGTGGTGGCAGGGTGCACGACGATCTTCTGCGTAGTGGTCGGCTCGCTCGCAGCGTACGCGCTCGCGCGCCTTCGCTTCCGGGGGAAGGCGTTCATACTCGGCTTCATCCTCGCCGTGTCGATGTTTCCGCAGATCTCCATCGTGAGCCCGTTGTATCTCATGCTGCGCGCGCTCGGCCTCATCAATACGTATCCGGGACTCATACTACCGTACCTCACCTTCGCGATGCCGCTCACCGTCTGGCTGCTGGTGGGCTACTTCCGTCAGCTACCTCCCGATCTCGAGGAGGCGGCGCTGGTGGATGGCGCGAGCCGGTGGCAGAGCTTCGTGAGGGTGCTTCTTCCGCTCAGCGTGCCGGGCGTGGCGACCACGGCGATCCTCACCTTCATCTACTCCTGGAACGAGTTCCTCTTCGCGCTCTCGTTCACCGTGGGCCCTGACAGACAGACAGTGCCGGTCGCGATCGCGCTATTCCGAGGGCAGTATCAGGTGCCGTGGGGAGAGATCCTCGCCGCGGCCGTGGTGGCGACCGTGCCGGTGGCGGCAATGGTGCTCATCTTCCAGCGGCGGATAGTGCAGGGGCTCACGGCGGGAGCTGTGAAGGGGTAGGGTAAGGGCGTCTCTCCGCGCTTGGGCAGCGGCCCCTCGTTTGCGTTGGGACTGAGCGACCGGGGCAGGTCTTCGATTTCGTGCGAGCTGAGCCGTGCGGAAAGCAGGCGTCGGATCGCACGACATCGAAGACCCGCCCCCTACACCCGGAGGAGAAATGCGCTGGTCGCCATCGGGAAGGAGCTCGGATCTGGAGGACCGTCGCGGTCAGTCGCGCGGCTTCGGGATGGGAGGAGGCCGCATGAAGATCGGACTGGGTGGCGCGCTCGTGCTGCTGGTCCTCAGTCTCATCTTTCATCAGGACTTCTTCTCGCTGCTGGCCGGCGGCACCGTGGACACCGGTCCGAGGTCCGCGGCGGATAGTGCCATCGCGCCGGTGCAGTCGTCGCCCGAAGAGGAGAATCTCGTGAACTTCGTCTCCTTCGTGCTCGACGATGACCAGGGGATGTGGGACCAGCTTCTCCCGAAGACGTACGGCGTACCTTACCAGCACGCGAAGCTGGTTCTCTACCGCGATGTCACGCGGACCGGCTGCGGCGTGGGTGAGGCGGCCACGGGCCCGTTCTACTGCCCAACAGACCAGAAGCTCTACGTGGATCTCGGCTTCTACGACGAGCTGCGCCAGCGCTTCGGCGCGCCCGGCGATTTCGCGCAGGCGTACGTCCTCGCGCACGAGATCGGGCACAACGTACAGGCGATACTCGGTACCGATGCCAAGGTGCGCGCTGCATCCCAGCGAAATCCATCGCAGGCCAACGCACTCTCGGTGCGCCTGGAGCTGCAGGCCGACTGCTACGCCGGTGTGTGGGGGCACTCGGCGGCGCAGCGCAACGAGCTCGAGCCGGGCGACGTGCAGGAGGGGCTCGACGCTGCCGCGGCGGTGGGTGACGATCGTCTTCAACGCATGAGCACAGGCACCGTGAACGCCGATTCGTTCACGCACGGCAGCTCAGCGCAGCGGACGCAGTGGTTCCGCAGGGGCTTCGAGTCGGGCGATCCGAGATCGTGCGACACCTTCGGGGCGGCGATGTAGGAGGGTGCAACTACGCGGCACTCCAAGGCGTGATAGGCTTCGCGTCTGGACATCGCAAACAATCGAGGGTACTGTCGGGTCAGGCAGGATCGGTCAGCCAGTCATCTCTTCCTCCCGACCGCGAGGCCCCTCATGCGGCATGTGATCGCAGTCGTCGCCCTCTCCTCGACCGTTCTGCTCGGCGGCCGGCTCTCGGCCCAGAGCACGTCAGCTAGGACCAGCGCATTCGGACCGCGCCCGGCCATCTCGCTGAGCGTCGGCGTATCGCAGTTCGACCTCTCCGGCACCGGCACGACGAGCATCGTCGCTCTGCGCGGCGAGTATCCGCTCATTCCCGCTCTGCTCATCGAAGGCGGCGTGACGATCGCGCGGCCGCAGCAGGCGTTCGGCGATCGTGGCACGCTGCTGATGCCCGAGCTACAGCTTCAGCTGCAGCTGCCCCGGCGGGTGGCGCCGTTCCTCGGGCTGGGCACCGGTTTCGCGCACGACGGCGCGATCGCGCGTCTCGGTGGTGACTCCAATCGAATCACTTTCTCGGGAGCGGCCGGCCTGCGAGCCGCCATCACGCACGAAGTGGGTATCCGCACGGAGCTGAGGATTCGGGAGTTCGGCACCGGCTTCAATGGAACTACCGCGGATTGGACGCTCGGGGTGGCCTGGCGTTTCTGAGGGGCGGAGTCAGATCCTGCCGAGGGTCAGGTGAGGCTCAACCCACCATCCACGGTTATCACCTGGCCCGTTATCCAGTCCTCGTCCTGTCGAGCAAGGCGGACGATCCAGCGAGCTACTTCCTCCGGGACGGCGCGCCTCCCCATTGGGATCATCTCCGCCTCGCGGCGCTTTATCTCTTCTACCTCGTGCGGGGACAGTCCGAAGCTGGAAAGAGCGGGCGTCTCTGTCGGGCCCGGCGCAATCGCATTCACGCGGATACCCCGGGCTGCCAGCTCCAGGGCCCAGCAGCGAGTCAGGTGCTCCAGCGCCGCCTTGCTCGCGGCATAGTGGCTGACCAGAGGGGCGGGTTTGTGCCCGTATGTGCTCGACACGTTGACAATGGTCCCACGCGAGCGCTCGAGGTGAGGAAGTGCCGCCTGTACGAGCATGGTGGGACCAAGCACGTTGGTGCTGAATATCCGCGTGACGGTATCGGCGCGGACCTCCTCGAGCGACTGCTGCGCCATGGCAGCCGCGTTGTTCACCACGACATCCACGCGACCCCAGTGCCGCAGCGCCTCGTCGACAACACGCTGATCATCCTCGGAGCGACTGACATCGGCCACCAGCTCAATAATACGAGGGCGCTCTCCAGCCGTCTTCCGAAGCGGTTCCTCTCGCCGGCCGGTGATCAGTACCCTGGCACCTGCGTCAGCGAGGCACAGAGCAGCGGCACGTCCGATCCCGGTGCCTCCGCCTGTGACGATCGCGACTCTATTCTCGAATTGCATACCGCGTGTGCGTCGGTGATCAGTCAGAAGGTGGGAGGTACGAGTCGTTGTGGATCCCTCTCGCTCCCACGGCTTCCGCCACCCCGGCTGCGCGCATCTGAGCGACCCGCCAGGCCAGGTTGGCGCGCTTTCGGTGGAGCGCCGCTATCTCGCCGTCCAGTTCGCGCAGCTTCTCCTCGTAAAGCTCCAGTAGATGAGTGCAGAACTGCTCCTCGCTGATGGATGACGCGAGACATTCGGCCATCGGCAGGACCTCTTCCACGGTCAGCCCATCGCTTATGAGGCGCTTGATGCGGCGTACCCGAGCCACGGCCGATTCGTCGAACTCGCGGTATCCGTTCTCGCTTCGGTCGGCTTCGAGCAACCCGTTCAGGTCGTAGTGTCGGATCGAGCGAACGCTCACGCCTGTTCGCCTTGCCAGCTCTCCGATACGCATCTCCGCTCTTCCTCCATTCGGAGTGGATTCGTTTTGAAGGTAAGCCCTCCCGCTAGTGTCAGGGTCAAGTGTCGACTCCGTTGGGGCTTGACACGCTTCGTCGCTTCGTGTATAACTAATCAGTTCTATAACACAACGGTTATTAACACCAGCGCCCGATGTTCTCCTCGCACCAGCTCGACGCCACCTTCGCTGCCCTCGCCGACCCGACTCGCCGGGCCATCCTCGCGCGCCTCGCCAACGGGGAGGCCTCGGTGAGCGAGCTCGCCGAACCATTCGAGATGAGCCAGCCGGCCATCTCGAAGCACCTCAAGGTGCTCGAGCGGGCGGGGCTGATCACCAGTGGACGCGAGGCGCAGAGACGGCCGCGGCGGATGGACCCGGCGCCGCTGGCGGAAGCGGTCGAGTGGATCGAGCGATACCGGAAGATCTGGGAGGGGAACTACAAGCGACTCGACGCACTGCTCGACGAGCTCCAGAGGGCGGGTGCCAGAGAGTCAGACACCGCCGCGCACGGCAACCGGTCCGCCTCGAGATCGAAGAGCGAGCGACCGGCCACCGGAGCAGTCGCCAAACGATCGACCAGCAAGGCCACCAGGAACAAGACCACGAAACGGAAGGGAGGGAAAGGAAAATGAGCCAGACATCCGAGAAGGCGCAGCAGAACGCGAAGAAGGGCGTGGACGTCACCACGCCGAGCGACCGCGAGATCCGCGTGACCCGCACCTTCGATGCACCTCGCGAGCTCGTATTCGAGTGTCACACCCGACCCGAGCTGCTGAAGCGCTGGCTGCTGGGTCCGCCCGGCTGGACGATGCCCGTGTGCGAAGTGGATCTTCGGGTGGGAGGGAAGTATCTGTACACCTGGCGCAACGACGCCGACGGGAGCGAGTTCAGCATCGGGGGGGTGCATCGCGAGATCGTTCCGCCCGAGCGGATCGTGACGCTGGAGAACTTCATGGGCGACGAGGCGCTCAACACTCTCACGCTGGAAGAAAAGGACGGGCGCACGACACTCGTGCAGACCATGCAGTTCGAGAACCGGGAGAAGCGGGACCAGGCGCTGAAGACCGGGATGACGGACGGTATGGCAACGAGCTACGACCGGCTCGAGGCGCTCATGGAGGAGGGGAAGGCGGCCTGAGCCAGCTCAGCGAGCGCGCTGGCGAAGTCAGCCCTTGCCAGCGCGCAGGCTGAGCTTATGCATGGGACATGACGGAGTGTCGACGCGCGACTCAGTCACGTGCGAGAGGCTTAGTCATGACGCATCCGGCAGACAATTGAACGACCGGTGAGCGGCGACGTCGATCGGTCCCCTCCACCGGAGAAGCAGCTTCCCACCGACGCGGTCGTAGGGCGCGACGAACGGGGTAGTCGCGGCCCCGAACGCCGTCTCGGCGACTTTACCACCAGCTGGTCGATTCTCCAACTCGTACCGCTGGCGGCGGTGATCGGTGTGCTGTCGGCGGTGGTGGCGCTGGTCCTCCTGGACCTCATCGGGTTCATCACCAACCTCGTCTACTACCACCGCTACTCGCTCTACCTCGTCTCCCCGGCCGCGAACACACTCGGCGCAGCGGCGCTCGCGATACCGGTAGTCGGTGGGCTGGTGGTGGGAGTCATGGCGCGCTACGGCTCCGAGCAGATCCGTGGTCACGGGATCCCGGAGGCCATGGAGACCATTCTGGTAGGCGGCAGCAAAGTCCAGCCGCGACTCACCATCCTCAAGCCGATCTCGAGCGCGATCAGCATCGGCACGGGCGGGCCGTTCGGCGCCGAGGGTCCCATCATCCTCACCGGTGGCGCGCTAGCGTCGGTAATCGCCCAGTTCTTCAACTTCTCCGCATCCGAAAGACGGAGCCTTCTCGTGGCCGGTGCTGCCGGAGGGATGGCCGCGGTGTTCGGCACCCCGGTCGCGGCCGTTCTTCTCGGCGTCGAGCTGCTGGTGTTCGAATGGAAGCCGCGCTCCATGATCCTCATCGGCATCGCGGCCGCGGTGGCGGAGGGAGCGCGCATGTTCTTCGCGGGCCGAGGACTCATCGCGCCCGAGCCACTCTTCCCCACCCATATCGCGCGCGCCACCGGGTGGGAGCCTTTCGTGGGAGCGTTGGTCGTGGGGATCGCGGGAGGCGCGGTAGCGTGGATCCTCACGGTATCGGTCTACGGCGCGGAGGATCTCTTCAAGAAGCTTCCCGTCCACTGGATGTGGTGGCCCGCCATGGGCGGAGTCGTGGTGGGGTTGGGCGGGCTCATAGAGCCCCGCGCGCTGGGCGTGGGTTACGACACCATCGCCAGCCAGCTGGCCGGCGAAGTGGCGTTGGGGGCGCTCGTTTCCATTTTCGTCGTCAAGCTCATCATCTGGTCCATCGCGCTCGGCTCCGGCACCAGCGGCGGGATACTCGCGCCGATCCTCATCATGGGATGTGCGATGGGTGGGGTGCTGACGCCACTACTCCCTTCGGCGAGCACGGGCTACTGGATACTGCTGGGGATGACCGCCGCGCTGGCGGGAGTGACCCGCTCTCCGCTCACGGCCGTGGTGTTCTCTGTGGAGCTCACCCACGACGTGGAGGTGTTGATGCCGCTCCTCGTGGTGAGCACCATCGCGCACCTGGTGAGCGTGCTCGTGCTCAAGCGCTCCATACTCACCGAGAGAGTCGCTCGCCGCGGCTTTCACGTCCTGCGCGAGTACGAGGTGGGCCCGCTTCAGGCGCTCTTCGTGCGCGACGTGATGGCTACCGACCTGCTCACCGTGCAGCAGGGGAGCAATCTCGACGCCGTATACGAGCTCCTGCTGGGCCACTCCACCATGCGCTACCAGCGATTACTCCCCGTGATGTCCAGCGACGGGCGGCTAGTGGGCGCGCTCTCGTGGAACGACGTGCTGGAGCGCGCGGCGCGCAGGGATCTGGGTGGAACGATCGACGACGTGATGCATCGAGAGTTGATCGTCGCATATCCCGACGAGACTCTGCGCATAGTCGCGGACCGAATGGCGGATAGGGAGCTGGGCGTGCTTCCGGTGGTAGAGCGGGAGCGGCCGGACCAGCTGCGAGGACTGGTATCGCAGTTCGAGCTGTTGCGGGCGCGTGGGCGGATGCTGGAGGAAGAGAGGCATCGCGAGCAGGTACTGGAGCTGAGAGTGTTCCCGGTTCCGATGTTTCGGCGACACGCTCGCCGCGCCGGTGGCGAGCGCCCGGCCGTACACGAGTCGAGCTCCCGGGGTGAAGGTCTGGCCGCAAGCGGGACTCCTCCCTCTGCAGCTGTCACAGCGGAACTCTCGCGCGACGCATCGTCGGGACCCGTCCCGGAAATCGGGTCGGCGCTCCCCGCGGAGATTTCCGCGGCGACGGTGTACGAGAAGCTTCTGGTACCGGCTCTCTTTCATGAGTGGGCGCCTCGGCTCGCGGAGGCCGCGCAGATCGGGCCCGGCGATCGGGTGCTGGATATCGCTTGCGGGACCGGAGTGCTGGCGCGGGAAGCAGCCAAGCGAGTGGGAGGCGGGGGCAGCGTAGTGGGTCTCGATGCGAGCGAGGGAATGCTGGCGGTGGCAGAGCGGCTGGCACCTGCGATCAGCTGGCGTCACGGCTCGGCGGAATCCCTGCCCTTTCCGGATCACTGCTTCGATGTCGTAGTGAGTCAGTTCGGCCTCATGTTCTTCGCGGATCCGGGGAAGGCGCTGCGCGAGATGCTGCGCGTGCTGCGTCCCGGAGGGCGGCTGGCGGTAGCGGTATGGGGGTCGCTCGAGAGCATGCCCGCGTACGCGCTCGAGGTCGGGTTGGTGGAGCGAATCGCGGGTGAGAGGGCAGGCGAACTGTTGCGATTACCCTTCACGCTCGGTGACCAGCGTAAGCTCGAGGGCCTTCTTCGGGGTGCCGGAATCGCCACCCGTGAGCTGGTCACGCTGCGTGGTGGGGCGCGCTTCCCGAACGTCCGGTCGATGGTGGAAGCGGATTTGCGGGGGTGGCTGCCTGCAATGGGAGTCGCGCTGCCGGAGGAGCAGGTGAGGGAAATAGAGGCGGAGGCGGAGGAAGTGCTCGGCGACTATCGAGACGAAGAGGGGCGAGCGGTGTTCGAGTCGGTAGCGCACATCGCCACAGGGATAAAGGCGTAGGCGGAAAGACCGCGTACGCTCCCTACGGCCGAGCTCTCGTTTCGAGAAGCCAATAGCGGCGGATTGCGAGGCGCGCGGCCGCGCCGTAACGTCTCGCTCCATGCGCACATCATCGTTGTTCGCCGCGGCGCGGCCAGTGGTGTTGCTCTGCGTCATCGCACTTGGCGCCGGCTGCGCCTCGGCGGGCGGTGCCAGCGAAGGGGAAGGGGTGGCTCAGCCAACCGTGACGAAGGCGACGGGCGACACGAGCACGCTCGGCGTGCCGATCAATGTCGCCACTACCACTGCTCCCCAACCAGTTGCCCTTCCCGGCGCCGCTCCCGAGCGTCCGCGCCCGTATCCGGTCTTCGAGACATCGGCATTCGCGCACGCCGTCGCTGGTGGGACGCGCACCCGCACCGGCGAGCCGGGGCCGAAGTACTGGCAGCAGCACGCCAGCTACCGGATAGATGCCAAGCTCGACCCCGCAGCCAACCGTCTCACCGGCCGCGAGACGGTGCACTACGTGAACATGTCGCCCGACACTCTTCGAGAAGTGGCGGTCTACCTGCGGCAGAACATCTACGCGCCCGGTGCGCCGCGCACCCAGCCGCTCCCGGTCACTGGCGGAGTAGAGCTCTCGCGCGTAGCGGTGGAGGGCCAGCTGCTCACCGGCGCTACGCGCGTCGAAGGCGTTTCGACGGCGCTAGCCGGAGGCGCGCCTCCGCCGCCCGACTCCATCGGCTACACGCTCGAAGGCACGGTGGCGCGGATAAAGCTCCGGCGCCCGCTACTACCGCGCGGCGACAGCGTGGAGTTCAGCTTCGACTGGTCGTTCTCGCCGCCACCCGCGCCCGCGGACGGTCGCGAAGGACAGGACGGCGAAGTGTACTTCATCGGCTACTGGTACCCGCAGCTCGCCGTGTACGATGACGTGGACGGCTGGGTCACCGACCCGTACCTGGGCACAGGCGAGTTCTACATGGGCTACGGCGACTACGACGTTCGCGTCACCGTTCCCAACGGCTGGATCGTGGGCGCCACCGGCACGCTCGAGAACGCCGATTCCGTGTTGCCGAGTGGTGTACGCGAGCGGCTCGCGCTCGCGAGGAAGGTGGACAGCGTGGTGCACGTAGTGCCGGCGGCAGATCGCGGGACATCGCGCGCGACATTGAACGGCAGCGACGGCACGCTCACCTGGCACTTCACCGCGAAGCAGGTGCGTGACTTCGCTTGGGCCACGAGCGCGCGGTATCTCTGGGATGCCACGCGTGCCACGGTCAAGAAAGCTGGATGTATAGACAACGCCCGCTGTCTTCGCGACACCGTGAACATTTATAGCTTCTACCGCGACACACCTCAGGCGGCCGCGTGGAAGGGCGGTGCGCGCTACACTCGCGCCGCGATCGAGTTTCTCTCCGACTACCTCTGGAAGTACCCCTACCCGCAGATGACGTCGGTGGAGGGGATCCTCACCGGCGGCGGGATGGAATATCCCATGCTCACCGTCATCCAGAGCTACGCGGACACCATGCGTCTCGCGGGGAACCTCATGCACGAAGTCGGTCACATGTGGTTTCCGATGCAGGTCGGCTCCAACGAGGAGCGCGTCCCCTGGCAGGATGAAGGACTTACGCAGTTCAACAGCGCTCAGGGGACGATGGCCCGCTACGGAGTGGACCGCGAGGGACCGGCGCGCGAAGCCTACCTCGAGGTCGCGCGAGCGGGCAAGGAGGTGAGTCTCACGCGCCCCGCCGACCAGTACGCCGACGTGAACGTGTACTTCGTGCTCCCCTACATGAAGACCACCACCGTACTCGTCGCGCTGCGCTCCATACTCGGCGACTCGGTGTTCCTCGAAGCGTACCGCGAGTACGGCAAACGGTGGCAGTGGAAGCATCCAGAACCGTACGACTTCTTCGACACTTTCGACGACGTCAGCGGTCGTGATCTATCATGGTTCTGGCGGAGCTGGTTCTACGATACGTGGACGCTCGACCAGGCGATAGCCGGTGTGCGCGACGAAGGAGATACCACCGTCATCGAGCTGGAGGATCGCGGGCTCGTGCCCATGCCCGCGCGAGTCACCATCACACGCTCGGGTGGTTCCAAACAGGAGATAGTCGTCCCCGTGGACGCATGGCTATCCGGGGCCCGGCGAAGTACGTTGCGCGTTCGCTCGCGGCCAGAGATCACGCGGGTGCAGATAGACGCGGAGAATGCGTTCCCCGACATCGACCGGAGCAACCAGCTCTGGCGGAGATAGCGCGTCGTGGTAGTGGAGAACATAGGTGCGGAGCTGAAGAAGGCGGGGTCGGGCTTCGATCGGGTAGTGAAGTGCACCGTCTTCCTGGCCGACATGGCGGAGTGAGCGGCGATGAACGAGGTGTACGCGCCATTCTTCCCCGAGGGGAAGCGGCCGGCGCGGACTGCCGTCGCGGTGAGCGGATTGGCGATCGGCGCGAGGGTAGAGATCGAGTGCATTGCGGCGGCGTGAGCGCGTGGTGCCGGGTCGGGTGACACGTTGGCCGCTGGCACAGAAGGCGGAGGGGCTGCGTAGGGAGTAGCGGATGGCTTGGCGTGCGTGCCGGCCGTGGATCACTCAGGGAGCGAGGATACGACGGATGTACGAAGATGCGATAATCGCTTCGATGGTAATAGGGATGCCGTCGCTGGTAGTGCTGTTCTGGATGGTGTTGCGGCACAAGGAGAGGATGGCGAAGCGTGATGGGGTATCGCAGCCGGCGGCCGAGGCGATAGAGGCGCGGCTCGAGCGGTTGGAGAACGCGGTAGAGAGCATCGCGGTCGAGATGGAGAGGGTGGGGGAGGGACAGCGGTTCACGACCAAGCTACTGGTGGAGCGAGGGGCGGTCGGTGCTCCGGTCGCCGCGCGGCCGCAAGAGAGGGTGAATACGCCGCACTGAGGGAGGCCGGCACAAACCCTCGGCACTTATGCATAAGTGCCGAGGGTTTGTGCCGGCGTTGTACGTCTCCGTCCCACGCGTGGTGCCCACCGATTTATTTCGCCACTGCAGATGAGATTGTCTCTTCACGCCGGAGCGTAGTTGCCGCGTGTCGGAAGCGATGGGACGACTCCTGGCCTGCGCCACCCCTATGGCGGCGTGGAGCAACGAGCGCCGCTAGCGTTCTTCGCACTCGTCTTCATCCTGTCCATCCCCTTCTGGCTGACCGCCGCCATCACGCGGGTCAGACTGTCGACGGACCTTCCGGTGAGCGCGCTCATGGCACTCTGCCCGGCGCTTGCCGCGATGATCCTGACGTATCGGGCGAGGGGTGCTTCCGGAGTCGGGGCACTCGTGAAGCGTCCCTTTCAAGTCGATTGGGCCGAATCGGGCCGCTGGTACATCGCGGCGGCGACTCTGCCGATCGCTATCGCGGTGCTCACCTACGCGATGCTGAGCGCCAGCGGCGCGCCGCTCCCGAGTCTGCACTTTTCTCTGGGAGCAGCGCTCGCAGCGTTGGTCGCATTCCTGGTTGCGGCGACCTTCGAGGAGCTGGGTTGGTCGGGCTATGCCACCGGCCCGCTTCAGGCACGCGTTGGCGCCATCGCCGCGTCGATCGTCATAGGGATGGTATGGGCGACGTGGCACTGGGTGCCATTGCTCCAGGCGCGTCGACAGCCGGAGTGGATCGGCTGGTGGTCGCTCGGAACGGTCGGACAACGGGTGCTGATCGTCTGGCTGTACAATCGAGCTCGCGGCAGCGTCCTGGCCGCCGTACTCATTCACTCGATGATGAACGTCACGCAGGTTGGACCATTCCAGAATTTCGGTCCTGCCGGCTATTCGCTCGACGGGATACGCGCGAGCAGTCTGGTCATCGCTGTCGCGGCGGTGCTGGTGGTGACTGCGGGGCGAATGCGCCAGTACCACACCGACCGAGGACAGTGAGCGATGGATCGACGACCGGGCGCTGTTGCGGATGTAGAGTCACGCCTTCTCGGCCGCGCTTCTCCGCGGCTCATGATGAGCCTCCTCCTGACGATTTCTGGAGGAGCTGCATTCCTCGTGGCCTTCGGCCTTCTGCACGCGGGCGTCGTGTCCATGGCCGTGCGTTATGGCGCGGCCGCCATCGTGGGCTACGTCCTAATCCTCTGCATGTTCCGCCTCTGGCTCTGGGCCGCAGTGCGTCGTGCGGCGATAGGCCGCCGGGAGTCGGACACTACGCTGGTCGATGCCGTGCTGGATAATCTCTCGGAGATCGCGCTTCCGGAGCCGGGCTCGGCGCACGACGTGTCCGGTGGCGGTGGAGGATTCGGCGGAGGAGGCGGCGGTACGAGTTGGGGTGGCGGGAACCCGGCAGGTCCTGGGCACGGATTTTCGTCGACCGGCCAAGCGAGGCACGCTACCTCTTCAAGGCACTTCTTCTCCTCAGCTCATCATGGCGGAAGCGGGAGCAGCCCCGGCGGTGATGGCGGCTTCGGACTGGACTTCGACCTCGACCTGGACGATGCGTGGATCATCGTCATCCCCATCATCGCGGCTGTCGCCATCGGTGTAGTCGTGATCGGCGTCGTATGGACGGCGCCCACGCTGTTCGCCGAGCTGCTGCTGGACGCACTAGTTGGAGCAGGGATCTACCGTGGCCTTCGTCGCTGGGAGACGAGCTACTGGCTGGAGAGCGCGGTTCGCCGTACACGGTGGGCGGCAGCAGCGGTGATCGTGATCGCCATCGCAGCCGGATACCTCATCCAGCACTTCGCTCCCGCCGCCGTATCGATCGGCGATCTCTGGCGCTGATCTCATGGCTGCGCGATCTCACCACTCGACGTGTTACAGCATGCGCACAGGATTCCGCCCGCTACTCCCCTCGTAACGCTTTTACCGGCTCCACGCGCGATGCCCGCCACGCGGGCACCCAGCTCGCCGCGACCGCGACTACCACGAGCAGCGCGCCGATCGCGACGTAGGTCGCTGGATCCGCGGGGCTGACCTCGTACAGCTGCCTCCGCAACAGCCCCGAAAGTGCAACCGCCGCCGCTGCTCCCACCACGAGGCCGGCGAGCGTGAGCGTCACTCCCTCGCGGATCACGAGCCGCTGCACGTCCGCCGCTCTCGCCCCGAGCGCGAGACGGATGCCGATCTCGTGCACGCGCTGGCTCACTCCGTAGGCGATTACTCCGTAGAGGCCCACTGCCGCGAGCAGCAGCGCTGCCGCCGCGAAGCAGCCCACCAGAAGCATCGCGAACCTCCGCTGAGCGAGCGACTCCGCGAACACCGCATCGAGCGTGCGCACGTCCGTCAACGTGGTGCCGGGAACACTTTGCCGAGCCGCGTCGCGCAGCGCCTGCGTGAGCGACGCCGGATCGGCCGACGAGCGCACGACGAGCGAATACACGGGGTACGCGAACTGCGCCGCGGGGATGTACAACGTCGGCTCGGCCGGCTCGGAGAGCGACAATTGCCGCACGTCGCCCACTATGCCCACGATCTCGGTTGCAGTAGTGTCGAAGATGCGGATGCGCTCTCCAATGGCGTCGCGGCCGGGCCAGTACTTCGCCGCTGCCGCCGCGCTGATCATGACCACACGGGGAGCGTTCAGATCATCATGGCTGTCGAAGGTCCGGCCGCGCATCACGGGAATCCCCATCGCCGCGAAGTAGCCGGGCGATGCGATCTGGTACTGCAGGTGCGGCCGGTCCGACGGATCAGCCGCGGGACGCCCGACGACACTTACGGTAGTCGCCTCCATCGCACCGGTGAGCGGCAGCGATGAGATGAGCCCCACCGCGCGCACACCGGGGATCGCTCGCACTCGCTCGACCAGCGTCGCGCCTATATCTGCCCACCGAGGCTGCTGGGCAATGAAGTCCGCATCAGGGTCAGCCGGGAGCGACACCGTAGCCGCGATGGCACCATCGGGATCGAATCCCGGTGGCACACGTTGCAGCCGGATGAAGCTTTCCAGGAGTAGCGCGCCACCCACGAGCAGCATGAGCGACAGCGCCACCTCGCCCACGACGAGTCCGCGGCGCAGCCGTGCATGCGGCGTTCCGCCCGCTGTTCGCCCGCCATCGCGCAGCGACCCGGCCAGTCCCGATGGCGAGGCGTGTAGCACGGCTGCGTAGCCGAAGGCGCTTCCTGTCGCCACCGCGACTGCGAACGCGGCGAGGAGCACTCGCCAGCTCACTGCGATGTCCTCGGCGCGCGGAAGGCCCGGCGGAAGAATGCCCGTGAGTGCGCGGGTCGCCCACGCCGCGAGCAACACCCCGAGCCCGGCGCCGAGGAGCGCCAGCAGGACGTTCTCGCTCACGAGCTGTCTCACGAGTCGTCCACGCCCGGCGCCGAGGGCAGCCCGCACGGCGAGCTCGCGTTGGCGGCTCGCGGTGCGCACGAGTAGAAGGTTCGAGACGTTGGTGCACGCCACGAGGAGCACGAGCCCCACGGCGCCGAGCAGTAGGAGAAGTCCACCGCGCACCGCTTGCGTCGCTGCCTCCTGCATCCGCACCACGTTCCCGCCCCACTCCTCGGGCTTGCCGCCGAACTCCGGTGCCATGGCGTGCATGATCCGGTCGACCTCGTCTCTCGCCTGCGCGGCAGTCACGCCAGGGCGGAGCGAACCCGCGACCGCGATGTTCAGAGTGCCGCGCTGCTGCAGATCGCGGGGCGTGAACGCCAGCGGCGTCCAGATCTCCGTCTGAGCAGGGAACTGCAGGCCGCCCGGCAGCTCGGCGCCACGCGGGAAGTCGAAGCCGCGCGGCATTATGCCTACGACGGTGTACGATGCCCCGTTCAGATGCACGGCGCGGCCGACCACGCTCGGGTCGCCGCCGAAGCGACGCTGCCAGAGCCCATAGCCGAGGATCGTCGCGCGCGCCGCGCCGGGCTCGTCGTCGGTAGCGTCGAAGGTGCGGCCGAGGAGTGGTCGGACGCCGAGCACCTCGAAGAGTCGTGCGCTCACGCGCGCGCCTGGCAGCTGCTCGGGCTCGGCGCCATCGGTGATCGTCAAGCGCGACGACCGGAACGCGGCCAGACCGTCGAACGAGCGCGCACGATCGCGCAGCGAGAGAAAGTTGCCCGCGGAGAAGGGGAGCTCATCGCTCTGGATCTCCGGGAGGCGGGCGGTGGTCCACACCAGGACGACGCGGTCGTGGTTGGGGTAGGGGAGTGGACTCAGGAGGATGCCGTCCACCACGCTCAGCATCGCGGTTGCGGCGCCGATGCCGAGAGCGAGGGTGAGCAGCGCGGCCACCGCGAAACCGCGCGCGCGACCGAGACTGCGCACGGCGAAGCGCACATCCTGACGGAGCCCGCTCCACCAATCGCCGCGCGCGGCGCGCGATACGCGGTGCCTGTCGATCGCCGCCAACTCGCTGCGTGCGGCGATCGCGTCGCCGAACTCGCGCCTTGCCTGCTCCTGCGCCGCGGCTGGCGTCATGCCGTCGCGCTCGAGCTCCTGGGAGCGGGTGTCGATGTGGAAGCGGATCTCGTCGTCCACGTCGCGCTCCACGGAATTGCGAGCGCTCGAGAGCCGGAAGATTCGGCGCGGTTCGTCGCTCATGCCGGCGCCCCCTCCTCCGATGCGGTGAGCACCCTGGCGATCGCAGCCGCGTAGCGCGACCAGCGAGCCGACTCCGCCCGGAGCTGTCCCCGCCCGGCAGAGGTGAGCCGGTAGAACTTCGCCTTGCGGTTGTTCTCGGAGAGTCCCCACTCGCTGGTCACCCAGCCGCGGTCCTCGAGGCGGTGCAGCGCGACGTACAGCGCGCGGTCCTCCACGCCGAGCGCGCCCGCGGAGGCGGTCTTGATCCAGCGCGCGACGGCGTAGCCGTGCCGCGGGCCCCAGATGAGGGAACGCAGGACGAGCACGTCGAGCGTTCCCTGGAGGAGGTCGAGCTCTTGCGACTGGGTCATTGGCTCTCCCCGGAATTGTTCCCCGGAAATGTTACGTGGAGAAGATTGCGCGGCGGAGGAACGGTGTCAAGAGGGATACGCCTGGCAGACTGCGGTGGATCCGACGGGAAGTTGACCAGGCGCACGGCTGGAGCGTCTTCATAGTGCTCGCCGCTGCTCGCTATGCGCACGAAGCGAGGCCAGGTCGCCGTGCCTGACGACCGGGTCCACTCTCGATCGCGTGTATCCCTGATGTAGCGGCGGGACACCTCTTTCCGGAGCACTGAACGATGCGTCAGATCGCTATCACGGGTGCCGCGCGCCTCGTCGCACTGGCTTCACTGACCTGGGCTGCGACCGCGTGTTCCTCGACTATCAGGACGGGCTCGTCACCCGCGCCGGTCGTCCACCCGGACCAGCGCGTGGAAAGCCGCGGACGCGGCGAAGCGAAGGGCAAGCCGCTCGGAGTCCCGCGTGGCCAACTGCCGCCACCGGGGAAGTGTCGCGTGTGGTTCCCGGGCCGCCCGCCCGGGCGTCAGCCGCGACCCGAAAGCTGCAGCGCGGCGATGGCCAACGCCCCCGCCGGCAGCTGGGTGCTCTATCGGCCCAGTCGGGGAGATGAAGTGCACGCGCGCGTCATCGACTCCCAACGGTCAGGGGTGGTCGTGAGCGTGCGAGTGTACGGCAACGCCGGGGATCGCTACCTCCGCACGGAGCGTCCGTCGAACAACGGGCGGCGCTAGGGCGCCTCGGCACCCGAGCCCCGCTCCGCGCCAGGCTGAGGCCTCTCCGTCGGGACTAACGTAAGGGTCTTCTGCATTCCGTCGCGGAGCACGACCACGTCGGTACTCCGTCCGATCATCTCGTCCGTCAGCACGCGCTGAAGATCGTCGACGCCCACGACCGTCGCGTCGGCGATTCGCACGATGATGTCGCGCGGCTGGAGTCCGGCGCGTTCCGCCGGACTCTCGGGCGTCACCTCGGTTACCAGCACCGCGCTCCCGGCGCTCAGGTGACTCAGCTGCACGCGCCGGCGCGAGAGCTGGATCGACTGCCCCGCAATCCCGATCCAGCTCCGCCGCACGCGCCCGTCCCGTATGAGACGCGGGATTACGAAGCGCGCGGTGTTCACCGGGACGGCGAAGCAGATCCCCTGCGCGCCCGCGATCACGGCGGTGTTGATACCGATCACACGGCCGCGGGAGTCGACGAGCGGCCCGCCCGAGCTGCCCGGGTTGAGCGCCGCATCCGTCTGGATCACCCCCTCGATGAGCCGCCCCGACTGGGCGCGCATGCTCCTGCCGAGCGCGCTCACTACACCGGTAGTGACCGTAGCCTGGAAGCCGAGCGGATTCCCGATCGCGATGACCAGCTGCCCGGGCCGTAAGGCCGTCGAGTCGCCGAGCTCCGCGATGGGCAGCCCCGCCGCATTGAGACGCAGCACGGCAAGATCGGTGTCCGGGTCGGTCCCGACGACTTCCGCTGTGTGCACGGTGCCATCCGGCAGTCTCGCCCGCACGGAGGACGCACCTTGCACTACATGACTGTTGGTGAGCGCGTAACCATCGGGCGTGAAGATCAGCCCCGAGCCACTCCCGCCAGCCGGTGCTCCGCGCCGTCCGCCGCGGCGGGGGAACGTCAATGCCACTTCGAGATGGAGCACGGCGGGACCGATCTGCTCCACGGCGCCCACGACTGCCCGCGAGTACGCATCCAACAAGGGTGCGTCGTCGACCGGCTGCGCCGCCGGCGGCGTCTCGGGCATCGCGCCCGAATCAGAAACGAGCTTCAGCACTTCATACCTCACTTCGCAACTACGACTGATGGCCACTTAGCGTACAACGCCGATGTGTGCTCCGGCGTTCCGGGCCGTCGCGACGAAGCTCCTGCTGTCGTCCGGCGATTACGGGGGCGTCACGTCCACGAGTTGATTCAGCTCCGTTCCTCCCCTGACCGTCTCTTCGCGTACCACGCCCAACCGGGGACAGTAATACTTGTTCTCGAGGATGTCCGGCTCCAGATCGCTCCGGTCTTCCGTCTTGATACAGCCGGTGAAGGTTCCGAAAGGCACGGTCACGGACTGGTCCACCGCCACGACCTTTCCGAAGTCCTCGGCCACACCCCGCAGATACTCCTGGCGATACTCCTCGCCGACGTGTGCCGAGGGATCCGCCCAGGCGATGATGCCCGGCTTCGCACCGTCCACACCGGTCTCCCAGGAACCCTCCGTGCTCACTACCGTGCCATCCTCCAGCTCCCTCGTGTCTTCACCCAGATACCAGACATCGCCTGCGTCGGTCTGCGCATACCAGTCGAAGGTGTCCTCGGTGAGGGAGCCTTCGAGGAATACCCGGTCATGAACGATGGTGGCAGTGATCCCCGCGATTTTCTTTGTGTCGCTCAGTACCTCGACGGTTGCGGTTTCCATCCCGTCCTCGGTCTGGGCTTCGTATCGGTAGACGGTGCCCGGCACAAGCGGGAAGTACGGATTGTCGACCCCGACCACGAAATCTGTCGAGTCCACATCGGGATTGTAGTCCGCCGGGGCGGTTGCCCTGTCGCTGCCACACCCGACCGTGGAAAGGATCGCGGCGGCCAGGCTCGCCGTGAGTCGAACCGCATGGATAGTCACTGGCTCCTCCGGTAGCTCTTCTTCCAATCGTGCTCCTCGAGATGAACAGGCGAGCTGGAAGCTTTGTGACAGAGTTACGGAGTGCGCGATGTCTACTCATCTGGTCTGGATGCGGCCGACGTGAGAGGCAGGACGTAGTGTCCCCCCGCATCCGCTCCTCGACTGGTGACAATCTGGTCGCCGCGCTTGAGGAGGATGCGTCGGCTAGCGACGAGTATCTCGACCCAGCGCGCTGTGCGTGGAAGCTCGATATCGTAACTGGCCTCCGATCCGGCGTTGTCGATCGTCACGCGATCGAGCTCGGAGGTGAAGTCAGCGATACCATAAAGGGAGCTGATGCTGATGTCGGGTTCGTTCGTCAGCGTCACCGTCACGGAGCCCTTCCTCTGGGTGGTGGTGAATCGAATCACGAATCGCGCGCTCGGTGGCACGGCAATGCCGGCACTGGCCAGAACCGTCGGTGGCGCGCGCACGGGCTGAGGCGGAGGTGAGGGCGTACGGTTCAGTCCTGCCACGCGACTCACCCATGCACGAACGGGGGAGCCGGGTACCGCGTATGCCACGCTCGCAGCAGCCAGCAGGAGGATCAAGCCGGCTGCCCACCGCGCCCACGCGAGCGTCCCGCTACGACGTGAGGGTGGCCGTCGGCCCATAGCTCCACCCCTGGTCGCCATAACGTGTGAATGGTCGCCGATGCTGCTCACTGTATCGGGCTGCATGTGTTCGCGCGCTCGGTGGGCTATCGCCTCCGCTTCGATGTCGGGAGCCGGATGATCGAGCCGGCGAAGCTGCTCGGTTATCCATCTCTCCTCGCGTTCCGCTTCCGTGAGTCGCAGCCTGCACGCGGCACAGCTCTCCAGATGCCGGGTGGTCACGGCTTCGTTCCGTGCCGCGGGCTCGCCGTGCACCAGCCGCTGGATCAGTTCGTCATCGAGATGCATCTGCATCGCCCTCGTAGCGGTCCCGGAAGGCGCGCTTCGCACGCGCGAGGAGAGTCCCGACGCTTCCCTCGTTGATCTGTAGCGCAGCCGCGATGTCGCGATAGCTGAATCCTTCCGCTCTCAGAAGCAACATGGAGCGCTCTCGTTCCGGGAGCGTGTCAATGGCCCGTCTCACGCACTGGCACGACTCCGCTGCATCCAGCTCCTGTGCAGGCGAGGGAAGAGGATCGGAGAGCACTGCCGCGCCGCGCGCCGCGGTAAGCAGCTGCGCACGACGTGCGCGTTGCGACTGGGCATTGCGAAGGAGGTTGGTCGCCACGGTGATCAGCCATGCTTCAGGTGTATCAGGAGCGCACCCTCTCTGGTACAGTCTCACGAACGTGTCCTGGGCCAGGTCCGCAGCCAGTTCCGGCTCGCCGGAGAGGCGATCCAGGTAGCGGTACACCCGCCGAAAGTTCGCGTCGAAGATCGCCGCGAACTCGTCGTGGAAGGCCGACTTCATCTACCTCCGCCCACGGTGCGCACCCCCAGGCGATCGACGAGTGATGCGGACGACACTGACTACCACTAGAACAGGCCGACGCGCGTGTTTGTGACGCCGCGATGGATCAGTACCGCCAGTCGATCCCTACTACCAGTGGAGCGCGGGGTCGCATCCCGAGCGCTGCGAGCTCGCCCGTAGTCGGGTCCGCAACGATCGACAGCACGTTTCTACGACCGAGGATGTTCGACACCGTCCCGAACGCCGCCACCTCGCCTTTCCTCCCCCCGAAGGCGAATTGCCAGCTCTTGCGAAGGCCAATGTCCACACGGACGTAACCGGGGAGTCTCGTCGCACCGAGAGGACCGGCGCGTCCTTCGGCGCTTCCCGCCAGCTCACACCCCTGGTCGATCAGGTTGCACGATTCCCACTCGAGGTGGCCCCGGGCAGTGGTACCGCGGCGCCCGAACACGCCCGTCACGCTGAGTCTCACCGAGGATGTGGCCGATGGAAAGAAGATCACGCCAGAGTAGATGGTGTGAGTCGCGCCGTGATCCGGGACGTAGGTGGTGTCGCCGTAGCGCAGGCGGACGTACTGCACACCGTAGCTCGCCACGGCAGCGTACCGATTACCGCGGGATTCGGCCTCGACCGCGACCCCTCGCGCGGTGCCCGAACCGACCTCGAAATCACCGGTTGCGAAAGGATCGGCTGCGCGTGGTGCGACCAGCGCGAGTCCGGCGAAGCCACGTGTCCATCCATCCATCCGCACGCGCAGCCATGTTCGAGGTCGGAGATCCAGGGCGAGCGTGCCCATGTTGCTCGTGGCGACGGGAACGTTCGAGCCGCCAGCGCCTACGTACAAGTCTGCCGGGAAGATGGTACTGATCACCGACTCGGAGTTCCGCAGTGACTGGGCGAACTGGTGGCTGCGGACATAAGCGGCGGTGACGGTGGTGGTATTCGATGGTTTCCAGCGCAGCTCGACGCTTGGAGCGAAGTACACCTCTCCTGCAGCCATCGCACCTTCAGTAGCCAGCGTGGCCTCCGCGTTTGCGAGCACTCGTCGAGTGTGCTCCGCGAACACCGCCCAGACGGGGGTCCGCGAGCGGAGCGAGACGTTGTCGGCGCCGTTCGGAAGCGGGGCTACCCGATAGAAACTGTGGTCGTTCTGGGCACGGATCCCCACTCGCGTGGCACGTTCGCGCCCGCCGAACGCGAGTGTCGCGATGAGTCCATCGCTACTGTGCGTCGACGAGAGTCGCTCGGAAACGAGCTCCTCGAGCGTCGAGTCGGCACCGTGCCATGCAGCCGTGGCTTCGCCGGCTGCGGTCCATGCTCGAATGTCGAGCACCGCTCTCCGAATCTGCCGCGACCAGCCGACGCCTGCCGATCTGCTCCGCCAGCCGAGCGAGTTGCGCTCCGGACCGAGCTCGTGCCCGGTCTCCTTCCCACCGCTCGCATTACCGATTGCATCCGCGGTAGACGCGGCATCCAGCGCGTTGTCGCTTCCGTAACCGAGCACTCGCGCATGACCGCCGGCCAGTGGCAACTCGATCCTGGCGATCCAGTCGCGGGAATCTCCCCTCAAGTAGGAGGACTCGCGCTTGGGTGCTATGAACCCTGGAAACGACGAGCGCAGGCTCAGAAGGTAGCCAGCGCCGGGGCGTCCGAGGGGGCCATCAATCGTGGCGCGTGCCTGGGTGGTGCTGATGCTCCCGCGCGTGCGAAGCCGCGCGCCGATGGGGAGGGTGGTGGCGGAGACGGCGCCAGAGAGAGCATCGGTAGGCTGCGACTCGCGCGAAGAAGTGCTCAGCTCCACGCGCGCAATGGCGTCCGGGTTCCACGCGCTCATCGTCCCGGCAGCGTGATATGGGCTGTACACAGGGATGCCATCCAGGAGGTATGCCACCTGATCGGACGCGCCACCTCGGATCTGGAGCCCGCTGGGTGATTCTGGACGCAGCGTGACGTCGCCGCCAGCCAATGCCTGGAGGACGTCCGGTTCGGCGAGCAGCGGGTCGGCGCGCACCGCCTCCAGTGAAATGCTCCTGTCCAGATACGAGACGCTGTCGTCCCCATCGAGGCCGGGAATGCCGATTGCGGTTCGCACCTCGACTTCCGGGAGAGTCACTGGCTCCTGGCGCAACGCGATATCGATCTCCAATCGTCCCTGGCTGGGTACGAGTGCGTAAAGCGTTCGCGTCTCGTATCCCATGCGACGCACCACCAGGCGTCGCTGGCCGGGCGGTACCTCGCGGAATTCGTATCGGCCTTCACTGTCGGTAACTACCGCGCGGTCGAGATCGGTCAGCGATACGACGGCACTGGCGATCGGCTCACCGTTCGAGCCGTCCCGCACCACGCCAGCTAGCGAAGTGCCGAGAGTCGCCGCAACAACCAGTAGCAGCTCGGCTGCCGAAAACCAGAACCCCATCATTCCTTCGGGAGTGCCCGGTGCCTGGATCGCCTGGAGTACCAGCCTGGTGGGCCGCAAGCCAGATGCCAGACGTGCAGTTCACGCGTACCGAGGCGTGGCCGCCATATAGCAGCGTTGTCCGCAGCGTCTCGGCGGGGCCGCACTACGTCCAGGCTGCAGATTCGCCGGCTATGCGATCCTGGAACCGACGCGCGTCAGCCGACCGTAGCCAGCTGTCGCGCTCCGCTTACCCCTCGTCCGATGCCGAAACGTGCTTCGCGTTGCCGCCGGTTGCCGGCATGCGGCCGGCAGCCGCCTGCTGGCCCAGACCGGCCGCGCCCAACAGCCCGCCGAGCCCCATCGAGTCGACCGCGGTGCTCGGCACCAGCATCAGGGCGCCCTTCTCCTTCAGGCCCTCGTAGAGGATGTTCATAGCGCGCAGGTGCAGCGCGGTGGGATTCTCCGCGTACGCGCGTGATGCCTGCTCGAAGAGAGCGGCGATCTCCACCTCCGCCTCGCCGAGTATGATCCGCGCCCGCTTCTCCCGCGCGGCCTGCGCCTCGCGCGACATCGCATCCTGCAGACTCGTCGGGATCACGACGTCGCGCATCTCGACCGACTCCACTGCGATTCCCCACGGCATGCAACGCTGGTCGATGAGGTCCTGGAGCTCGGTTTCGATCCGCTCGCGACCGCGCAGCAGATCGCCAAGCGATGTGCGCCCGATAATGTCGCGCAGCGCGGTCTGCGACGCCCAGCTCACCGCCTGCGGGAAGTTCTGAACTTCCAGCGCCGCCTTCTCCGGATCGTGCACCATCCAGAAGAGCACCGCGTCCACGTTGACCGGTACGGTGTCGGAGGTAAGCGTCTCCTCGGCGGCGAACCCCGTGGTGATGACGCGCTGGTCCACCCACGCCGAGATGTGGTCCACGAACGGGATGCGCCAGAAGAGGCCGGGACCTCGCAGCCCCTGGTAGTGTCCCAGTCTGAGCACGACCGCGCGCTCCCACTGCTTCGCAACCTGGGGCGCCATGCCAGCGAAGATACCGAGGGCCACGCCGATGGACAGACCGACGATGCTGTTCGCACCGAGCAGGCTCAGGACGCCGACACCGGCGAGGCAGAGCGCGAGGAGCACCGAGATGAAATTCAGTCGCGCGCCACTCGGCGCGCCTTCGACGTTGATCGGAAGAGCAGAAGCGGGAGACATGGGCGGCCTCCTTTCGCTACCCAGCGGAGACTGCCACCCGGCGATTCGCGCCGAGCGGATGAAGTGACGCTCGTACGATGTGGTACGATGTTCCGATTTCGCGCCCCGTCAAGACCGATCGATGACGGCGCACGATCCATCAGGCGACTGTCGCCTGACGCGGCATACTGGTAAAGGCGCGGCTAGTGCGGCGACTCGCGCCGGTCGTAATGGCCGCAGGGTGAGGCACGGGTCGGCCAGAGCTCGGCTCGCGCCGGATCGCGCATTTCGGATCGGAGGTATCGCATGCGCCGAACATTCCTACTTCTCATCGTCCTCGCGATGCTAGCTGCCTGCTCGGGCGACAACATCCTTACCGGACCCGTTCGCATCGCTGAGCTCGGGCGCGACCGCGCGCCAGTGCAGAATCCATACACGGAGCCGGCATTTTACAACGGTATGCTCGTGCACTTCCTCCTGCCTTCCGCTGCGAGTGCCAACCCGAACAATCAGGTCGTAGCCGACTGCTTCCGCGTTGGGCCGCGTGTACCGGACGCCGTACCCATCCGGGCAAACGTGTACGTGCTGCTGATCCCCGGTGCGAACCAGGAGTCCATCTGCTCGACCACCGGAGAGCCGACGACCCTCGTGCACAATCACGTATTCGGCGCCGCACCTGGCGATCCGAACTACGACGCGCACTTCAGACTGATTCTGGTTGGGCCGGGCCCGAACTATCCCGGTCCCGACGCCGCGGCGACGTTCAATTCCGAGGCCGCCGTGCAGGCTGGCATAGCCGCCGGTGAGCTCGTTGTGCTGGATCCCGATGCCGCCCACGTGCATTGGGTCGTGAAGCTCGGCTGATCGTCAAAGCGATGCGTCGTGAATCGGAGGTAATCCTGCTCGCTCGGCGCCTGCCGCGCGCATGCGCGCGCATGGCCGATTCGGGTGCGGTCGCTTATGTTGCGCAACCGCACGCGCGGTCTCCGTCCGCCGTGACCTGCTCCGCCGACCCGTGAGGTTTTCATGCCGATCGACGAGAAGCCAAGCCGGAACGAGGAAGACTACTTCCGAAAGCTCGATTCAGAGTTGATAAAGGCGCAACGCGAGAAGCTGGACGCCGAGCGCGCCGAGCTCGAGCGCAAGCAGCGCGATGCGGAGCGCACGCAGTGGTACATGCGCTGTCCCAAGTGCGGAGCTAGGCTCGAGGAACGGGACATCGAGCACGTCAAGGTCGACGTTTGCCCCGACGGTCACGGTACGTGGCTCGACGCAGGCGAGCTCGAGCTCCTGCGGCAGACGGAGCGGCACGGATTCGGAAGGATCTTCGACGTGCTCGGCCGCAGGGCGCGGTGAGCGCACGTTGGCGAGCGACTACCGGCGCCGGACGCCGGTAGTCGCTCGCCAACGTGCGCTGATGCCCTGGTCCGAGAGAGTGATCACTCCTCGCGCAACGCCAGCGTTGGATCCGTCCGTACCGCCCGTCTCGCGGGGAGCCAGCTCGCGAGGAATGCCACGAGCGCGAGCAGCAGCGCGATCGCGACGAAGGTGAGCGGATCGGTGGCGCTCACGCCGTAGAGCAGGCTTGCCATGAGACGCGTCGCGAGAAGCGCGCCTGCTATCCCCAGGGCCAGGCCGATCAGAGCGAGGCGCATCCCCTGACCGACGACGAGGCGAAGGACGTCGCCGGGTCGCGCGCCCAACGCCATGCGAATTCCGATCTCCCTTGCGCGCCGCTTCACCGCGTACGCCATGATGCCGTAAACGCCGATCGCTGCCAGCGTGAACGCCACACCGCCGAAGACGCCGAGGAGCAACATCGTGAAGCGCGGGCGCGCGATGGAGAGATTCACCATCTGCGTCATGCTGCGGATGCCGACGATGGCGATGAGCGGATCCGCCTCGCTCACCACGCGGCGCGCAGCCGGAGCCAGCGAGAGCGGGTCGACCGCGGTATGAAGCAGCACGTACATCGCGCGCTCCGTCCCCCCTGCTACCCTGGGGAGCTGGTCGTGCACGAGGTACATCTCCACTGGCACGGGTTCGGAGAGTCCCATGCTGTGAACATCGCGGGAGACGCCGACTATCGTGATCCAGGGCAGCTCCTTCGCGAATCGGACCTGCTGTCCAACCGGGTCGGTGTCGGGCCAGAGCGTTCGCGCCATCGTCTCGTTGATCACGGCCACCGGGGCGGAGGACGGCGTATCCTCGGAGCCGAATAGACGACCGCGCTGCGCGGGGATGGACAGGGCGTCGAAGTACTCTCGCGTCACGGCGCGGACTTGCGGTGAAGGTGCCGCCTGGGCCGGCCCGAGCGGACGGCCGGCGATCGTGATATCCCAGTTGTTGCCCCCGGACACGGGTGGAACGTCCGATGCGGCAGCCGCGGCGCGTACGCCGGGTAGGGTGGCCATGCGCGCGACGAGCTGCTGATAGAATGCGGTAGTCGCCTGGTCGTCGTAGCGTGACGATGGAAGCGCGATGTCGACGGCCAGCACGTTCTCCGGTCGGAACCCCGGGTCGGCGCTACGCAGCTTCCAGAAGCTCCGCGTTAGCAGAGCAGCGCCGATGACCACGACCACGGCGAGCGCGATCTCTCCGATCACCAGCGCTCGTCCCAGGCGCTGGCGTTGGCCGCTCGTGCTCCCACCCCGACTCCCCTCCTTCAGCGATGATTGCAGCTCTCCGCGCACCAGTTGCATGGCGGGCGCCAGGCCGAAGAGAATGCCGGTCAGAACTGCCAGCGCGAGCGTTACGAGTCCCACCGTGCCGTCGATGCGGATCTCCTCCAGGCGCGGAATCGCCTGCGGATTCACTGCGAGGAGCGTCTTCATCCCCCACCAAGCGAGCAGCACGCCTCCCGCGGCGCCAGCCAGCGCCAGCACGAAGCTCTCGGTGAGGAGCTGCAGCAGGATTCTTCCCCGACTCGCGCCAAGGGCGAGTCGCACGGCGATCTCCCGCTGCCGCGCCTCGCCGCGCGCGAGCAGCAAGTTGGCCACGTTGGCGCACGCGATGAGGAGGACGAGACCAACAGCACCGAGGAGGATGAGCAGAGCGGGGCGGACATCTCCCACGATCTCGTCGCGCATGGAGACCACCGTCGCACCGTAGCCCATGCTCGCTGGGTACACGTTGGCGTACTGCTCTGCCACGCGGCGCGTGAGCGCGTTGAGCTCACGCTGCGCCTGATCCACCGTAACATCTGGACGGAGCCGCGCCACGGCGCTGAGGTAATTGGTGGCGCGGCCAGCCAGGCTGTCGGGGTTGATGAAGATCGGGATGAAAGCTTCCGCGCGCTCGAAGTCGACGTCGGGTGGCAGAATCCCCACTACTCGGCGCGAGACACCATTCAGCGTGAGCGATCGCCCGAGGACCCCTGGATCGCCGCCAAAGCGGTTCTGCCAGAACTCGTAGGTCACTATCACTACCGGTTCGCGTCCTTGCCGTCCTTCGTCGTCCTCGAAGTTGCGCCCGCGCTCGGGAGTGATTCCGAGAACCGGGAAGAGGTCACGCGTGGCGGCGATGCCTCGGACGCGCTCCGGCTCGCACCCGCTCGAACCGGAGGCGCAGCCGCCGGTGAGCGTCAGCCCCACTCCCGTGTAGGCAGCGACATTCTGAAAGACCTGGGTCAGCCCCTTGTAGTCCATGAACTCAGGCTGCGACACGGAGTAGCGCTCCACTCCGCTTCCGCGAAAGGCAGTGAAGACGCGTACGAGCCGATCCGAGTCGGCGTAGGGAAGGGGGCGGAGCAGCACCCCGTTCACCACGCTGAAGATCGCAGTGTTGGCGCCGATACCCAGCGCAAGGGTGAGGACTGCGATCAAGGTGAACGCCGGGCTCCTGCGCAGAGCGCGCGCGGCGTAGCGAAGGTCCTGCAGCATCGCGTTCAGCATGTCGGCTCGTCTCCGGTCTCGCTCGTACGAGGAATCGATCTGTTCACAGCTCTGCCTGACTCGCTCGAGGTCACCGAGTCGTAGGAGGGCTTCGGCGCGCGCCTGCTCGGGCGTCATCCCGGCGGCGACGTACTCGTCGATGCGCGCTTCCAGGTGGAAGCGCAGCTCATCCTCCAGATCGGCGGTATGATCGCTCGCCCAGAAGCGGAGGTAGCGCCGCCAGGCCGGGATGCTCATGTCGGTGCGGTCGTTGCCGTCAGCACCGTGGAGACAGCCTGGGCGAAGACCGACCAGCTGGACGACTCGACGCGCAGCTGTCGCCGGCCGGCAGTGGTGAGCTTGTAGTACTTGGCGCGGCGGTTGTTCTCGGAGAGCCCCCACTCGCTCTCGATCCACCCGCGGCGCTCCATTCGGTGGAGCGCGGGGTAGAGCGACCCTTCCTCGATGCGCAGCACGTCGCCGGTGATCTGCTGCAGCCAGCGAGCGACGCCATAGCCGTGCATCGGTCCCCAGCTGAGTGTCTTGAGGACGAGTACGTCGAGGGTTCCTTGCAGTACGTCGACGCTGGTTGCCGTCACGGTTCGCTCTCCCTAGAGTGTCTATGGGTGATGATGCGGCAGTACCCCTAGAATGTCAATGGGAAAGCGCTCCGCGCGCCCGGATCGGCGCTCACGCGGCTGGTGGCCACTGATCGGCCGGTGTGGACCGTGTCGATCCCGGAACCCGTGGCCGGGGCATTGCCTTGAGTAGACTGGAGGATTCACAGGAGAGCCTGCCGATGGATGGAGAGCTGGCGGCGCTACGGCATCATGCCGACGCCACCGTCGATGTCACGGACTGGGACCGCAAGCCGTTCGATCGGATCGAGGGCGGGCCGGTGATCAGTCGCGTCAGTTTCGTGCACGCCTTTTCCGGCGACATAGAAGGCGAAGGCACGCTCGAGTATCTGATGGCTATCGGCGAAGGAGGCGCAGCGAGCTACGTGGGACTGGAGCGCGTCCGCGGTCGCCTCGGAAAAAGAGAGGGGAGCTTCATCCTGCAGCACACCGGCACGTTCGAGGGCGGGACAGCCAGCGTCGAGTGGGTCGTCGTCCCGGGTTCCGGCACCGGCGCGCTGCGCGGATTGCGCGGGCGAGGCGGCTTCACGACCGGTCACTCCACGACCTACGGCGTCACGCTCGACTACGACTTCGAGGAGCCGTGACACCATTCGCCCGATCGACGCAGGCCCAGACCGCGAGTTTCTCGAACGAAGATGATCGAGATCCAGACTAGCGCCCCGGGCGGCCCCGAAGTCCTCGAGCCGCACGAAGCGCCGAAGCCGCGCGCGGCACCGGGAGAAGTCGTCATCCGCGTGGAGGCGGCCGGCGTCAACCGACCGGACACGTTTCAGCGGATGGGGCGCTACGCTCCGCCGCCAGGTGCGAGCCCGATCATCGGTCTGGAGGTCGCCGGTGAAGTGGCGGAGCTGGGCGCGGGGGTGGATGGCTTCGTGGTTGGTGACAGGGTGTGCGCGCTCACGAACGGCGGCGGCTACGCCGAGTACTGCGCGGTCCCGGCGGGACAGACGCTGCACATACCAGCAGGCATGGACGCCGTGCATGCCGCGGCGATCCCCGAGACGTACTTCACAGTCTGGGCAAACCTCTTCGAGATGGGAGGCGCCAGGCGTGGTGACACGGTGCTCGTCCACGGCGGCACGAGCGGAATCGGCACCACGGCGCTCATGCTCTGCCGGGAGTTCGGGGTCGGAGCGCTCGCCACGGCCCGAAGCGCGGAGAAGTGCGCGGCGATCCGCGAGCTCGGCGGCGAAGCGATCAATTATCGCGAGCAGGACTTCGTGGAAGTCGTGCGCGAGCGAACGGACGGACGCGGCGCGGACGTGATCCTGGACATGGTGGGCGCCTCGTACTTCGCCCGTAACATCGCCGCGCTCGCGATGGATGGCCGGCTCGTGATCATCGCTTTCCTTGGCGGGGCGAGAGTGAAGGAAGCCGAGCTCAATACCATCGTCGCGAAGCGAGCGGTGGTCACGGGGTCGCTCCTCCGGCCGCGAACGAGCGCCGAGAAGGCTGCCATCGCAGACGCGCTCCGCGAGAGAGTGTGGCCTGTGCTCACCGCCGGTCGCTGCTGGCCGGTGATAGACTCGGTTTACCCGCTCGAGCGCGTGGCCGATGCGCACCGGCGAATGGAGTCGGGAGAGCACATCGGGAAGATCGTGCTGAAGGTCTCGGAGTGAGCTGGCAGCTCAGCCCAAGCGCGCGACTGTGGATGCGTCTCACTCCGCGCCATCGCGCAACATGGTGAGAACACTCGCGATGGACTCGATGGGCGGCGAGAAGATGGAGAGTTGATCGGGATCGGCGAACACCGCCTCGAAGTCGGCGGGCGTGAACGCGCGCGCCAGTCGTTGCGCATAGCTCGCGCGAAGGAGGCGCACGTAGTAGTCCACATCGTAGTCGCGTGGATCCTCGTCGCCGTCATCCACCAGACCGCCCTCGCCATTCTGCTTCCGGTAGACGCGGAGGCGATCGCCCACATCCCATCGACCTCGTCCGGCCGCCAGCAGCGCCTCGTAGGGAAGCTCGCGTCGCCGGCCGCGCGCGGCGACATACTCGGCGGGCGACTTGCTCAGTCGCACGCGCTGTGACACGTCGTAAGTCGAGATCGAGCGCGAACGAAGCTTCGCGATTGTCTCGAGATACGCCTCCCGCACACCAGCAATGTCGCCCATGAGCAGCCGCCGGATCGCATCACGAAGGAAGCCTTCTCCAAAGGGCTCCGAGCGGCTCGACCTGAACGCAACGCCGCGCAACAACAACGTTCCGTCGTAGCCGAGCAGCGCGTAGTTCTTCGGCTCGTGCGAGAGCATCGCGGCGTAGCGTCCATCGAGCTCGAGCTGCACCAGCTCCGGGAGGAGCGCATCCACCTCCGCCACCACGCGCCGCTCATCCGCTTCGGTCCATGCTTCGGGGACGGCAAAGTAGACGCCATCGGTGTCTGCCTCGAGAAGCGTCACACCTCGTGCGGCCAGCTCCCGGCACATGAGAGCGAGAACCTCGCGTCCACGGCGGGTTACTTCGTTGGCCGCGTGCACGTCGGCGAAGCGCGTCAGACCGCCAGCGGCCAGATAACCGTAAGCCGAGTTCACCACGATCTTGAGCGCGGCCGACACTCCCTCGTACGTGTGCCGATCGGCCGATCCGGGAGCAGCCGCGCGCGCGTACGCCTTGGCGTCGAGGCGACGTTCCACGAGAGCATCCACGAGAGCCAGGAGAGCACCGAGCCGGTCGCGAGACGGTCCTATGCGGTACGAGCGCATGAGCGAGGGGTACAGACTGGCCACGTCGGCCTTCACCACGCGGTGCGCGACTCCGGACGCGAAGAGGTGCAGCGCCGCGCCGCTGTGCGGCGTACCGTCGCTCGCCTCGTGCGCGGGGAGCGCCATCCCGGCACGGAGGTATGCGCGCACGAGGAGCGGATCGATCACGCCTGTGGCCGCGCCTGCGTCGGCGAGCCGCTCGTAGCGCCGAGGGGCCATCTGCGCCAGCGCGTATGAAGCGCCGCCGAGCATGCGCGAGAGTGCCGCTACCTCCTCCACGTCGTCGGTGGCGTAGCTGCGCACGCGCTCCGGGTCGGTGCGCCACGTGGTGTAGATGAGATGACCCGGGATGTACACGCGGTCTGGCGCGGCGATGCCGAGGTGTCGCGCTACGGCCTTGAGTCCGTGGCCGGGTAGGTCGCGCGTGGAGAAGTCGTAGCGTCGCACGGCGTCGAGGGTGTCGATCAGCTCGCGCCCCGGCGCCACGAAGCGCAGGCGTCGGTCATCCTCCACGTCGCCGGAGATGACGCGGGCACGTACTCCCCGGCGCGCCGCGCGCACGCCGAGCCTCGTTCCGTTCATGCGTCCGAGCGTCAGCGGTACGCCGAGGCGGCGGGCGCGTTGATCGAGGAAGGGGAGATCGAAGCCGTGGAGGTTGTGGTTCTCGATCACGTCGGGGTCCGCCGCACGCACACTCTCCACGAGGCGACGGATGAGATCCGCCTCGGCGCTGTCGCCATCGCCCGTTACCTCGAGCACCTCGGTGTCACCACCGTGATGGCGGATGGAGATCATGAAGATGCGATCGCGGCGCGCATCGAGCCCCGTGGTCTCGAGATCGAACTGGAGACGATGCAGCTCGTCGAAGGGCAGGTCGCGGAAGTAGGTGCGACCGGTTGCGACGAGGTACTGCTCCTCGGGCGGGAGCGCGATGATGCTCTCGCGCGGCAGATCGCCGAGGTGCTCGATCCGCACCCCGAGCCGCTCGCTGGCGCCGCGAAGTACCGCGTCGACGAGAGCACGCCCCTCGTCGGCACTCACGAGGTGGCGCAGCGCGCCCGGTCCCTCGAGCTCGCGGTGCTGAACGACGCCGCGCCGAGGGGCTGCGATGGTCGCCGAGCTCCCAGCATCGTCGCGCACCAGCCGATCGCCGAGGTGCCGCAGATCCGCGATGTGCTCGAGGACGAGCCATGGCCGGAAGCGATCGCTCTCGCGGACGAGCTGGCCCGTGCCCGGGATCCGGCGCCATACCGTTGCGCGGCCATCCTGCGTGGCGTGGATGGAAACGATCCCCGGAGTGGAATCCCAGCCGTACAGCAGCTCGTCGCCGGTAGCGCTCATACTGCGTGCAATGTACCGCGTGTCCGGCTCGGCGTCGCGCCCACGCGAGACGCACTCCACAAAGCCACGACGCGCTCGCATCTTCCGAGTGTGCACGCCATGCGGGCACGTTTCCGGCGGACATCGCTTGCGTACTCGAGACGGGACAATCATCCGTGACCGAAACACCACTACCCACCAGCTCGCTCGGCAGCGACGGACCGCGAATCACCCGCATAGGTATGGGAACCTGGGCCATCGGCGGCGCGGGTGGTCTCATGAACTGGGGGCCGCAGGACGACGAGGCGTCGTTGAACACCCTGCGCCACGCGGTCGAGCTGGGGCTCGACTGGATCGACACGGCACCCGCATACGGGCTCGGTCACGCGGAAGCGGTAATAGGTCGTTTCCTCCGCGAGACTCCCGATGGAGAGCGGCCGTACATATTCACGAAGTGCGGCATCGTGTGGGATGCGCGTAATCCGAGCGCCGGGTCGCGACGCGTCCTCACTCCGGAATCGATGCGACGCGAGTGCGAGACATCTCTTCGTAGACTCGGCGTGGAGCGTATCGACCTGTACCAGTTCCACTGGCCCGACGAGATCGGGACTCCCATCGAGGATTCGTGGGGCGAGATGTCGCGGCTCATCGACGAGGGGAAAGTCCGCTGGGGCGGCGTTTCCAACTTCAGTGTGGAGCTTCTGGAGCGGTGCGAGAAGGTCCGCCATGTGGACTCGCTGCAGCCGCCCTTCTCGCCCATCCGTCGAGACGTCGCAGAACGTGAGATCCCCTGGTGCCTGGAACACGGCACGGGAGTCATCTGCTACAGCCCGATGCAGTCGGGACTCCTGACGGACAGCTTCAGCGCGGAGCGTCTGGCCAATCTTCCAGCGAACGACTGGCGGCGCCGCTCGCCGCGCTTCCAGTCGCCGAATCTCGAGCGGAGCCTCGCGCTTCGCGACGCCCTCCGGCCCGTAGCCGCGCGCCACGGCAGCACGGTCTCGGCAGTGGCGATAGCGTGGGTTCTAGCATGGCCGGGCGTGACGGCGGCGATCGCCGGAGCACGCGCGCCGGAGCAGATCGACGACTGGATATCGGCCGCGAAGCTGCGGCTCACTCCGGACGATCTGCGGGAGATCACCGGTGCCATCGAGCGGACGGACGCCGGATCGGGGCCGGCGCGTCCGCCGAGCGAGGAAGCGCGAACGGGGCGCTGAGCTCGGGCGCCCCGTTGCGAGTTACTCGTCAGACTTTCGCGCGGCTCAGCGACGGGTAGCGATGATCTCCACGTATTCCGCGTCAACCACGGTGTTCTCACCCGATCCCCGCTGGCGCGAGGACCAGTGGTCGGCCAGATCACGCTTGAAGAGCGCGCGCTGCTCTTCGTCCAGCGATTCCACGAGTCGCACGGTGGGACCGTACGAAGTGCAGAACAGATCCGCGGTGCCGGCAGGGGAGTACGGGAAGTGAAAGGTCAACGGCCGCTGGGCGACCGAGACGTCCCAGTAGCGAGCGTCGAGGCGCTCCCGGATCACGGAGTCGTCGCCCCAGAGGAGCGGGCTTGGCAGCGTGCTCTTCGTCGGCATGTAAGCCATGTGCCTGGCCAGCATCTCTCCGATGAACCCTTCGCGCGGCCAGGTGGCGAGCGCCAGCCGGCCGCCGCTCCGCGTCACTCGCGCCAGCTCGGCCGCTACGCGTTCCGGTCGCGCCGCGAACATTGCGCCGAACATCGACGTCACCACGTCGAAGCTGGCGTCGCGATACGGGAGCTCCTCCACCGTGCCCTGGTCGAAGGTGATGTCGAGCCCTTCACGGTCGGCCCAGGCTGCGGCGACGGCAAGCAGGTCCGGGATGAGGTCGAAGCCGGTCACGCTCGCGCCGGTGCGGGCGGCGGGGATCGTGAGGTTGCCGCTACCGCACGCGGCGTCGAGAACGCGCTGCCCGCGCGCGAGCGCCAGACGGACGATGAACGCTTCCGCCTCGCCCCGGTAGCCGGCGGCGATGCGGTCGAACGCGCCCGCACTCCACGTCTTCACCGAGCGATCGGTGAGCGGATCGCTCGCCGCTGTCGGACTCCCGTGCGACTCGGCCGTGCCACTGGTTGAATCCACGCGGCTGCCAGCCTGCATCGGGGCACTCTGGAAAGTCGTCTCTCCGTTTCCCATGTCCATCTCCCTCTCGCGGTATTACGTGAGTGTCGCTTCAGTCGCCGTTACACTACCGCCTCCCGCGCTCGGGGCGAATGACGGAGAATCCGGATCTCCTGTCCGTGCGTCCGCCTCGCGTGTCGAAGTGGCTCGAGCTCGGCTGGAGGTGGTGCTGCGCGCCGGCGCACTTGTCCCCTCAGAGCGCGTGGTGAAGGTTAGTCCATCATGGATCCACTCTCCGACGTGCTGCGAGCCGTCCGGCTCAATGGCGCTTTCTTCTATCTCGTGGAGGCTGCCGAGCCCTGGTCGGTGGCCGCGGCCGCGGCACGCGAGCTCGTGCCGCGCGTCATGCCGGATGTCGAGCACCTCATCTCCTACCACATCCTCCTCGAGGGTACGGGGTGGGGTGGGCTCGACGGAAAGCCGCAGGTGCGGCTGCACCCCGGCGATGTCCTCGTCTTCCCGCACGGCGATCCATACTTCATGTCGAGTGTCGAGGGTGAGCGGGTGAACCTGCAGCGTGTGGGCACCACACCTGCTCGCTACCCGGGGACGGTAGTGCTCGGCCCGATCGAGGGTTGCAGTACCAGATTCGTGTGCGGCTTCCTGGGATGCGACAAGCGTCCCTACAACCCGCTGCTCGCTTCGCTGCCGCGCCAGCTCCTCGCGCCCGGCATTGCGAGCGGATGGCTGGCCCGGTTTCCGCAGCAGGTGGTGGACGAATCGCAAGCGGGGCGCGTCGGAAGCGAGACTGTGCTCACGCGGATGGCCGAGCTGCTCTTCATCGAGGTGGTGCGCCGCTACGTCGAGGAGCTGCCGCCGCGCGAGTCGGGATGGCTCGCTGGACTCAGAGACCCGGTGGTAGGTCCCGCGCTGGTACAGCTGCACGAGCGGCCGCACCATCCGTGGACGCTCCCGGAGCTCGCGCGCACGATAGCGTCGTCGCGCACGGTGCTTGCCGAGCGCTTCACGCAGCTCGTGGGTATACCTGCGATGACGTATCTCGCTCGCTGGCGTCTGCAGCTCGCCGCGGAACAACTACTGCACAGCTCCAGCAAGGTGGCCGCCATCGGGACCAACGTTGGCTACGATTCCGAGGCCGCGTTCAGTCGCGCATTCAAGCGTGAGACGGGAATGTCGCCCGCGGCGTGGCGGCGCTCGCGCGTGCAAGCGCGCTAGATTGCGAAAGGGACGAGAGATGGCATCGACAGGATTGTTCGGCGGGCTGCGCGATCGTTTGCGGCGCGCCGTTGCGGAGGCGAGAGGGATGGAGAGGCACGAGATCCACGGGTTCGAGGTGATCGTGGAGAACACGCGCCCGGACATAAGTACGACGCAGGTGCTCGGACGGCTCGATGAATCGCTGGCGCTCATCGAGCGCTATCAGCCGTGGCGACTCGCGCACCTGCGCCGCGACCTCCTGCGCATCAAGGTGGCGCGCTTTCCCTGCCGCGGCGCGTACTTCCCGCTCGAGCGCACCGTGCTCACGGAGCTCACCTTCCTCGCGCGTACCGACATCGGCCCGGCCACGGTGGCGAGTTCCATAGTGCACGAAGGGATCCACGCGCGGGTGAGCGAGAGGGGCGTGAGCCCGGAACACCGCGACCTGGCGCGCGAGGAGCGGCTCTGCCGGCGCGCGGAGCTCGAGTTCGGACGCGCCCTCCCACCGGAGATCGGCGCTCCCGTGGTGGAGCGGGCAGCGGCCAGTCTGGCGCTCGAAGACGCGGAAGTGGCACCCGCCATCGATTGGCGCGAAGCGCTCGCGCGACAGGCCGCGGTGGATCGCGGCGAGCTGGGGACGTGAGCACGGCGAAGCTCTTCACGCCGCTCGAGGTGGGCGATCTGAAGCTCACCAACCGCATTGTCATCGCTCCGATGTGCCAGTACTCGGCCGTGGATGGCTGCATGACCGACTGGCATCTCATCCACCTCGGCCATCTCGCTCTCTCGGGTGCCGCGCTGCTCACGATCGAGGCTACCGCGGTGCTGCCGGAAGGGCGGATCACCTACGCGGACGTGGGTCTCTGGTCGGATGAGAACGAAGCGGCGGTGGCGCGCACGCTCGAGAGCGTGCGCCACTGGTCCGAGATGCCGATCGCCATTCAGCTGGCGCACGCGGGGCGCAAAGCATCGAACGAAGTACCGTGGAAGGGTGGTGCACAGATTGCGCCGGGTGACGAGCACGGCTGGCAGACCGTCGCCCCATCTCCGATCCCCTACGATGCCGAACGTCTCCCGCCGGTCGCACTCGACCGCGCCGGCCTCGCACGGGTGCGCGATGCCTTTGCCGACTCGGCACGGCGAGCGGCGCGCATCGGGATCGACGCCGTTCAGCTGCATGGAGCGCACGGATACCTCCTACACGAATTCCTCTCGCCGCTTTCCAACCATCGCGACGACGAGTATGGTGGCTCCCTCGAGAACCGGATGCGTTTTCCGCTGGAAGTGTTCGATGCGGTCCGTGAGGTATTCCCGGCGGAGCGCCCCGTGTCCGTGCGCGTCTCCGGCACGGATTGGGCGGATGGAGGCTGGGATGTGGAGCAGACGATTATCTTCGCGCAGGCACTCGAATCGCACGGCTGCGCAGCGATCCACGTGTCGAGCGGCGGGCTCACGCCTGCGCAGCAGGTTCCGGTGGGGCCGAGCTATCAGGTGCCGCTCGCGCGAGAGGTCAAGGCAGCCACGAAGATGGCGGTGGTAGCGGTGGGACTGATCACGGAGTACGACCAGGCGGAGGCCATCGTCGGTACGGGCGACGCCGACCTCGTGGCGCTGGCACGCGCGATACTCTACGATCCTCGCTGGCCCTGGCATGCAGCAGCGCACTTCGGCGCGCGAGTCCGAGCGCCCGACCAGTATCTGCGCTCGCAACCGCGCAGACATCGAGACCTCTTCGACACGGGGCAGTGAGCGAGACGCGGGTGCGCGCGATGCCGGTTTACACACCCGCGTCGGAGCAGCTGAAGGCCGCCGAGGCGCTGGTCGCTCGGGTCGTTCCCAGTGCGGCGAGCCGCTTCGTGCTGGAGGAGATCCCGCACGTCGACGGTCGCGACAACTTCGAGGTGGAGAGCCGGGGCGGGAAGGTGATCCTGCGCGGCTCGAGCGGAGTCGCCATCGCCTCGGCCCTAAACTGGTACATCGAGCACGCGGTCGGGATGAACGTGAGCAACCCGCTCGAGCCGATCGATCTCCCTCTACCGCTCCCTACCGTCCGGCGTCGCGCGCGCGTAACCACGCCGTATCGTTACCGGTACTTCCTTAACTACTGCACGTTCGCCTACAGCATGGCGTGGTGGCGGTGGCAGGACTGGGAGCGGCTCATCGACTGGATGGCCCTCAAGGGGGTGAATCTTCCGCTCGCCATCACGGGTCAGGAGGCCACATGGCAGCTCGTGCTCCGCGACATCGGGTTCAGCGACGAGCAGATCCGCAACTTCCTCGTGGGACCCGCCTATCTCCCCTGGGGATGGATGGGGAACATCGATCTGCTGGGCGGTCCGCTCCCCGATAGCTGGATCGCCGAGCACGTCGAGCTGGAACGGAAGATCCTCGCACGCGAGCGCGAGCTCGGGATGACGCCGGTGCTGCAGGGCTTCACGGGGCACGTGCCCGGATCGATCACGGAGGTCATTCCGGAGGCCACGATCCACCAGACCGGCGATTGGTGCGCGGGATTCGGTGGCACCTGGTTTCTCGATCCACGCGACCCGCTATTTCTGAGAATCGGCGCCGCGTTCATAGAGCGACAGCGAGAGCTGTACGGCACCGATCACCACTACGCGGCCGATCCTTTCAACGAGATCAATCCGCCCACCAACGATCCTGCCTTCCTCGAAGCGATGGGGCGCGCGATCTACGAGCCGATGCGCGTGGCGGACCCGGAGGCGGTGTGGGTGCTCCAGGCGTGGTTTCTCTTCTACAAATCGGCATTCTGGAAGGAACCGCAGACCCGTGCGCTCCTTCGCGGTGTGCCGGACGATGGGATTCTGGTCCTGGACCTGTACGGCGACGCACATCCAGTGTGGGTGGAGCACGAGGCGTTCTACGGGAAGCCGTGGATCTGGAACGTGCTCTACAACTTCGGCGATCAGGTGAGCGCGCATGGCGACCTTCGAGGGATCGCGCGCAATCTCCAGATGGCCATCGCCAGCCCGTATCACGGTCGACTCGAGGGGATCGGGATGGCCATGGAGGGGATCGGCTACAATCCGGTGATTCCCGACTTCGTGCTCGACATGGTCTGGCGCAGACGCGCGCCAGTCGTGGGTCCGTGGCTGCACGAGTACATCCGCCGGCGTTACGGCGAGCCGAACGCGCTGGCGTGGCGCGCGTGGCAGATGCTGCTCGCGACCGTGTACCGCACTGCCTCGCAGACGGGAAACTTTCTGGTGGAACGCCCGGGCTTCTACAGGGAGGGAGTACACTACCGCTCGTATCCCGTCGCGCCGTACGACGAGGGCAAGGTGGTGCGCGCGGTGGCCATGCT
>DASSNL010000213.1:0-11180 GCA_035688075.1 Gemmatimonadaceae bacterium
GCCGCCACATCGCTGATGGTGGCGGGCGACAGCGCCACGGCGCGTCGCGCGCTCCGCTACCTCTTCGACGTGCAGCAGAAGCCGGACGGGAGCTTCCCGCAGAACAGCTGGCTGGATGGAAAGCCGTACTGGACGTCGCAGCAGATGGACGAGAACTCGTACCCGATGGTGCTCGCCTGGCAGCTCGGCGTTACGGACAGCGAAACGTGGACGAAGCACATCCGATCCGAGGCCGAGTACGTGATGACGCACGGACCGGCCACGCAGCAGGAGCGATGGGAGGAGGTGAGCGGCTACTCGCCGTCCACTATAGCCGCCGAGATCGCCGGGCTCGTGTGCGCAGCCGAGATCGCGAAGACGAACGGTGCGCACGCGGACGCCGACCGCTATCTCGCCAAGGCGGACGAGTGGGCGTCCAACCTGGAGAAGTGGCTGGTGACGCACACCGGTCACCTGGGTGGCGAGCTGGCGCGGCGCGGCTACTACATGCGCATCGACGACAACGACGACCCCGACGACGGTTTCAAGCTCGACGTCCACAACGGCGGCGGTGTGTGGGACGAGCGCGACGTGGTGGACCAGGGATTCATCGAGCTGGTTCGACTCGGCCTACGCCCGGCAAATGATTCGATCATCGTGAACTCGCTGAGGATCATCGACTCCACGATCCGCGTGGAGACTCCCAACGGCCCCACCTTCTACCGCTACAACCACGACGGCTACGGCGAGACCTGGTTCGGCGGTCCGTGGCTCGGCGAAGGGGTTGGACGGATCTGGCCGATCTTCGCGGGAGAGCGCGGTGAGTACGAGGTGGCGCGCGGCGCGGATCCCAGCGTCTACCTGCGAGCGATGATGGGTTTCGCGAACGCAGGCGGGATGATCCCCGAGCAGGTGTGGGATCGCCCGAATCCAGGGAACAGCGACTTCGACTTCGGTGAGGCAACGGGCAGCGCGACGCCGCTGGTCTGGAGCATGGGACAGTTCATGCGGCTCGCGGTGGACGCGCGCGAGAAGCGCATCGTGGAGCAGCCATCGGTCGTGGCGGAGCACTTCCTCGAGAGAACGGCGCACAGGTGAACGTGTGTCAGCAGCGCGCCCACCTGTGCGCGGCTTCGCTGCACGTCTGGGGCGGCCTGGGAAACAGCATCGCGCGCTGGATCGCGTCGTTAGCGGTCGCGCTATGCCTCTATCTGGTAACCGCACCCTCCGCGTCGGCGCAGCGGCAGCGGTTCAGCATGGACCCCGGTTGGCGTTTCACGCTCGGCGATCCGTCCGGGGCCGAGCGCCCTGACTTCGACGACCGTACCTGGCGGCGCGTGGACCTCCCGCACGACTGGAGCATCGAGGGGACGCCGCACGAAGACGCTCCGGGCGGCGGCCGCGTGGGCTACTTCCCCACGGGGATCGGTTGGTATCGGAAGGCGTTCCGACTCCCCGCCGGTGCCGATACGGAGCACCGCGAGGTGTGGCTGGAGTTCGATGGCGTCTACATGAACAGCGACGTCTGGATCAACGGGCATCACCTGGGGAACCGTCCTTACGGATACAGCAGCTTCGTGTACGATGCCACGCTATACCTGGTACCCGGCGTGAACGTCGTGGCCGTACGCGTGGACAACTCGCGGCAGCCCAACTCGCGCTGGTACACGGGGAGCGGGATCTATCGGCACATCTGGCTCACGGTGGTCGACGACCTGCACGTGGGTCACTGGGGAACGTACGTCACCACGCCGCGCGTGGACTCCGCGAGCGCCACGGTGGCGGTGCGCACGCAGGTGGAGAACGACTACGGGTCCGAGCGGAACGGCAGGCTGCGAAGCAGCATGCTCGCTCCGGATGGCAGCGAGCTGGCACGCGCGGAGACTACGTTCGTGCTGCACGCGTGGGAGAGGGTCGCGGTCGAGCAGAAGCTGCGGGTGGCTTCGCCGCGGCTCTGGTCACCGGGGACCCCGGTGCTGTACTCGGTTCGCACCGAGCTGTTCGGCGGGCGCCGCGTCGTCGACACACTGGTCACGCATTTCGGCATCCGTACGATCGCCTTCGACGCGGACAGCGGGTTCGTGCTGAATGGGAGGCGGGTGAAGCTGCTCGGTGTGAACCTGCACCACGACGGCGGCGCGGTTGGCGCCGCCGTACCGGAGCGAGTATGGGAGCGACGGCTCGAGCTGCTGAAGTCGATGGGCGCGAACGCGATTCGGACGTCGCACAACCCACCAGCACCGGAGTTCCTGGAGCTGTGCGACCGGATGGGCTTTCTGGTCATGGCCGAAGCGTTCGACGAGTGGACGGTGGGGAAGGTGGACGAGGGATATCACCGGTACTTCACCGAGTGGTCGGAGCGGGACCTGGCCGACTTCATACATCGAGACCGCAATCATCCCTCGATAGTCCTCTGGAGCGCGGGGAACGAGATCGGCGAGCAGAGCATGCCGCACGGCGAGGAGGTGCTGCGGCGGCTCGTGGGGATCTTCCATGCCGAGGATCCGACGCGGCCCGTGACGACCGGGAACGACCACATCTTCGCGGACGATGGGGCCACCTCCGTGGCGTTCCTGAGCTCGGAGGACGTGGTCGGCTACAACTATGTGGACCGCTGGCACGAGCGCAGAGAGCTCTTCGCCGAGCCCGATCGGCACGATCATCCCGGCTGGAAGATGATCGGCACCGAGAGCGTGTCGGCGAGGAGCGCGCCGTACGATCGCTACTCGCTCGGTGATGACAGCGCCGTGGTGCGGCCGAACTACACGACCGGGATGCTTCGCGCGGAGCGGCTCTGGAAGTGGGTGGCGACGCACGACTATTTCGCCGGCGATTTCATGTGGACCGGGATCGACTACCTGGGCGAGAGCGAATGGCCGGCGAAGGGAGCCGATTTCGGTCCGATCGACATCGCCGGCCATCCCAAGGACTCGTACTATCTCTATCGCAGTCTCTGGACGAAGGAGCCGGTACTGCACCTCTTCCCACACTGGAACTGGCCGGGGCGCGAGGGAGAGATCGTTCCGGTGATCGCGTACACTAACTGCAACAGCGTGGAGCTCTTCCTGAACGGACGGTCGCTGGGCGTGAAGCGGCTCGAATTCCCCGCGCAGGGGACGACTGGTGGCTGGAACAGCTACGCCGAGCCGGTGGTGCACTCCACTACGGATGACCTGCATCTCGAGTGGGACGTGCGGTACGAGCCGGGCGTGCTCACCGCGGTAGGAAAGACGCGAGATGGGAAGCCAGCGTGCAGGGCGGAGGTCCGCACGGCCGGGCCACCGGCGGCGATCCGGCTCTCCGCGGAGCGGGACACCATCACGACGGGGAGCGGCGACGTCGCCAACGTCACCTTCGAGCTCGTGGACTCGGCCGGGGTTGTCGTTCCTACCGCGAGCAACGTCGTACACGTGAACGTGACGGGTGCGGGCGCGCGCGTGGTCGCTCTGGACAATGCCGATCTCACCGACCACGAGCCGTACGAGTCGGATCATCGGAAGGCGTTCAACGGCCGCGGGCTGGCGATCGTGCGCGCTACGCAGCCGGGCGCTCTGCGCGTGAGCGCGAGCGCCGAGAGGCTGCGCGGCGCCACTCTGATTCTGACGGTAGTGAAGGGCGAGTCGCCGGCGACGATTGGAGCGGCGCGGTAGGGCGCCTTCCTCTACCGCGACCGCGCGCTAGCCAGCGCCCATGCGGGGCAGAGCCGCTACGGACGCTTCGCCTCCATCGTTCCCACCTCGTTGGCAGTCGGGAAAGCGGGAGATGGGTAGCTACCGATCTTCTCCACCGTATACGCGCTTGCCCAGAAGTCGGGCGGCCCTTCGCTGTCGGGTACCTTGTTGCGCACCGGCTTCAACCCGCGCTTGAGGTAGGCGGCTATGGCTACCAGATCGGAGTCCGGCATATGCCTCCACGCCGGCCACGGCATGGGTGGCGCGAGGTAGTGCGGATGGAGCGGGAAGTTCCCTTTACCTGGTGTCGTGGAGGTGATCTCCACGTCCGGTGTGTCTTCCGGGCGCAGGCCGTAGCGGAGCGCGTTGAAGATCTGCCGCTCGGTGAATCGACCCAGACCAGTCATGTTGTCGGGCGTGAGGTTGCGCGGACGCGTGCGGAAGCACGGCGTCGCGCCAGGCGTGACGTAGCAGGGGCCGATGAGAAACTCGTCCTGCGGACCGCTCACCCCTGCCAGCCAGCCTTTCGACGAGGGGTCGGCCCCGCCGTGGCATCCATTACAATCGTGGCTGATGATGAGATAGCGGCCGCGCTCGACAACCTCCTTCGTGATCGCAGGCCTCGACACGCTGCCGGCGGTCGGTATGCTCACTGCTTTTTCGTTCTGCCGCGCGGTCGGCCTCGCGAGCACTGCCACCGAGATAGACGCGGCCAGCACCAGCGCGATCGCCGAGGCACTTCCCAACCTTGTAGACACGTAGACCTCCTCTCACTCGAGTAGCAGCACGCCCATCATTCCCATGTCCTCATGGTCCAGGATGTGGCAGTGAAACATCCACTTTCCAGCGAAGTCGTCGAAGCGCACCACGATGCGCACGGATTCATGCGGGGGCACGTCAATCGTGTCCTCCCACCGGGGAACGAGCTCCGGTTCCCCATTTCGGTCGAGCACCTGGAAGCGGAAGCCGTGCAGGTGGAACGGATGATCCATCCCCACGAGGTTCTCTATCTCCCAGATCTCCGTGGTGCCGACGCGCCCGGTGAAGTCCACGCGGTTCATATCCATGTGCTTGCCATTGATCATCCCCTGCGTGAACACCACCACGCGGTGCTCTGCGATGCGTGAGGTGTCGAGCCAGGCAACGGGGCGGAGCGTGGAGGGGATCGCTACCGGAGCCGCCGGCGCCGCGTTGGAGTACGTGAGCGATAGCAGATCGAGCGGCCGGTTCCAATCCGTCGGACGGGTGTGGGGGTCGTAGCGATCGTAAGGGAGCGCGCGCAGGGCAGTGCGCGTCCCCGGAGCTGCGTCGCCGCGCACCAGCAGCTCGACGCGGTCGGAGTTGGCGAGCACGACTTCGCTGACCTTTTCCGGATGCTCGAACAGCCCTCCGTCGCTCCCGACTCGGAAGAGCGTGGCGCCGTCCACCGAGAGACGGTAGATGCGAGCGGCCGACGCGTTGACGATTCGCCACCGCTGCACCTCGCCCGCGCGGATCGAGAGTGATGGCGTGTGCTGACCGTTGACGAAGAGAATGTCGCCCTCGCGCCCGTTCTCGGCGTCCACTATCGCCGCCATGGAGCCGGAATCCGCGAAGTCGATCGTTCCGTCGGGACGGAAGCGATTGTCGGAGAGTATGAGGAGCTTCTCCTGAATCGGCGCCGGGACGGGATCGCGTGCGGGGCGCACGATGATCCCGCCGAAGAGACCCATCGCCACCTGGTAGCCGGAACGACGATCGGGATGCGGGTGATACCAGTAGGTCCCTGCGGTGCCCGGGGCGATGCGGAAGACGTAGTCGTGTCGCTCGCCAGGCATCACGGGCTCGAACGGGCTCCCGTCCTGGGTCGCGGGAATGTGGAGCCCGTGCCAGTGTACGGTAGTCGGTTCGGAGAGCTGGTTCGTGAAGTGGACGATGACGCTGTCGCCTTCGTGCACATCGAGCGTCGGTCCGGGGATGCGCCCGTTGTAAGCGAGAGCCGAAGTCGTCTTCCCCGGTACGATCGCGAGCTGTGCGGGCGCGGCGGTAATCGATACCTCGACGACGTGCGGCGAGCGCGACGCATTCTGCAGTGTGGGCGGCGCTGCCAGCTCGTTCGACTCGTCTTCGATTGGCGATGGCGGGGGAGGGTGCCGCCAGCTCCGCGGTACGCGCGTGTTGATCGTCAGGAACGCGACGACCAGAAGCCGCAACACCGATGCTCGACCCATGTGGCCCCCTGGCGTCAATGCGCCGGGAAGGTAGGAGCTGCTTGCCGACATGGGGGGTAGCCGGAGCGAGCAGGGACGTTTGGCCCGGTCGCTTCGGAGTGCGCGCCAATGTATGGTGCACGGCGCGGAAGTCAATAAGCGTTCGCGCGAAGCTCCGCGGCGAACGCCGCTACATCTGAGGCGCCCTCGGCCTTGCGCTCCCGCGGCAGCGATGGCATAGAGCCATGGTGCCGACCAGCCTGACTCTGCTCCTCGTCGCTTTGCTCCTGCTCCCGCCGACGGCGCGGGCGCAACGTCGCGCGCATCCGGTGGAACGACGCACCCCGGATGGCGGGGCCGGCATGGCCGACCGCGGTGTCTACCTCGACAGCTCGGGTGTGATCCGCTGGAGCGATGACAGCAGCGAGGTCGCCCTCTTCGGTGCGAACTACGTTCTGCCGACCGCGTCAGACTACCGCGCAGCCGGCTACATCCATGCCGATCGGAAGAAGATGATCGACGAGGACATGGCGCAGTTCGCACGCATGGGATGGGACGGGATGCGGCTCACTTTCTGGGGCGACTGGGAGGCATCCGACAGCGCGGGAAATCTCATCGCGAACGATCATCTGGATCTGCTCGACTATCTGATCGCCCGCGCGCGCGAGCGGGGGATCTATATGCTCTTCAGTCCGATCCAGCTCTACGGCTCCAACTGGCCCGACGCGCTCGACGATACCACCGCTCCCGGTTTCGGCCGTCACTTCGGGAAGGGGCGCATGGGCACGGACTCCGCCGCGATAGCCGCGCAGGTTAACTACCTGCGCCAGATCCTGAATCACGTGAACCCGTACACCGGCGTCGCACTCGAGGACGAGCCGGCGATCGTATTCATCGAGTTGGTGAACGAGCCGTGGCACCACCCGGACGATCTCGCGGGATCGGTCCGCTACATCGACGCCCTCACCGACGCCGTGCGCTCCACCGGGTGCAGAAAGCTCATCCTCTACAACGTGAGCCAGGACTTTCGCATCGCGCGGGCGATCGCGAGATCGCGCGCCCAGGGAGTGACCTTCGGATGGTATCCCACCGGCCTGAACTCGGGGCACGAGCTCCAGGGGAACTACCTGCGCACGGTAGACGAGTATCCGGCTATGCTCGATCCCGCGCTCGCGAAGCTGCCGGGAATAGTCTACGAGTTCGATACGCCGGACCTGCGCACCGGCTACATGTACCCGGCAATCGCGAGAACATTCCGCTCGGTGGGTACCCAGTTTGCCGCGATGTTCGCGTACGACATGCTGGAGACGGCATCGCGCAATCTGGCGTGGCAAACGCACTACCTGAATCTGGTCTACACGCCACGCAAGGCGATGAGCGCCATCATCGCGGCGGAGGCGATGCGGCGTCTACCACGGATGGAGCGTTACGGAGCGTATCCGGCGAACACACGCTTCGGCGACTTCCACGTCTCGTACGAGGACAACCTCGGCGAGCTGGTGGCCCGCGATGCATTTCTCTACGCGGGAGCCACGAGCTCGCGGCCACCCGATCCCGCGGCGCTCGAGCGGGTAGCGGGCTACGGTTCGTCGCCGGTAGTGAGCTATGAGGGGAAGGGGATCTACTTCCTGGACCGGGTACGCGAGGGCGTCTGGCGTCTGGAGCTGTACCCCGATGCGGTGCCGATCGCCGATCCCTTCGAGCCGCCCAATCCACGGAAGATCGTGACGCGCGCGATCGCGCGCCCCTGGCCCATGACGATATCGCTTCCGCAGCTCGGCGATTCGTTCACGGTGCAGCCGGTTGCCGCGGGGAACGCGCACACTGTGCAGGCCAGAGATGGTCGATTCACCGTGGAACCCGGAGTGTACGTGCTCAGCGCCGCCGGACCGGTGGATCTCTCCACCATGCCGCGCCAGCTGGGGCACATCGGCTTCACGGAGTACCACGCGCCACCGCGCGACAGCGCGCCACCTGTAGTGGTACCGCTCGCTCCTCCCGCTTATCTCGCCGGTCGCACCGCCGAGCTGAGTGCGCGCGTGGTGGACGACGCGGCGCCTGACTCGGTCGTCGTGTTCATCCGGCCAACTGCGGGAGGGTTCTATAGACCCTTCGCCATGCATCGCACGAGCGCCTACGGATACACGGCGTCGCTCCCGGCGCGCGCTCTGCGCGAGGGACCGCACGCATTCGTCATCACTCTCTTCGATGGTGACTCGGCGACGACTTTCCCTTCGCGCAGCCATCTCGAGCCGCGCGACTGGGATTACGTGGATGCTGAAGTGTGGAAGCTCGACGTGGTGACGGAGAACACCGCGCTCCGGCTCTTCGATCCCGCGGGAGATGCTCCACACATGGCCTTCACGCGGATAGGCGACGCCGGGCGGCGCGGGCTCTTCCAGCTCACGCTCTCTCCACTCACCGGCGCGCCTGCCTTCCACTTCGCTCTTCCGATGGATTCCACCGGCTGGAGTCCGGATGACTACACGGCGTCGCTGGTGATCCGCGACCGGGTGCGCGCACGCGGGTCGAGTATTGCCGCTGCAAACAGAGTCACGGTGCGGCTCCGCGGGCTCGGAGCTCGACAGCTGCTGCACGTCACGCTGGTAGAGGCGGACGGCACGAGCTGGGGCGCGGTGCTGGAAGCCGACGGCGGCTGGAGCGTGAAGAGCATCCCACTCGATTCTTTCACGGTAGTGAAGAGCGTGAAGCTCCCCGAGGGCTTTCCCGGCGAGTGGAATTACTCGGTAGGCCCCGCGGAAGGACGCGGCGGCAGAGGGGACCGACCTCGGCTCGAGCAGATGGAGCGGCTCCAGCTCTCGCTCCGTCGCGAGGATGCCGCCTCGCCGATGCCGGACGCCTACGGCGTGGAGGTGGAATCCATCACCCTCGGCTTTCCTCCCGAGCGGTAGCGCGCTTCTCCCGCTCGGCGCGAATCCCGAAGGCGAGCATGACGAGGCCGAAGACCAGCAGTACGAGGCCCCACCAGAGGTTCACGTTGATTCCGAGCGAGCGCTGGTAGATCGAGTGGTCGGAGAATAGCCCGAAGAGGGTGAGCATCACGCCGAAGGCCCCGAACATGAGACCGATGGGCAGCCGCAGGTCCATTTTCATCGAGCGGTCACCAGAAGATGAGGTTCAGGATCAGCGTGCAGCCCAGCACGATGATTCCGAGCGTCGCGGGGCGCTTCCAGACCGGCAGCTTGAGGTCGGTGATGCGCGGCGTGAGCGCCCAGACCAGCCCTCTCAGATCGTCGTCGCTCTTTTCGCGCCTGGTGAGGAGCGATATGACGATGGTCGCGACGAAGCAGGCTGTCCACGCGAAGATAGCGGTCCAGAAGTTCTGCGCCATCTCGCTCGGGTAGACGTGGAGCACCGAGCCGAGATAGCCGCCCTTGATGCCGACCTCCGCACCGTGCGGCAGCACGAGGCCGTGGTGAATCGCAGCCACCAGCGTACCGATCACCAGCCCCCAGAACGCGCCGTGCCCGGTGGTCCGCCGCCAGAACATCCCGAGCAGGAAGGTGGCGAAGAGCGGTGCGTTCACGAACGCGAACACCAGCTGAAGCATGTCCATGATGTTGTTGAAGCGCGTCGTCGCGTAGGCCGCGATCACGCTCAGGACGATGCCGAAGACCGTGGCGGCGTGTCCCATCCAGAGGTAGTGCCGGTCCGAACGTCCGGGCTGGATGTACGATTGATAGATGTCGTACGTCCACACGGTGTTGAAGGCGGTAACATTCCCCGCCATTCCGGACATGAACGAAGCCATGAGCGCGGTGAGCCCGAGCCCGAGCAGCCCGGATGGCAGGTAGTGCGCGAGCATCACCGGGACGGCGAGATTGTAGTTGGGTGTCCCGTCGGCGCCGATCGGGAGGAGCCCACCGCGCGTGACGTGCAGCGCTATCGCGATCATCCCCGGCAGGATCACGAGAGCCGGGAAGAGCATCTTCGGGAACGCCGCGAAGAGCGGCGTGCGCCTCGCTGCCGACATCGATTCGGCGGCCATCGCCCGCTGCACCACCAGGAAGTCGGTGCACCAGTAGCCGAATGAAAGAACGAAGCCGAGGCCCATCACCATGCTGAACCAGTCGACGCCCATCGGGTTCGCGCTCGCCGAGCCCAGGTGGCTCCACGAGTCGGAGTACGCGCCCGGGGCGTAGCCGGCAGCGGTGGATACCACGTGGAGCTTGTCGGTGAGGCCGCTCCACCCGCCCACGTCCTTCAGCCCGAGCAGCACGAGCGGGAGGAAGCCGAGCACGATGAGGAAGAACTGCAACACCTCGTTGTAGATGGCCGAGGTCAGCCCGCCGAGAAAGATGTAGACGAGCACGATCGCCGCGGAGACGAGCACACTCGCGTGGAAGCTCCAGCCGAGTATCAGCTCGAGGAGCTTGGCGAGCGCGTACATCGAGATCCCCGAGGAGAAGATCGTCATCACCGCGAAGGTGATGGCGTTGAAGCCGCGCGTCTTCTCGTCGAAGCGGAGCTTGAGGTACTCGGGGACGGAGCGCGCGCGCGAGCCGTAGTAGAATGGCATCATGAAGATGCCGACGAAGACCATCGCCGGTATGGCGCCGAGCCAGTAGAAGTGGCTCGTCATGATGCCGTACTTGGCGCCCGACGCACCCATGCCGATGACTTCCTGGGCGCCGAGGTTGGCGGAGATGAAAGCGAGGCCGGCGATCCAGGTGGGGATCGAACGGCCCGAGAGAAAGAAGTCGCTACTGCTCGTGATGAATCGCCGGAGCGCCCAACCGATACCGAGTACGAAGCCGAAGTAGACGATCAGTATCGCGTAGTCGATCGCGCCAAGATTGATGTGTTCCACGGAGGGTGGTTTCGGAGGTCGGTCTGAGCCGGGCGCGCGTCCCGGGCGGAAGGAATGGAGCAGCGTTCGCCTCCGTGATCTTCCCGAATGGCGAGCCGGAGCGCAAGAGACGACGGGGTCAGGTCTTTAATTTCGAGCAGGCTCTGCTGTTAGGTGGACTCTATTGGTCGAGGGATCGTCCGGTTCATCGCGCCTGGGCCGGGAACTGCGGACGCGGAGAGCGCGGAGGGGTGAAGAGAGGGCGCGGAGAACTGCCTTACTGGCGGGCCTCCGCTCTCCGTTCAGGGATCACTGCAAGTGAAAGACAGGTGAGTTTTGGGGGAACTGCTCCCACTCCTCTGGTTCTGCCCGGGTGGGCAGGACTCCAAGCTAAGAGTAGTTCCCCCCAATCACACTGGGCTTTCCTTACCTGGATCTCGGAAGTGGATCGCGATCTCTGCTGCCGAAAGCCTCTCTCCGCGTCCTCTCAGTTCCCCTCCGCGACCTCCGCGTCCGCAGTTCCCGGCCCAG
>DASSNL010000215.1:0-9489 GCA_035688075.1 Gemmatimonadaceae bacterium
TCAGCCCCCTCGAAGTTAAAGACCTGACCCCGTCGTTCACTGCTCTCTGCTGTCGGTCGCCGCTCACGCGGCAACCCCTCGTCTTCTCTGCTCCTCCGTCTCCAGGTTCGGCAGGAACGCGGTGAGGAGTCCCACCGCGGGGAGGAAGGAGCAGACGTGGTAGACGAACTCTATGCCGGTGTGGTCGGCCATCCATCCGAGGACGGCGGCGCCAATGCCGCCCAGGCCGAAGGCGAGGCCGTAGAAAAGTCCGGAGATCATCCCCACTTTGCCCGGCACCAACTCCTGCGCGTAGACCAGGATCGCGGAGAAAGCTGAAGCGAGGATCACGCCGATCACCACGCTCAGCACCGCGGTCCAGAAGAGATTCGCGTAGGGGAGCACCAGCGTGAATGGGAGGACGCCCAGTATGGAGCACCAGATCACGTACTTCCTTCCGATCCGGTCGCCCACGGGACCACCGATGATCGTCCCCGCCGCCACCGCGCCGAGTAGCAGGAAGAGATGGAGCTGCGCCGACTGCACGGACACGCCAAACTTGTGGATCAGAAAGAACGTGTAGTAGCTCGTGAGACTCGCCAGGTAGAAATACTTGGAGAAGACGAGCGCCATGAGCACGGCGAGCGCCTGCTTCACCTTCCGCGGTGGGAGCGTAGAAACACTCGCGCCACCGGCTGTCCGCGGCGCGACGCGCGCGATCCCGTAGCGCCTGTACCAGCCGCCCACGTTCCAGAGTACGAAGATTCCGAGGAGCGCGGCGACGGAGAACCAGCTCACACTGTGCCTGCCGAAGGGGAGCACGATGAACGCCGCGAGGAGAGGGCCAACCGCCGATCCCGCATTGCCTCCCACCTGGAAGAGCGACTGCGCGAAGCCGTGGCGCCCGCCCGATGCCATTCGCGCTACGCGCGACGACTCCGGGTGGAAGACCGACGATCCCATCCCGACCATCGCGGCGGCGAGCAACAGCACGTGGAAGGTCGGCGCGAACGCCAGGAGCACGAGCCCCGTGAGCGTGAAGCTCATCCCCGTGGCCAGCGAGTACGGTTTGGGATGGCGGTCGGTATAGAGTCCCACCAGCGGCTGGAGCAGCGAGGCGGTGAGCTGGTAGGTGAGAGTGATCAATCCCACCTGCACGAAGTCGAGACCGAAGGAGGTCTTGAGCATCGGGTAGATGGCGGGGAGCAGCGACTGCATCATGTCGTTCAACAGATGGCAGAAGCTTATGGCGCCGAGCACGAGAAACGCCGTGCGGCCGGAATCTTCACGGTCGCGCGGTATGGCTGCTGTTGTACTCAATCAGGTCTCCGGAATCACATCACGACGCGAGAGGGGCGGTCGTCTCGTGGACGCGCGATGACCGCCAATCGTCTCCGACGTGAACGCGCTCCCCGGTGTGACCGTTCCCCGACCTGTGCTGGAGCCCGCACCGCCACCCGGGGAAGAGCGGCGTCAGGGCCACGCGCGCTCCATTGCTCCCTCGAGGTAGAGCGGCTCCAGACCGCCGGCCCAGTACACCAGGGCGTCGCGATCCGGTTGCGACGTCTCGCGCGTCGTCCGGAGAACGGATCCTCCCTCAAGCGGCACGAACTCGATCCATCCGATCCACGTACCATCCACGCGCTGCTGCCCGTAGATGAATGCCTCGTACGTCCTCTCATCATCGCCGCGGACGAGCGAGGAGTGCTTGTGGATGAGCTCGCGCATGCAAGCTCCACAACGCAAAGGTAGCGCCGGGCATCGTACAGCGATGCGGAGAGCCGTCCGCCCACCAGGGGGACGCTCCAGGTCGGTCTAGCTCGACCGGCCGCGGTGGAAGTCGATGATGGCGTCGGATATGGGCGCCGAGTCGTAGCGTACGGGGTCGGTGGCCGGGAGTCCGGTCTCCGCCTCTGCCGCCGCGATGGCGGCGCGCGCCTCCTCGTCCGAGAGATCGAAAGTGTTCAACGCGATGGCGATCACCTTCGATGGCCGCAGCGGACGCGCGACGTACTCGTGCATCTCGATGAGATCGGCGAGCGGTGGTATCCGTACCCACTCCTGCTTGTTGATCGCCTTCCGCGACGGCTGGTGGCAGAGCACCATGGCGTGCGGGAGCGAGCCGTGCAGGAGACCGAACGTCACGCCGGAGTAACTCGGGTGGATGATCGAGCCCTGCCCCTCCACCAGCACGATGTCGGCGGTGGCAGCCGCCTGGAGGACGAGCCGCTCCGAGGCACCGGAGATGAAGTCGGCGATCACCGCGTCTACCGCGATCCCCCACCCTTCCACCAGGATCCCGGTCTGGCCGGTGGCCGCGAAGGCAACCCGCTCGCCGCGCGCTCGGAGCGCGTCGCGGAGCTGAACCTGCGTGGTCATCTTACCGATGTTGCAGTCGGAGCCTACGGTGAGTACCACCGTCGCGGCTACGTCGCGCACGCGACCGGCAGCGACGCCCAGATCGCGAGGCGGCCGGCGCAGGTCGAAGATGCGGGCTTCCCCTTCGACAGCGGCCGCGGCGAGCACGGGGTCGTCGGCAAGAAAGTAATGCAGGCCGCTCCACACATCGAGACCGTTTCGCAACGCGGCGGCAATCGTATCGCGCCACGGTGCCGGGAGCTGACCGCCGGTGGGTGCCACACCCACCAGCAGCGCCGTCGGCCCCAGCGCGATGGCTTCATCTAGCCCGGCCACCACGGGGATGTCTCCCCCGAATCCGAGCACCGACTGCGCCGTCTGGCCCACTCGAGTGGAGTCCATGATCGCGACCACGCGGTCCGGCGAATACCTGATGCAGCCGTTCGCGGTCTTGGATGTGATGGGGCCGAAGGCGCCTTCGGCGAGCGCTACGAAGCGCGTCGATGGCTCCATCTGCATGGGTATGGAGGGCTCCACGATAGTCTGTGCGCGGGCCGATTGAGACATGTCGATGAAGGGATGTCGGGTCAGAGGCCGCCGCGCCAGGGGTTGACAGCATCCGGGGAAGCCGTCGTGCCCCATGCGTCGGGTTCCATTTTCTGCAACTCGGTTGCAACTTATGATAAAAAGGTACCTTCCACGCAATCGCAGCGCAAGCGAGCGGACCAGCCACGGCAACTGCCCCTACCGCTCGCTTCGCTACGCTCCGGGCATCACACTGCCACCCGGAACGGCGCGCCGCCCACACATGCAACCGCCGGCGATCGCGATCGCCGGCGGTTGCATTTGTACGTCATCATCAGATACGCATCAGGCGTTGCGGTCGATGCAGGCGCCCGCCGTGTCGTTGGGGTTGTTCTTCTCCGACTCGGGCACCGGGAAGTTCATGTCGCTCCCGTACGTACCGCCCTCCAGGAAGTCGCCGTTGGGGAAGACGGTGTCCGGAGCGCGGTCGTATTGCCTCACGAGACGCCGCAGGTCGCCCAGCCGGTGACCGGTGGAGAAGAGCCAGAAAGCACGCTCGTGGAAGAGCTGGTCCACCCGCGCCTCCGGGGTCCCGGCGTCATCGAGCGGGTCGAGCCCGGGAACGGTGGAGCGCAGATCGTTAAGGATCCCGAGCGCATCTCCCGGCGCTGATCCCTGCAGCGCCGCCTCCGCCTCGATGAGCCGCGCCTCTACCCCCGAGACGATGGTCACCGACGCATCGGGCGTCGACCAGAGTAGCTGGACGTAGAGCGGCATCGCCGAGCCGTTCTCGAACACGGTGGACTGGGTGATGCCAGCCGCCTTGCACTCGGTACTCCCTCCAGCGCAGACCGGCACGCGCGGATCACCGGCCGTGGCGAAGTCGGTGCCCACGATCCCCTCTCCGGCACTCACCGTGTAGCGGCGAACGTTGATGTTGAAGTCCCAGATCGTGTTCGACATGGTGGTCTGCGACTGCTCCATCACGTAAGCGAAGTCCGTCGGCACGCCGGCCACCGCGTTCGCCGCATCGGCAGCGCGATCGAGGTTCAGGAGTATCCGGCCGCGCATCACCTGCAGCACGTACTTCACGCGGTTGTCGTCATCGGTGGTGCCGGTGACGAGAGCGAGCCCGGAGTCCGCGTGGGCGAGCGCCATGGTAAGCGTCTCCTCCGTGGACATGGGACTGCCGAACACCGGAGCCCCATCCTCCACCGTGCTGAAGGGCATCCCGCTGCAGAAGTTCTCGGCGATCATGTTCTCCATGTACGCTTCCACGAAGTACATCTCGGCCGCCTGCCAGCCGGGAGCATCCGGGCTGTACTGCTTCAGGAGGTCTATGGTCTGCTTCGCGGAGAGCCGGGCGCGATACACGTTGCGCGTAGCGTCCACCAGGAACCCGTTCCGCTCGGACACGTTGCGCTGGTCAGTCTCGTCGCGGTCCAGGTAGCTGTCGCCCGAGCGCCACTCGTCGGCCAGCAGGCCACCGAGGAGGAAGAAGCTCTCTGCTCCCGTCGTCGCCTGGTTCAGGCGGGCGATGGTTCCCAGCCGCACCGCCTCCACGCCCTGGGGGCTGGAGACGTCGGAGGGATTGATGATGTCCGGGTCGGTGACGTCCAGGATCTTGTCCACCGAGCACGCTGACAGCGACAGCGCCGCCAGACCAACCATCGCCGCAGCGAGCCGCATGCGATGCCCATTCCGTATTGCCGTTATGATCGGTTGCATGTGGTCGTTGCCTCAGAAGCCGAGGTTGAGACGGAGCATGAAATACGACGGCGGTGCCGCGGACTGGAAGTCCGTCGGAGTGTCCCCGGAGTTGACGTTCGTCTCCGGGTCCACGCCCTCGTACCTGGTCCATAGCAGTCCGAGATTACGCGCTGCGAGCGAAACCGACAGCCGCTGTCCACGCAGGACGCCCGCCCAGCTCTCGGGAGCGTTGAACGTCAACGAGAGCTCGCGAAGGCGGATGAAATCCGCGTCGTCCATGTAACCGTAGAGCGAGCGGGCATCATCCTCACGGAGAGCGACCGTCCGCGCCTGCTCGAAGAAGGACGCCGTTGGATCGTTCAGCCCGCGGCAGTTCAGGCGGCTCGAGCAGCGGATACGCTCGGAGTTGAAGTACAGCTTGTTGCCCCCGCTGTAGTCGATCATCGCGGCGAGGCGCAGGTGCCTGTTCCAGAAGTCGAAGCCGTTGTTGAGCGCCACCTGATAGCGCGGGATCGAGTATCCCACGAACGACTTCTCGGGATCCACCACGATCTCGTCCTTCGTGATGATGCCGTTGCCATCCGCGTCGCTGTAGCTCTCGATCTTGTTGGCCCAGTAGCCGTTCAGCGGATAGCCCTCCACCTGGCTGATCGACGATCCGATGATCGGCGGAACGCCGCCGAGGTCCACGAGCTCGTTCGAGTTCGTGGAGCCGTTCAGCGTCATGTCCCAACCGAAGGAACTCCCCTGCATGAGCTGCGCGGAGACGAAGCCCTCGAAGCCGGAGTTGCGCACCTCGCCGAGGTTCTCGAAGCGACTCGTGGAGCCGGTGCCGAGCGAGGGCGGCAGGATCCGCTCGATGAGCGCGTCCTTCGAGATCTTGCGATAGTAGGTGAACTCCGCCGTCAGGCGGCTGTTCAGGAAGGTCCCGTCGATCCCCGCCTCGAACTCCGTGGAGCGCTCGGGCTTGAGATCCCTGTTCCCGAGCGCGGTGAACACGACGCCGGGAGTCTCCTCGCCGTCGACGCGCGCGGCGAATCCGGAATAGTACTGGACCGCGTCGATGGTGCCGGGCTGCACGCCCGACGCACCGTACGCGGAGCGGAGACGAATCTGGTCCATCCAGCCGGGCTTGTTGAAGAACGGCTCATCGGAGATCACCCACGACGCGGCGACCTTGGGATAGAACACCGTGTGGAAGTTGGCGCCGAAGGCGCTGTTCCGGTCGGACCGCACGGCGACGGTGAGGAACATCCTGTCGCGGAAGCCGAGGTGCTCCTCGATGTAGCCGCCGAGGGTGCGGCTCTCGTTCGTCGACTCGTCGGCTGTCTGGATCGCGGCCGCGCTTACGCTCGTGGCGCCAGGCGGCAGGTGGTAGCCGCGCGCGCGGTTCCGGTCGAAGAGCGTGCGAACGTACTGAACACCGACGGTGGTCTTGGACTCCACGTTGTCGGTCAGCTGCTTGCTGGCCGACGCGCTGAAGTTCCCGCTGTAGTTGTAGAAGGTGGTGCGGTCATCGAGCTTGAAGCCCAGGCGATCCTCACCGACGTCGGGGCAGGTGTCGAAGCGGCAGAGCTGCGTGTCGAGACGGTAGGTGAAGTCGAGGCCGAAGCTCCCGTTGAGAGCGAGCCACTCCGTTGGACGCCAGTTTGCCTGGGTGGAGCCGATCAGGCGGTCGATACCCTGCGAGCTGATGGTCTGGTAGACGTCCCGCGGCGTGTACTGCCGGTAGCCGAAGAGAGTATCGCCGCCGGCCATCTGGTACTTGTAGCCGAGCCCTCCGTACACGTTGGCACCGATCCCGCTGGCGCCGGCGTCATCGCTCTGCGGAAGACGGAGGTCCTGGGAGATGTACCCCGCGCTCACGTGGAGGTCGGCGTCGGGCGAGAGATTGACGTCGATGTTGGCGCGCGCGTTCGCCCGCTTGAGGATGTTCGGGTTGGCGACCTCGGGCCGGATCGGCGTCCCATCACGGTGCATGCGGGCAATGTCGAAGTCGGGGAGCTTGGTGACTCCATCTTCATCCTGCCATTCGCCCGTCACGTAGTACCTGATCGTCTCCGAGCCGCCGCGAACCGAGAGGCCGTAGCGCTGGCGTCGTCCGAGACCGAAAGGGGTGGTCTCCGGGTCGTCGAAGATGTTGAACGTCGTGACGCTGTCCTGCGTACACGTCCCCGCGGCTACCTGGGTCAGGAAGCACTGCTGCGTGTTGGAGGCAGTGGAGGTGGGGCGCCAGGACCGGTAGTTGTCGGGATAGTCGTTGAGGTCCTTGATCGCGGTCTGCTCCAGGGTGACCGTCCACTGCGGCTTCCCCTCGACGCCACGCTTGGTCTTGATGACGATCACGCCGTTCGCGGCGTCGGTGCCGTAGAGGGTCGCGGCGGACGGCCCCTTCACCACCTCGATCGACTCGATGTCGTCGGGGTTGAGGTCACCGATGCGGCTCGGGTAGGTACCGCCAGTGGTGAACGATGCGGACCCTCTGTCGTTGGCGACGCGCGTCCCGTCCACGATGTAGATGGGATCGTTGGAGAGCGAGAGCGAGCTGGTGCCGCGGATCCGGACGCGGGCGCCGGCGCCCGTCTGGGTTCCCTGCATCACCTGTACGCCCGGTGCGCGAGCGGTGAGCACATCCTCCACCGTGCTCACGGGCTTCCGATCGGTCACCGCGGCGGCGTCCACGCGCGCGATCGCGTTCCCCACCTCGACGCGTCGCTCTTCACCGGTGGCCGTGGTCACGACCGGGTTCAGCATGACGGCGACCGGCTTCATCTGGATGTCGAGGGTAGCTGTCTGCCCGCCCGTGACGTTCACCTGCAGCCGCTGCTCGCTGTACCCGACGCGCAGCGCTCGAACCTCGAGTGCCCCGGGCCGCAGACCGCGGATGGTGTACTCGCCGTTGTCATTGGTCTGCGCCCCGGCATTGGTGCCCAGGACGTTGATCTGCACTGAAGCCACCGGCTGGCCGTTGCCTGCATCGGTGACCCGGCCTGCGATTGCTCCCTGAGTCTGGTCTTGCGCCTGGGCCGCGGCCGACGCCGGCTGACCCGAGGCAGCCAACGCTAGCAGGGCCAGCGCGGGCCAGAGGGAGTGACGGAGCCTTTCCATGAACACCTCTCTCGGATTGCTATGGATCGAAATGGTGGGTGTGGCGAGATCACCGGAGCGCTGTACGACGCGCCGTAGTTGGCCTCAGTGGCGCGGTTCCGGTGGCGGTGAGCGAGGATGGCGCCCGCGCGACCGGTGGCCTGGAGGGCCCGGGCGCGGCGGTATCGACGGCGCTGCCGCTACGAACGTTCTGTGTGCTGCGGACAGGTGATCGGCTTCCATTTACCTGCCTCTCGAGGACACGAGAGGAGAACGCCCAACGCGGTGACGCGAATGCGCGGCGCCGGAAGGGACGACCCGAACTACGAGGTGAGCTCTCTGCCGGGGAACAGCGCCCGGATGTTGCTGCGCTTGTCGCGCCGGCCGAAGGCCGGGCGGACTTCGTGGTACCGAAGAGAACATCACGCGGCGTGACTGCCGCGATGGATAGCCGAAGAGGAGCGGGGTGCGGAAGCTGCTGTTCCAGATTATGGAACGCAGTTCCGCAATGCCGAAAGCCAATGTAGAGAGTGCTACAACGGTGCGCAAGACTGGATGCAAAAAGCCGCACCCGCCGCCTCGGCCGGGGCACGACCAATGCCTCTTTCGATCGACACGGTTCAGTCGACCCGGCTCGTGAAAGCCCGTGAGGTACGCCGGATCGCGCTGAGCACTCGCTATCCTGTGATCGATGCCTGACGAAATGCTCGAAAGAAGAGGTGGGGACGGTGGCGGCAGGGTGCTGCTCGCCGCGGCGCTCGTGGCGGGCGGTGCCCTGGCCGCACGCGCGCTCGTGCGCGCCCGGCAGAGCTACGACCTGCGCGACAGAGTCGTCCTGATAACCGGCGGCAGTCGCGGACTCGGACTCGTGCTGGCGCGCGAGTTCGCCAGTCGCGGATCACGAATCGTGATCTGCGCGCGCGACCGGGATGAGCTCGAACGCGCACGTCTCGACCTCGAGGGGCGTGGCGCCCGCGTCCTCGCGCTCGCCTGCGATGTGACCGACCGCGCGCAGGTCGAAGAGATGGTACGTGATGTGACCCGCGAATGGGCTACCATCGACGTTCTCGTGAACGACGCTGGCGTGATCCAGGTGGGGCCTCTCGACTCGCTCACGCGCGAGGACTACGAGGAGGCGATGCGAACCCACTTCTGGGGACCGCTGAACACGATACTCGCCGTTCTCCCGCAGATGCGCGCCCGGCGTGAGGGCCGCATCGTGAACATCTCCTCGGTGGGCGGGAAGATCAGCGTGCCGCATCTCCTCCCCTACTCAGCGAGCAAGTTCGCGCTCACCGGCCTGTCGGAAGGGCTGCACGCGGAGCTCGCGCGCGACAATGTGGTGGTGACCACGGTCTGCCCGGGACTCATGCGCACTGGCAGCCCGAGGAACGCTCAGTTCAAGGGTAAGCACCGCGCCGAGTACGCCTGGTTCAGCATCGCCGACGCGATGCCGGTTCTCAGCACCAGCGCGGAGAGCGCTGCACGGCGAATAGTAGATGCCTGCCGCCGCGGCGACCCGGAGCTGACATTCCCCCTCCTCACCAGGCTCGCCGTGGGCTTCAACGGCCTCTTCCCCAGCGTTACCTCGGAGATCCTGGGCCAGGTGAACCGCGTGCTTCCCGAGGCGGGTGGCGTGGGAACGGCGCGCGTTCGCGGCGCCGAGAGCCAGTCGCGGATGTCGCCATCACCGCTCACCGCGCTCGGCGACCGGGCAGCGGCGAGGAACAACGAGCTGGGGTAGCACGACGGGGTCAGGTCTGGAATCGGAACGGCGGGGTCAGGTCCGAAATCGTGAATCGATACGGCCGCTCCGCCGGCCGTATCGAT
>DASSNL010000258.1:0-14479 GCA_035688075.1 Gemmatimonadaceae bacterium
GTGAAACGGCCCAGCCCGCTCGAAATTAAAGACCTGACCCCGTCGGTTACCGCGCCAACTGCCGCAGCACGTACTGCAAGATCCCGCCGTGCTTGTAGTAGGTGGCTTCCTCCGGCGTGTCGATGCGCGAGATGACGTCGAAGCTGGTCTCCTTCCCTGACGCATCTTTCGCGCGGACCTTCAGCCGCGCGCGCGGCGGCATCGAGTCGTCCATTCCTTCGATGTCGTACGTCTCGAAGCCGGTGAGACCGAGCGACTGACGGGAGGCGCCATCGGCGAACTCCAACGGGAGGACGCCCATCCCCACCAGGTTCGAGCGGTGGATCCTCTCGAACGACTCGGCGATCACGGCGCGCGCACCGAGAAGGAGCGTGCCCTTCGCCGCCCAGTCGCGCGATGAGCCGGTGCCGTACTCCTTCCCGGCGATCACCAGGAGCGGGGTGCCCGCCTTCTGGTATTCCATCGACGCGTCGAAGATCGTTACCGGATCGCCACCCGGCTTGGTAGCGGTCCAGCCACCCTCCGTCCCCGGGGCGAGCTCGTTCCGCAGGCGGATGTTGGCGAAGGTGCCGCGCATCATGACTTCGTGATTCCCACGGCGCGAGCCGTACGAGTTGAAGTCCTTCGTCGCCACCCCCTGATCGATGAGCCACTTGCCCGCGGGACTCGAGGCCGGAATGGAGCCGGCAGGCGAGATGTGGTCCGTGGTGATCGAGTCGCCGAGCATGGCGAGGACACGCGCACCGGTGATCGGCTGCACCCCGGGCGGCTCGGCAGTCATCCCCTGGAAGAAGGGAGGGTTCTTCACGTAAGTCGAGCTGTCGGACCAGGTGTACAGATCGCCCGTCGGCACGTCGAGCGACTTCCACCGCTCATCCCCCTCGAAGACGTTCGCGTACTGCTTCGTGAACATCTCGCTCTTCACCGACGTCATGATGGTGTCGGCCACTTCCTTCGGCGTAGGCCAGATGTCACGGAGGAACACCGGGCCGTCGGTGCCGATTCCCAGCGGCTCGGTCGTCAGGTCGATGTCCATCCGCCCGGCGAGAGCGTACGCCACCACCAGCGGCGGCGACGCCAGATAGTTGAAGCGGGTGAACTGGTTGATGCGACCCTCGAAGTTCCTGTTCCCAGAGAGCACGGAGGCGACCACGAGCTTGTTCTCCTCCACCGCCTCGGCGATGGGGCCGGGAAGGGGGCCGGAGTTTCCGATGCAGGTGGTGCAGCCGTAACCGGCGAGATAGAAGCCGAGCTCCTCGAGCGGCTCCATGACTCCCGCCTTCGCGTAGTAGTCGGTCACGACCTTCGAGCCCGGCGCGAGACTCGTCTTGACCCACGGCTTGGTGCGGAGCCCACGCGCCACAGCATTGCGCGCGAGGAGGCCCGCCCCGAGCATCACGGACGGATTGGAGGTGTTGGTGCAGCTCGTGATCGCGGCGATCACCACCGAACCGTGGCCGAGCTGGAAGCTCTCACCGTTCATCGTCACCTTCACGCCGCGCTCCGGCGCCACCGTCTCCTCGGGGCTCGCGGCAACCACCGTGGGCGATAGACCCGGCTCCGCGCTGACCGCGGTAGCGCGTGCCACCTCGGCCTTCCCGGCCAGAGTGCCTACTCGCTCGAGCTCCGCCTTCAGCGTGTCGTTGAACATCTTCTTCGACGACTTGAGCGGGATGCGGTCCTGCGGACGCTTCGGCCCCGCGAGACTCGGCTCCACGCTTCCCAGGTCGAGCTCCAGCGTGTCGCTGAAGATCGGGTCGGGCGTGTCGTCGGTGCGGAAGAGCCCCTGCGCCTTGCAGTACTCCTCCACGAGGCGCGCCTGCTGCTCGCCGCGGCCGGTGAAGCGGAGGTACTCGAGTGTCTGCGCGTCGACAGGAAAGAAGCCAACCGTGGCGCCGTACTCCGGCGCCATGTTGCCGATGGTCGCACGGTCGGCGAGCGCGAGCGACGACAGCCCCGGTCCGTAGAACTCCACGAACTTTCCGACGACCTTCTTCTTCCGGAGCATCTCGGTGACCGTCAGCACCAGATCCGTTGCGGTGGCGCCAGCGGGGAGCTTCCCGTGAAGCTTGAAGCCGACGACTTCGGGAACGAGCATCGAGAGCGGCTGTCCGAGCATCGCCGCCTCGGCTTCGATGCCACCGACGCCCCAGCCAAGCACCCCGAGGCCGTTGATCATCGTGGTGTGCGAGTCGGTACCCACGAGCGAGTCGGGGTAGGCGCGCCGTTCGCCGTCCTCTTCGGAAACGAAGACTGAGCGACCGAGGTACTCGAGGTTGACCTGGTGGCAGATCCCGGTGCCGGGCGGCACCACGCTGAAGTTGCGGAACGCGCTCTGTCCCCAGCGGAGGAAAGCGTAGCGCTCCTGATTGCGCTCGAACTCGCGGGTGGTGTTGATGAGAAAGGCGGCCTCGGTTCCGTACTCGTCCACCTGAACCGAGTGGTCGATCACGAGGTCGGCAGGCTGAAGTGGGTTGATCTTCGTCGGGTCGCCGCCGAGCGAAGCGAGCGCGTCGCGCATGGCCGCGAGGTCCACCACTGCGGGAACTCCGGTGAAGTCCTGCAGGAGGACGCGCGCCGGACGGAATGCGATCTCCTTCTGGAGGCGCCTGGTGGTGTCCCACTTCGCGAGCGTTTCGATGTCCTCGTGCTTGACGAAGGCTCCGTCTTCGTTACGCGCGAGATTCTCGAGCAGGACCTTGAGCGTGAAGGGGAGGCGGTCGATGGTCGCGCCGGGGAGCTTGGCGAGCGTGTCGAGTCGGAAGATCGTGTAAGGTGTCCCGTTTACCTCCAGGACCGAGCGGCTGCCGAAAGAGTTGAGCGAATTCATCATTACTCTGGGCTTTCGCGCCCGCCGTGCGGGCGCGGTGAATGACGGAGCCGCTGCCGCCGGATGCCGCGCGCGGCGTGGCCGGCGGCAGGCTGACTGGTAATCTAAATCGATTCGCGAGACCGCGTTTCGTACGATCGATCGCAGTGCGCGAGTGCAACGTCGCAACGGGCTCCGTTGCGACGTTGCGGGGACGGAGCTCGCTGAAACCCGCACGGATTCGCTTCGTACGTGAAGTGCCGATCGCGCCGCGATCGTGGAGCGGGATGGGACCCATCGTCCATGCCGCCATTCCGTACGGGAACGAAACGGGGTTCGGAACGTTTTGTATTGACTGAACGTACCGAAACAAATAAATTCCGCGGCTCGTCCGGAAGGCGGGCAACGGCCAGTGACGGTCCCCAGCGAGCAGGAGAAGGGCACGATCGTGGGAGAGACGATGGATGAACAGGACAGACTCATAGAGCGCCTCGGACTGGTGTTCGAGGAGAGCGACCGGATGCCGCGGATAGCCAGCCGCATCCTCGGCCTTCTCCTCCTCACTCCGGGCGAGTGCTCGCTCGACCAGATGGCCGAGCGGCTGTCGGTCAGCCGCGCCAGCATCAGCGTAGATGCGCGCAGGCTCGAGGAGTGCGGAGTGGTGGAGCGCATCACTCGCAAGGGCGATCGGCGCGACTACTACAGGATCGCCCCGGACCACTACTCACGGACCCTCGAGCGGCGACTAAAGGTGATGGGTCGCCTCATAGCGGTGCTCGACGAAGGGCGCCAGATGAAGATCGAGAGCCGCGAGGTGCGTGACCGCCTCGATGAAGCGGTCGAAGGGCTGCGCTTCGTCGTGGAGGCGACCACCCACGAGCTCGAGCGCTGGCATGCCGAGCGTGACAAGCGCAAAGCCGCGCGGCAGAAGGCCAGAGAAGAGCGTGCCGGCGCCCGCTCCAATGGTGCGACGGCCGGACGCTGATCAGCTAACGACTCCAGAGGAAAGCGTGAAGATATTGGTTTCACTGGCGCTGGCCGCATTGTGCGGTGGAGCGCTCTCGCCCGAGGTGCAAGCGCAGGCTGCGGACACCGTCGGCGTTACCGACAGCTCCGCTGTTGCGCGGGGCGACACGGTCGCGCTCAGTCTCGACGACGCGCTGGGGCGTACATTCGGCAAGAGTGAGGAGGTGCGTCTTGCGCGCTCGCAGGTGGAGCTCGCCGAGACGCAGGTGACCTCCGCGCGCTCGGCTGCGCTTCCGCAGATCAACGGCTCGCTCAACTACACGCGCACCTTCCAGTCTCCGTACGGAGGGAGCGGTGCAGGCTTCCAGATCCCCGACTCGATGCGCTTCGAGCCGGACAGCAGTGCGTCCATGGCCGAGCGGATCCGCTACCTCGAGCAGAACGCGCCCAACGCCGGATTGGAAGGGCTGGGTGGACTCTTTGGGAACCTCCCCTTCGGCCAGCAGCACGCCTACGTCGCCTCGGTGAGCGCGTCTCAGCTCCTCTACTCGGGCGGACGCACCGGCGCCGCGATGAAGATCGCCAAGCAGTACGGCAATCAGGCACGCATGGGCTTCCAGGAGCAGCTTTCCGACATAGAGCTGAACGTGCGGACGGCGTACTACCGCGCCCTGCTGGCGCGCGAACTGGAGGAAATTGCCGCCGCCGCCGTGGATCAGGCGCAGCGCTTCCTCGACCAGGAGCGGCTCCGCTTCCAATCGGGTAGCTCGTCGGAGCTGGACGTTCTGCGCGCGGAAGTGTCGCTCGAGAATCTGCGGCCGCAGCTCGTGGAGGCGCGGAACGCCAGCGAGCTCGCGACGCTCGATCTCAAGCGTCTCGTGAACATTCCGGTCGCGCAGCCGCTGGAGCTCACCACACAGCTCGAGGAGCCGCGGGTGGACAGCAGTGCGGCGGGACCGATGCCGAAAACCCAGGTGGAAGCGCGCCCGGCGGTGCAGTCGGCCGAGACGCAGGTGGCGATCAGGGAGCAGCAGGTTTCGATAGCGAAGGGAGCATATCTCCCGCAGGTGAGTCTGCAGCTGAACTACGGCAGGCAGCTCTGGCCCAACGGAGCATTCGACTGGACCGGCGCCGACTGGCGGCCCGATTTCACGGCGAGCGTCGGCGTGACGGTGCCGATCTTCTCCGGCTTCAAGCGCGGCGCCGACGTGGAACTGGCGCAGGTGGAGCTGCAGCAGTCGCAGCTCGAGCTCGCGCAACTGAAGGAGTCGGTGCAGCTCGAGTACGAGCGCGCGCGCGGAGAGAAAGAGCGCGCGAGGTCGAGCATCGCTGCCCGGCACCGCACGGTGGATCAGGCACAGCGGGTCTACGACCTGACCGTGCTGCGTTACGAGAAGGGGTTGGCCACGCAGCTCGAGACTTCCGACGCGCGCCTGGCGCTGCTCCAGGCGCGTACCAACCTGGCACAGGCGATCTCGGATTACTACGTGGCTGACGCACAGATGCGGAAGGCGCTGGGACTTTCGACGGCGCCGGAACGGTGAAGGCGATGACACAGTCCAAGAGGATTTCACATATGTCGAGCATGGGAGCTCGAGGCGCACTCTCGGGCGCGCGCTGGGCGATGGCGATTGTCTCCCTGATGGCGGTGGCGGCGTGCGGCGGTACCTCCGGCGATGAGGCAGAGGCGGCGCCCGCGGCCACGGCGGAGCAGCAGCGTTCCGTTCTCGCTCCCGAGGATGTGGCGGTGGCCGCTCGCTCCGATCTGGCCGCCGGCGTGGTGCTCACCGGATCGCTTCAGCCGTACAAGGTGGTGCGCGTGAAGTCGCAGGTGAGCGGTACCGTGCGCGGTGTGCGCGTGGATCGCGGCACGCCGGTGCGTCGCGGGCAGGTGATGGCCACTATCGAAGCAGCCGGCGTTCGCACTCAGGCCGAAGCGGCCCGCGCGAATCTCGCGCTCGCGAAACAGAAGCTCGAGGCGGCGCGCACGCTGCACGAGGCGGGTGCGATGTCGGCGATCGACTTCCGCACGGCGCAGGCGGCGTACGAGGCGGCGCAGGCGCAGGCTGCACAGGCCGAGGAGGCCGAGGCGCGGAGCACGATCCGGGCGCCGATCACCGGCGTGGTGAGCGAGCGTTCGGTGGACGGCGGAGAAGCGGTGGGGATTGACGCACCGCTCTTCACCGTCGTGAACTCCGACACCCTGGAGCTCTCCGGCCAGATCCCGGTGGACCGCGCCGCGCACGTGCGCGTGGGAGCGCCGGTGGCATTCACGCTCACAGCTTCACCCGATCGTGAGCTGAGCGGACGCGTCGCGCGCATCGACCCCGTGGCCGATCCGGGGACGCGGCAGGTAGGTGTGTACGTGCAACTCGCCAATTCTAAGCACACGATCATCGGTGGCCAGTTCGCCACGGGCCGCATCGTGGGCGAGAAGGTGGAGAACGCGGTCGTGATCCCCGAGCTCGCGGTGCGCGGCGAGGGCGACTCGACCTACGTGCTGACAGTTTCGAACGGGCGCGTGGCGAAGCAGCCGGTGACGGTCGGTCCGAACGACAGGGCGACCGGGCGGGTAGCGATCGCGAAGGGGCTCGAGGGTGGCGAGAAGGTGATCGTCACGCCATCGGTGCAGCTGGCCCCGGGCACGCAGGTGGTATTGGCCACCGATGAGGCGGCCGCACCGCGCGAGACAGCTCGCCGAGCGAGCGGAGGGAGCTGAGGTGGAGCGAAACGAGAACGGAAGCGAGCCCCGCGTAGAGGAGCGCGGCTCGCGAATGAGCGGGTTGAGCGGGCTGGCGATTCGCCGGCCTGTCTTCGCCAGCATGGTCATGCTCGGGCTGATCGTGTTGGGGATCTTCGGCTATCGCCAACTGGCGATCGACCAGTTCCCCGACGTGGACATCCCGGTCATCACGGTGCAGACCACCTATCCGGGCGCGAGCGCGGAGACGATCGAGCGCGAGGTGACGCGCCGGATGGAGGAGGCGTTCAACCCCGTCCAGGGCGTGGACAAGATCACGTCGGTATCGCTCGAGGGTGTGTCGCAGGTCATCGTCGAGTTCGACCTCGATCGGGACGTGGATGCCGCGGCCGCCGACATACGCGCCAAGATCGAGACTATCCGGCGCGACCTGCCCGAGGACATCGATCCGCCGATCGTCGAGAAGTTCGACCCGGCTTCGCTGCCGATAGTCTCGCTCGCGCTCTCGTCCAACAGCACGTCGCTGGTGAATCTCACCAGTCTCGCCGACGAGACCATCCGCCGGCGGCTGGAGAACGTGCGCGGTGTCGGTGAGGTGCGGATCGCGGGCGGTCTGGAGCGCGAGGTCCGGGTCTTCATCCTCCCTTCACGCCTCCAGGCGGTGGGCGTGTCGGTGGGCGAAGTGATGGCGGCGCTGCAGAGCCAGAACATGGAGATCCCGGCTGGCCGCGTGGAAAAGGCAGGGGCCGAGCGGCTCGTGCGCGTGACGGGGCGCATCACCGACCCGGAGCAGTTCGGCGAGGTGATCGTCGCCAATCGGGGCGGTCAGCCGATCCGGCTGAAGGACGTGGCGCGCGTGGAAGAGGGGAACGAGGAGGAGCGCTCGCTCGCGCTGGTGAACGGCGAGCGCGCGGTCTCGCTCGACATCCTCAAGGTCTCGGGCGCCAACACGGTGGAAGTGGCTGACGGCGTGCGCGCGGCGATCGAGGAGATGCGTAGCGGAGTACTCCCCGCCGGTACTTCGCTCCAGGTGGTGCGCGACAACTCGGTGGTGATCCGCCAGTCGGTGCACGACGTGATCGACGAGCTGATCCTCGGCGCGATCCTCACCGTGCTCGTGGTCATGATCTTCCTGAACGACTGGAAGGCCACGCTGATCACTGCGTTCGCGCTCCCGGTTTCGGTGATCTCCTCCTTCATCATCATGAACGCGCTGGGCTTCACGCTCAACGTGCTCACGCTGATGGCGCTTTCGCTGTCGATCGGAATCCTCATCGACGACGCCATCGTGGTGGTGGAGAACATCGTTCGACATCGAGAGATGGGCGAGGACCACTTCACGGCGGCTGGTCGCGGCACCAAGGAGATCATGCTCGCCGTGATGGCCACGACCTTCACGGTAGTGGCGGTGTTCGTCCCGGTGGCGTTCATGGGCGGGATCATCGGCCGCTTCTTCTACCAGTTCGGCATCACCGTGGCGTGGGCGGTACTGGTGTCGCTCTTCGTGTCGTTCACGCTCACGCCGATGCTCTCGGCCTGGTGGGGCGTGAACCCGCACAAGGGGAGTGGCGAGCATGGGCACGGCGGCGGCAAGCGGCCTAACATCCTCACGCGCGGCATCGCGCGGTTCAACGACTGGTTCGACTCGCAGGCGGTGAAATACCGCTACGTGATCCGCTGGGCGCTCGGCCACCGCAAGACGACGCTTGCCGTCGCCGCTGCGGCGTTCGTGGGCGCGATGGCGCTCTTCCCGATGATCGGCGGCGGCTTCATGCCCGACTCCGACAACGGCGAGTTCGTGGTGCAGTTCGAGACGCCCGAGGGCTCGAGCCTCCAGTACACGCGGGGGAAGGCGGAGCAGATCATCCAGACTCTGAGCTCGCTCGATGGTGTGGACTACACCTACACCACCATCGGCTCGGGTGCCACCGGTACCGTCACCAAGGGCGAGATCTACGTGAAGCTCCTCCCTCGCGATGAGCGGAGCGCCACGCAGAACGAGCTGATGGTAGCGGCGCGCAAGCAACTCTCGCCGATCGTCGCCACGGACATCTCGGTGCTCGTGGGTGGCGGCCTGGGCGGCGCCATGGCTCCGCTGCAGGTGGAGCTCCGCGGGCAGGATGTGGACGAACTGCAGCGGCTCTCCACGGAGCTCATGGCGCGGATCGAGAAGATTCCGGGAATCGTGGATCTGAAGTCGTCACTCGGCGACCCGAAGCCGGAGTACCGGATCGACGTGAACCGCGACATCGCCAACGAAGTGGGGCTGGACATCGGGCAGATCGCCACGACCATCCGCCCCGTGCTCGCCGGCGAGACGGCTACGCGCTGGGAGGATCCCACGGGTGAGGAGCGCGACGTGGTGGTTCAGGTGGCGCCCGAGCAGCGGCGCACGGTAGAGGACATCGCGACCATCCCGCTGGCGACTTCGCGCCGCACGGCCGATGGCGCGGTGGCCACCGTGCCGCTCAGGGATGTAGCGAACATCCAGCTCGGGACAGCGCCGGCTCAGATCGATCGCAAGAATCTGCAGAGGGTAGCTACCATCTCGGGCAGCACGTCTCCCGATTTCTCGATCGCCGAAGCGTCGCAGGCGATCCAGCAAGTGGCCAACGAGATGAAGCTCCCGCCCGGCTACAGCGTGCACCTCGGCGGCGAGACGGAGGATCTTCAGGAGACCACCGGCTACGTGCTGGAGTCGATCACGCTCGCGATCATCCTGATCTTCCTGATCCTGGCATCGCAGTTCGAGTCGTTCACGCAGCCGTTCGCGATCATGCTCTCGCTTCCGCTGTCGCTGGTGGGCGTGCTCCTCGCGCTACTGCTCACCAACGACACGATGAACATGATGTCGATGATCGGTGTGATCATGCTCATGGGATTGGTGACGAAGAACGCCATTCTGTTGGTGGACAACGCCAACGAACGCCGAGCGACGGGCGCCGACCGCTTCACCGCGCTGGTGGAGGCGGGTGCGGTGCGACTGCGTCCGATCATCATGACCACGTTGGCGATGATCTTCGGAATGCTCCCGATCGCCTTCGCCCTCGGTGAAGGCGGCGGCTTCCGTGCCCCCATGGCGCGCGCCGTGATCGGTGGCCTGATCACCTCCACGATGCTCACGCTCGTGGTGGTGCCCGTGGCGTACACCTACTTCGATGACATCGGCGGCTGGTTCAAGCGCCGTCTCACCTCGCCGGAGCGCGTGCGCGAGATCGAGGAAGAGCGGGAAACCGCGGGCCTCACGCCAGAGCCGGTGTGGGGAGATTGAGCGGGTAGTCTCCGCGCACGGATTTACGGAGAGGGGTCGGCGGAAATGCCGGCCCCTCTTTTTTCGTCTCGGCTGGTGGGATTGGGGTGGGGGCTTGGTTCATCGCGCGGAACTGCGGACGCGGAGGTCGCGGAGTGGGAGTGCGAGAGGACGCGGAGAACTTCCTTCACTGGCAAGCCTCCGCTCCCCGTTCATGAACCACGCCGAGCGGGAGTGACGTGAGTTTTGGGGGAACTGCTCCCTCACCTCTGGTTCTGCCCGGGCGGGCAGGACTCGAGAGAGCGGGAGCAGTTCCCCCAAAACTCACCCGACTCTCACTTGCAGTGATGTCAGAAGGGAGAGAGGAGGTAAGGTCGTAGAGGAGCCCCTCCGCGTCCTCTCTTTACCCCCCGCGCCCTCCGCGTCCGCAGGTCCACGCGACGAACCCTCCCTCGACAACCAGCTCTCCCGGAGAGAATCTTGCCTGAGCACGCACGATGACCTTCACAGCTGGGGGCAAGCTTGGGGAGATCGACCGGAGTGGATGAGCAGAGGCGCTCGTTTCTGAGAATGGCCGGCGGGGTGCTTGGCGGGCTGGTGATCGCGCCGGGGGCCTCGGCGCTGCGGACGCTCGGCGGCACGCAGACGGCAGCGAACGGAGGATCGGCCGGGCGAAGCCGGACCCTCGACCGCATCGGTATCCAGCTCTACACGGTCCGCAAGCTCATGGCGCGAGATGCGGCGGGGACGCTCGGGAAGCTCGCGGGTATCGGCTACAAGGAAGTCGAGCTCGCGGGGTTGTACGGGAAGAGCGTGGGAGAGATGCGCAGGCTGCTCGATCGTAACCGGCTCGCGGCACCGTCGGGGCATATCGGGACGGCAGAGCTGCGCGGAGATTGGGAACGGACGCTCGCGGACGCGGCGACCCTGGGGCATCGCTACATCACCTGCGCCTGGATAGACGAAGCGGATCGCACGCCGTACGGGTACCGGAAGATCGCCGAGCTGTTCAACCGGTCGGCGCAGGCGGCGCGCAAGGCGGGGCTCCAGTTCTGCTACCACAACCACGACTTCGAATTCGAGCGGATGGGTGAAACGGTCCCCTACGATCTGCTCCTCGCGGACTGCGATCCCGACCTCGTGAAGATGGAGATGGACATCTTCTGGCTCGTGAAAGGAGGGCGCGATCCAATCGAGTACTTCAAGTGGCATCCGGGTCGCTTCCCCCTCGTGCATGTGAAAGACATGGACGCGAGCGGCAAGATGGTGGATGTGGGGAAGGGAGTCATCGGCTTCCGTGGGATCTTCGAGCACGCGGCGCAGGCCGGGATCCAGCATTACTTCGTCGAGCACGACGAGCCGAAGGACCCGATCGCGACAGCGCACGCGAGCTACGACTACCTGCACACGCTGGAGTTCTGAGCTGTGAGGGTGGGTAACGTCAGCGCCGGTCGTCGATGATCCGCTTCGTCCATCTCTACGACGCCGATCACGAGCCGCGTCGGATCGCCGAGGTGCAGCGCATCTTCCGCAGCTACTTCGGCGCGGCGTATGGCGACTACGCCGAACAGATTCCGGATCTTCTGCGTCACCAGGCGCAGCTCGGGCATCGCACGATCCTCATCACGGCGGAGAAGGCGATGGGGAAGATGCTCGCCTTCGCGCTGGCCTTTCACTACGCAGACCTGAACGCGACGCTCCTCGATTTCATCGTGGTGGACCCCACGGTGCGGCAGCGCGGAATAGGCGGCGCGCTGTACGAGGCGCTCCGCGAGTATCTCATCCGGCTGGGATCGTCCGGCCTCTACTTCGAAGTGCGCCCGGATACGGCGGAGCTCGAGCCCGACGCGGCGCGCCGGCGCGAGAACCGCGCTCGCATCCGCTTCTACGAGCGCTATGGCGCGCGCGTCATAACGGGGACCGCGTACCAGAACAAGCGGCCAGGGAGGGAAGAGGGCGAGCCGTTCATCATCTTCGATTCGCTCGGGGCGCCGCGCGTGCCGAAGGCCGATGAAGTACGAGGGATAGTGAGCGCGCTCCTCTTCCGAAAGTACCGTTATCCTCGCAACGACGAGTACGCGCGGTCGGTGGTGGAGTCGGTGCGCGAGGGTGAGATCGGTCTCCAGGAGCCGCGCGGACGTACGGCGCCGTCGAAGCCTCCCACGCACCATGATGTCTACTCTCCTCTCAAGGTGCTGATCACGCCGCAGCACCACCTGCACCACGTGCGCGAGCGCGGCTACGTGGAGCGCCCCGTGCGCGTGGAGCGAATACTCCAGCAGGTGCGCTCGCTGGCAGGTGTGGAGATCGTGGACGTGAAGGAACACCCCGAGGAGGCGATCACCGCCGTGCACGACCCCGACTTCGTGCGCTATCTGCGCGATGTCTCCCTCAAGCTATCCGAGGGACAGGCAGTGTATCCGTACGTCTTTCCGATACGTCACCGTGCGCGAAAGCCGGTGGATGACGAGGTGCAGTCAGGCTACTACTGCATCGACACCTTCACGCCGCTCACACACAACGCCTACATAGCCGCGCGCGCGGCGGTCAACTGCGCGCTCACCGGGGCGGAGCTGGTGCGCAGAGGAGAGCAGATCGCCTATGCCGTCTGTCGTCCACCTGGCCATCACGCCGAGTCGGCGGTCTACGGGGGCTTCTGCTACTTCAACAACGCGTCCATAGCTGCCAACGTGCTGAGTGCCGAGGGAAAGGTTGCGGTGCTGGACATCGACTTCCACCACGGCAACGGAACGCAGGAGATCTTCTACGACCGCTCCGATGTTCTGACCATTTCCATCCACGGCGATCCGAGCTACGCCTACCCGTATTTCGCCGGCTTCGCCGACGAGCGCGGCGAGGGCGCCGGCGACGGCTTCAACCACAACTACCCACTCGGCGAGAACGTCACTGACGACGAGTATCTGAGCACCCTCGAGCAGGCACTCGAGCGCGTCGAGACCTTCGCCCCTCGCTTCCTGGTTCTCTCCGTAGGCCTCGACATCGCCAAGGGCGACCCCACGGGCGCCTGGGCGATCACCACCGAAGGCTTCGAGCGCATCGGCGGCGCGATCGCCGGCCTCGGCCTCCCGATGCTCGTGGTCCAGGAGGGCGGCTACGACACCCGCGTCATCGGCCGCAACGCCCGCTCCTTCCTCTCCGGCCTCCAGCGCGCGATTTACGAGCGGAGGTTGGTGAGGAGGGAGGCAGAGTGATATACAGGGTTCAGGAGGCAGGGTTCAGGGTTCAGAGGGATAAGGAAACAGGAAACAGGAAACAGGTAACTGCCTCGGGGTAGAGAGTTTTCTCCGCACGAGCCGGTACCTGTTTCCCGTTCCCTTCAGCCTGCAGTGGCAGTTCCTGAACCCTGAACCCTGTAGTTGCTGAACCCTGCCGTCTTGCCCTCTCCCTTCCCACCCATATCTTCCCGCCCCATGACATCCGTGCGCATGCGGCTATCGGTGATGATGTTCCTCGAGTTCTTCGTGTGGGGAGCATGGTTCGTCACCATGGGGACCTACCTCGGCGAGGCGCTCCACTTCGATGGGACGCAGGTGGGGCTGGCTTACGGCGCCACGGCGATAGCGGCGATGATATCACCGTTCTTCATCGGGATGGTGGCTGACCGCTTCTTCGCCACCGAGCGCATCCTCGCCATTCTGCACCTCGTAGGCGGAGTGGTACTCTACTTCGTCTCCACGCTCACGGACTTCGCGGCGTTCTATCCGGCGCTGATCGTGTACGCGCTCTGCTACATGCCGACGCTCGCGCTGGTGAATTCGATCTCCTTCGACAACATGAAGGACTCGGCGCGAGAGTTCCCCGCGATCCGCGTGATGGGTACCATCGGGTGGATCGTGGCGGGAGTCATCATCGGGCGCCTGCACCTCGAGCCCACGGTGGTGCCTCTGCGGATCGCCGCGGGTGCGTCGATAGTGCTGGGGCTCTTCTGCTTCCTTCTTCCCCACACGCCGCCGCACGCGGCCGGGAAGCGGTTCAGCGTCCGCGACGTGCTCGGGCTCGACGCGCTCGCGCTCCTGCGCGACCGCTCGTTTGCGACCTTCATTCTCGGGTCGTTCCTGCTCTGCATCCCACTGCAGTTCTACTACACGTTCACCAATCCCTTCCTGAACGAGATCGGCGTGCAGGAGGCGGCCACGAAGATGACGCTCGGCCAGGCGTCGGAATTCGGCTTCATGCTCCTCCTGGGATGGTTCCTCGTGCGGCTGGGAGTGAAACGAATCCTGCTGATGGGGATGGCCGCGTGGGCGCTACGCTACATCTGCTTCGCCTATGGTAACGCCGGCTCACTCCAGTGGATGCTCTTCATCGGCATCCTCCTCCATGGCCTCTGCTACGATTTCTTCTTCGTGACGGGGCAGATCTACGTGGACCAGCGCGCCGGCATCAACATCCGCGCTGCGGCCCAGGGCTTCCTCGCCTTCATCACCCAGGGTGCGGGTCTCTTCATCGGCTCTCTGCTCTCGGGGCCCGTCGTCGATGCCTACCGCACCGCCTCCGGCCACGACTGGCGCTCCATCTGGCTGGTCCCCGCGATCGGCGCCTTCGCGATCCTCGTCATATTCGCCGCCCTCTTCAAGCCCGCCCGCGAGCCGCGAGAGGAGCTGGAGGTCGCGGCGGCAGAGGTCTAGGGGGAAGAAGGTAGAAAGCAGAGAGCAGAAAGCAGTGAACGGCTCGTAATACAACGTCATCCCCGCGAAAGCGGGGACCCATGTTCTGATGGAGTAACATGGGT